>NZ_JAHOOJ010000002.1:0-362888 GCF_019132535.1 Erysipelatoclostridium sp. DFI.2.3 | reverse complement strand
AGAATGTTTTTTCACTGATTCTCTTGATTTTAACTTTAGGGGTCTTAATTTTTAGCCTTTATTTTTTCTCTCCCCCAAAGTTGACCCCCAAATTTCTGGCGAAAACCCCTAAAAAATTTGGATAGCCAATTCATCCTGATTAAGATGATATTACTCTTATTAACCTCACTATAATACTATAGAGCATGGTATTTATTTCTCATAAAGGAGCTTATCAATCAGCGTACAACAACTGCTTTTTCATAGAATTATAGACACTTTCAAATTGTCCTTTGCTAATCCACAATACTCCGAAATAAGGATCATTATCTTGTATTTACCTTTCTGCCGTTATAACCAACCAAAGGGCTTCAATTTATACTACATATAAATTCCCAGACACCATTTTATGAACTCATATAATGCAGAACATGTAATTCCTACAAGAATATCCTTTTCAATCGTATAACTATGCTTCTTAATATACTGAACGATCCCGGTTTTATCTTTTTGTATAGCATATGCGTAAATATGTTCAAGTATTTCTCGATTTTGAGAATCCTCCGTTTTTGAAATAGATTCCAGCAATTCTTTTTTCAAAAGATTCCAAGTCTCCGTACTAACTTCATTAGTTTGAATATTGACTTGATTATTATCACCTATTATTGAATTAGATATGTTTGAATAATTCTTATAATTTCCCATAAGTTACTCCTTTATATTTTCAATTCCGGATATTCATCAGCATCCGGAGCCTGAACTTTATTATCACTCCCTATTATTGAATCACTGATATCTGAATATGAGGTATTATGTTGTGAATGATCTGTATATGCCATAATGCCATTATTTATGATATCTAGCTTTTCAAGGTTAATAATGACTTCATTTTCAATAGCGTGTCCATTCATGATATTTCTAATAACATCTATAACCTTTAAAGAGAAATCATCGTCTTTGCTATTGATCCAGAAACTAAATCCACTTCCTGTAGATATAATAATATTTTTCCCAAGATCCTTATTTTTTTCCCAAGTACGATAAAGCATATATCCAGAAATTGCCGCACTAATCAAAAACATAAAGCTGATAAACTTTATCTCAGCAGCAGTCACTGTATAGAAAAAAATATAAAAGCTTATTATGAAAATACCTATTGCATAAGGCGAATATCCATACTTAGGCGGATAACGCAGTGATACACTGGCAACATTCTTAATTTGAATTATTGCATCATCCATTTCTATTATGTTCTTCTCAATTTTTAATATTGGTGAAGAAAGTACATTTACATCAGCTTGATAATTCATTCTAATTCCCTCCATTTAAATCCCATTCGGCTACTTCAGTTTGACCATTATCATCTGCTTTTTTACTAATTTCAGTATATAAGATATGTCCATCTTGTGTTAAAGCCACAGTGTGAAGCCATCCAGCAGAAATCTGCACAACATTGCTCCATTCAGCTACTTCAGTTTGGCCAAAATTTTCTTTTTTATCAAGAATTTCTGTAGATATCACAGTTCCATCTTTACGGAGTCCTATACTATGAAATCTACCTGCTGAAATTGCAATAATATCACGCCAACCTGAAACAGAACAACGTCCATCTTTTTCATATCCTATCGAAACAACAGTTCCGTCATTTCTTAGTCCCAATGTATGGTTCGATCCTGACGCTATTTGTACTATACCGTTCCAATCAGTCACATCCGTTTCACCAAAATCATATTTTTCATTATTGATTTTTGTAGATACAACTGTTCCATCCGTTTTCAATCCTATGGTATGATCCCATGCTGCACAAACCTGAATGATATCTGTCCAATCATCTACATCTCCTTGCCCAAAATCATACATATCATCAATGAATGTAGAAATTACTGTACCGTCTTTGCGTAACCCAACGGTATGCCACGTCCCTGCTGATACCTGAACAATATCAGTCCATCTATCTACTTCTGCTTGTCCTGTATCATTAGAAGTATTTATTGATGTTGAAATAACAGAACCGTCATCTTTCAAACCTACAGTATGATATTCATTGGAAGATACTTGTATTATATTCTCCCAGTTCTTCACATTATTTTGTCCACGATTATCTTCAGATTTGTGAATTGTTGTAGATAACACAGTACCATCTTTTTTTAAAGCTATCGTACTGTATACACCTGCCTCGATTTGGGGTAGATTGTGATTTTCAGTCTTTACTGTCTCTTTTTCAGTTTTCTGCTCTATTTTAGCAGAAGCAGTGTCAGAAATATTTTCATTGTCATGTGACGTTTGCTGCATCACTGTATTGATAAGAAGTGCAATCAGAATTAGAGCTCCTGATCCAACCATGATAGCCAGCTTCTTTCTCCTCTGTTGATTTACACGCATCTGGGACTCACATCGCTGTCGGTACTCTACCTCACGTTCTTTCAGATTTCCTAGCTGCGTGACCATTTCTGTTGTTATCAGCGCTCCGGTTATCTTCTCACAATACTGTCTTATATTTTCTTCAAAGCTTAAATCAACAGATAAGGTAAGTTTTTCATCTTCTAGGAATTTCTTAATTTTGTCAGTTATCAGCTCTTCATGCTTTATTTTTAACGAGGCCTTATCCAGACATGATAGTAATTTGCTTTTATCTAAACCGTAAGTATCTTCCATTTTTATTGCATAATTTTCAAGAATATTATCAAGCGTCTGTTGCTCATCCATTCTTAAAAATTTATCTGGCTGCTTATAAGCCCTTTCTCTTAAGTCTTCATTCATCAATTCAATCAAATTCTGTTTTTCAGAACCGCACGATTCACAGACATCTGATTTTGCTGTATTACAAAACCCGCAAGAACAGACCCAAAATTTATCCTTTATTAAGGGTAGAGTATTTACAGTTAAGTCTGAAGTATAATCATTTAATAAATTCAATTGCTGACGATCATAGTTTAACTTGATATTCGAAACTATATGGCCATTCACAACATACTCTTCTCCGTCAGCAATATAGCTAATTAAAGATAAATCTGTAGATGCGTCAGATAGCTCTATTTCATATACAAAACCTAGCAAATTTTGATTTTGATATTCTGAAACGAGTTCAAATCGTTTAATTGTAAATTCCTGTCCATGAAAATTAAATTTCATTTGCATTAAATCATTTTGTTCATTGAAAAATCGATTAAAAAATCTTACCTTTAGAAATCTTCTGTATACGTCATTACGCTTTACAATAATATTTTCGACGCTATAAAGCCAATATACTGAATCTAACCGATTACGTATACCGTCTTTATCCATGCAATTATAGAGCACGTAAAATAAATCATTCATATTCCCACCCTCTTTTTGATACTTCTATTTTATAAAATAATTACGTATTTGTAAATATTATAAATCATTTTTATAGATATACGCATAATAGGATATGAAAAGCTTTCTTTATCTATGAAAGATTAGTAGTGCGTTCCTTACATATCACGCCAAAAATTTCTAATATATCGGAAATCAAAAATCAGATTATAAGTATCAGTATGCAAAAAAAGTCAGTCTATAATGCAATAAAATTTGCAAAATAACCTGACTTTTTATTTAAATATTATTCATCGGCTGTGTTTTCTTCCATAACCTGTTGAGCAAGAGCTTTTACATCTTCTCCGTTCTCAACTTTCTTTATAACTTCAACAGCACGTTTCACTGTATTGACATTTGGTTCCATCACCCAGGAATTAAATCCGTTTGCCGGTGACCATGCACTGCCATTACCGGTTCCATTAACGGAAATTTGTTCAATATCCCAGCCACTCATATCGTTTATCTGCATTTTAATCAAAGATGTCATTTCGCTGTTACTCATATTTGTCTGGAAGCTACCGCTGACTGCATCCAAAATACTCGTATAATTTGTAATAATTGATGGTGAAATTGCTTTGTTTATGATTCCGGTAATAACTCTCATCTGATTCTTACCACGGTCGCGGTCACCGCCCCCTAAATTATAACGTTCGCGGGCAAAGCGTAATGCTTTTGCCCCATCCATATAAACATCTCCTGCTTCATAAGAATACGTTCCATCACTCGCTGTAAATGCTACAGGATTATTAACCGTGATACCACCTAAAGCATTAACAATATTCTCAACACTAGAGAAATTTACACGAACATAATAGTTAATGTCAATACCAAAATAATTCTCCACTGTTTCTACGGTGCAATCTACACCAAAGATACCAGTATGTGTCAGTTTATCTGTCTGACCTCCCTGACATGGCTGAGGTACATAATAGTCACGAGGAATGCTAGTTAACAGAATCTGATGTGTTTTAGGATTCACTGTCGCAATCATATTAACATCAGATCTGGATACTGTAGATATTGTTCCATAAGTATCAATACCTGTTATGTAAATGTTAAATGGTTCAGAAGTCACATTTACATTTTTACTAATATCTTTAGTTGTAGTCTTATATTTGTAGCTTTTTACTATCCTTGTTTCTGAGTCAAACTTAGAATGATTATCCTCAAACAAGCTTCTTGTGGCTTCATCCATAATAATAGCGTCAATTTTCCCATCATATAAATCATCAGCAATCGTTTTATATGATTTATAGTCTACAGTGGTGATATCCTGTCCTGCATCTTTCTTTATGTCAGCAAGTCCCTTTTCCATGATATCCTGTGTTCCTGTTTTTGTTAAGCCAAATTTACTATTTTTTAAATCTTCAATACTTTCAGCTTTATTCTCTTTCATCACTACTACAGATACAATAGATGTCTGCGTATCATCCCCAGTTATTCTGGAGAATGCTGATCCTGTTTTAAATAAATACCAGTTGCCAACGCCTAAGAACACCGCTAATATAACAATCAATATTTTTCCCAATACCTTATTTACTTTATTTACTTTTTTCCCAAACTGGAGATAATACATTCCTAAAAGCAGTAATAATAATATGACACATACAATCATTGCATATTTCATAGGGATCACATTTACCGTGAATACCTGAACAATCATACCTAAAGTTAGTAATGCATAAAGAAGGACAAAATAAAAACCTACATTTTTAAATAAAGGCGTTTTCTTTGTCTTATGTATTCTCTTAGCCATAAACAGCCTCCTCTTTTAATCAACAGTTCTATTATAAAGGTTTTTCAACTATTTGACCATACGATTTGTATTACATTTCCTTAATATTACACAAGTTTCATACATTCTTGGATAATAGACAATTACCAAGGTTGAAAAAGGATGCTGAAGGATGGATCATTGCTATGTTACTTTCATCACGAAAATTGGTCATAGATGTTATAAAGGCAAACCTGAAAATAAGTTTGATAGGCGAAGCCTCCCCTATTTATTGTTTGCCGTATGATTTAAGGGGAAAAAATTCTAATTAAAAATGATTGAAATCAATACTTCTTTAAAAAACGTTAAAATATTTACCTCTTTTTTGTCAAATTGTTTGAAGAAAAAAGCAGGAATAATTTGCAAGCGGTTTAAAATCAGCACATGTCCAAAATCATAGGGGCTGTAACGAGTAAGCAGACATAGAAATCGAAAAGCAATCATCCAGATACTGGAAAAAGTGCTTATTATTTGGTAAAATTAATTGCTTGTATTAAATATATTACCTAAGAAAAATTATAGCACATATCAAGCGATCCTGCCATTAAATTCAATTTTCTTTCCAAAAATGACATAGCACATGATGATATTTCACGCACTGTTCTTGAAATCACAGGAGGTATAAATTTAAATAAGCATATTGATTTCACTAACAGAAATACTCATGGCTATAATGGCATCTATATGAATTACGGTTATCCTCGCATGGGCTTGTTCGGTTACGCTTCCACTAGAAAACTTGAGAAACTGTGCCGTACTGATATCCGTTTCATATCTCTTATGAATAATTACAGACCTTGCCATCAGGCTTTCCACCGCTTCATCCATGATGATCTGAAAATGCCGATAGATAAGATATTCACTGAGATCAACAATTACATTGAACAGCAGGATACTGTAGATACATATGTACTGTATCTTGATGGCACTAAATTTGAAGCGAACGCAAACAAAATGACCTTTGTGTGGAAGAAGGCCATAACGAAATATAGAGCCAGATGCTGGGAAAAGACAATGAAATGCATTAAGAGTCTAAACCGTAATATTAAAAATGACCTTGAATTATCAATGATTTTTTTCAGTCTATCATGAAATCAGACTTGATTATCTGATGGATGTCTGTGACTGGATCGAACGATGCATGAATGGACACGGGATAGAGTTCAAACATGGTAAGGGGAAAAGAAAGCATAAAGTCCAGAGATACTATGATGAATTAAAGGAATATGGGCTGAAGATGTATAAATATACGCTTCATATAGATATACTTGCAGAACGCAACAGTTTCTCTAAGACAAATCCAGATGCAACATTTATGCATATGAAATATGATTATTATAACAATACCGGTGTATTCAAACCGGGATATAATGTGCAGATGGGAGTAAGCAGCGAATATATCCGGCATATCTATATCAGTGCAGATGCTGGATATGGCTGATATAATAATTACGGTTATAACAGTATCCACCACATTGAGCAGTATTTGAAATATCCTGGATATGAGAAAGAAAAAGAGAAGAAAACGAAAAAGAATCAGTTCAAAAGCTTTCAAATGAAAGAGAATGAGAACGGTGAGATCATATGTCCAGCTGGGCATGCTTTTACGCTGGTATCATCAACGCTGGATCATAGAAGTATGTATCCAAAGACAAATCAGAAATATGTGAATGAGCATTGCGGAGACTGCCCTTTGAGATCGAGATGCACAAAAGCAAGGAAAGGCAGGACACTGAACAGAAGCCGGGATATGGAAAAATATCATAAAGAGGTGCGCAAGAATCTCGAAAGCGAGGAAGGAAAGAAGATTATGATGCAGAGAAGCATCTAGGCAGAAGGTGTGTTTGCGAATCTGAAACAGGACTATGGATATACATTATGAATACCACTGTAAACACACGAAAAAAGAGCTGTAACGTTCTGTAGCCCAATTTAATGACTATTCGTTACAGCCCCTTTTATATTCATATTTGCATAGGCTTTTTAACGGATTTACTGGACCTCATCACTGTTTCTATTAATCTTTTTTCAGCTTTTTGTATAAACTTCTCGTCACGGAATACTCATTTACTTTACATATTTTCCTAATCAGTCTTATAAATAGGTAATTAATAGGCTTTATATTCTCCAATTATCTATATTAAATTTATTTTTTGCATACACATAGGTATTACTAGAACTCATAACTCATTTCCATCAATCATCTTATAGGCATATACACGTTAGAAATAATATTCCGATTTAGTGATCTGTGCATCATAGATGAATTATTCCCTTTTACCATATAGCGATAATTCATACACAATTCACCTGGTGCTTGCCTGTAATATATAACCATCAGCTCCTGCATTTATATCTCAGCTTTAAACTTTTTCACTGTTTTAGGTCTAGGCTTCGCATAAACATATTAATCCGATACACTTAATTGCCTTTTACCATTTATAATTTTGTAAATATATACCTTATAAAAGTTGTACTCACTCTGATAATTGAGGTATATTTCCATCCATAATCGCCTTTATAATGGGATTTAGTAAAAGTTAAGGTAGAGTATAAGCAGCAACCCAAGAAACATGAGAAAGTATTATTTAGTATCCAATTTACTTTGAAGAAAAGAACGATAACTATACACATGCGTATTATCACCATAACCTAACTCTTTTATACAGCTCAGATATGTGATAAAACCTTTTCATATTCCTGATACATATTTAGGTGGATAGCGCATAATTCCATGATAAGACAAAGGGGTAAAATTTTCTATACCACAATAAACAGGATATGTTAAGTTTACCTACTTCAGCATCTCATCAGTTCCATTTGCTTCTTCATAAGCAAAATTCGCATCATATGCATAACTATAAAGATAAATACCATAAGGAATTCCCAAACGATTGCACTCACTAACATTGTATTGAAAATATTTATCTTCCATTAGATATCCATATCCAACACGAATAATCACACCATCAACATCAGAGGATTTTACTTTTTTCCAATCTATCTTTCCGTTGTGTTCGGAAACATCAATAATTTTCTTTGTTCCTTTTCTCTCAAAAAGCACATTGTTTGCATCATAAAAACTTTTAATACCATTCTCATTAACCCAATATGGACCAACATCACGAAAATCTCTGCTTGTCATTTCTTGATTTTGTCCCATAGCAGCATTTTTCATTTTGTCTATTTCATTAAGATTAATTTTTTGATAACTATTTTCATCAACAATTTCAGTTTCTGTTTCATTTACTTCTGCCAAAACATTAAAATCATTTTGCAAAAGTAATAAAGCTATACAGAGTATAAATTTTAAAGTTTTCTTCACTCTACTTCTTTCTTTCATAGTTCTATTTTATTAATTGCCTTTCGCATATTTATACATATTACTTGGACCTAAAATACGATTCCCTTTTTCAGTAATATAAGGATAAACACGGTAAAAATTATATTCATTATTCGACGCTGTTGTATCTGTATATTCTGTTCCTTTTACCATATAACGATATTCAAAATTGCCATTACCAATTCGACGATATACAATATAGCCTTCCGCATCTCCTACTTTATCCCAGCTAATTTTCACCTTATTCTTTCCTGCTGGTACTGCGTTCAAGTTATTTACAGCAGCTAAGCCTCCCTTTTGATAAACATAATTACCTGCTACTCCCAATTGACGTTTCCCATTTTCAGTAATATAAGGATAAACACGGTAAAAATTATGTTCATTGTTCGACGCTGTTGTATCTGTATATTCTGTTCCTTTTACCATATAACGATATTCAAAGTTACCATTACCAATTCGACGATATACAATATAGCCTTCGGCATCTTCTACTTTGTCCCAGCTAATTTTTACCTTATTCTTTCCTGCCGGTACTGCGTTCAAGTTATTTGCAGCAGCTAAACCGCCTTTTTGATAAACATAATTACCTGCTACTCCCAATTGACGTTTTCCATTTTCAGTAATATAAGGATAAACACGGTAAAAATTATATTCATTGTTCGACGCTGTTGTATCTGTATATTCTGTTCCTTTTACCATATAACGATATTCAAAGTTACCATTACCAATTCGGCGATATACAATATAACCTTCGGCATCTTCTACTTTATCCCAGCTAATCTTTACCTTATTGTTCCCTGCTGGTACTGCATTCAAGTTATTTACAGCAGCTAACCCCCCCTTTTGATAAACATAATTACCTGCTACTCCCAATTGACGTTTCCCGTTCAATGTTACATACGGATAAATACGATAGTAATTATATTCACTGTTCGACGCTGTTGTATCTGTATATTCTGTTCCTTTTACCATATAACGATATTCAAAATTACCATTACCAATTCGACGATATACAATGTAACCTTCTGCATTTTCTACTTTATCCCAGCTAATCTTTACTTTGTTCTTTCCTGCTGGTACTGCGTTCAAGTTATTTGCAGCATCTAACAGCCTCATTCCATCAACTGCCATAGACATTTCACTGACTTTTTCTTTACCTTTTACATTTTTATAAGATGCAATTTTATAAGAATAGAGACTGCGTTTTGTTGCAGTATCTGCGTAAGAAGTGTTCATATTCCCAGTAATCTTAGCAATCTGTTTATATATTGTTTCGTTAGGATCTTTACGATATAATATATAACCATCAGCGAGCTCATTACTTTCCCATGTTATATTCAATTTATCATTAGTTCCTGGAGTAACTTCTAATTTTTCGGGTGCTTCTAATGATTCTAATTCTTGAGGAATGATATTTCCATAAGAATATAAAACATAGTTATCATCAGAAGTAATGTTTTGAACATCGACAAGACCGAAAGTTTCATTCGCTTCAATAACTTTATTATTTCCTAAATAAATTGCAATATGATGAACTTGATCAGTGTGATCGCATTCTGGGTCACCACAATTTGGCTTTGACCAGAAAATCAAATCGCCTGGCTTTAATTGTTCCCTTGTAATTTCTTTGTTATTATTTTTTACAAACATTGCTTGCTCAAAAGATTCAGCACGATAATCCCATAAATCAATACCTAGATTTTCATAAGCAAAAGTGACAAAGGAACTGCATACATAACCATCTGGATCAGTTGTATAACGTACACCTATTTTATCCAATGCTTTATTAATAATATTGGGTCGTACATCATCTTTATAATCATCATCAATATAATGATTCATCATAATACCTTTATTATTAAATTGAATAATTACATGATACAAATTATAACTTGTGTTTTTTAATGCCTTTCCACTAGTCTCATCAAAGCAATAAAGATCTTTTCCTACCGAAAAAAGACCAGTCAGCATAATTCCTGATTCTTTATGAAACAGATAAGTATCACCTTGATATGTTTGAAGCCCAGTTCTTACGCCACTTGCGGTATTTTCATCAAAATAATAGGTAAAACCATTATTTGCACGATAAATTCCATTTAATAATTCACCAGTTTTGGGATGAAAATAATATTTTTTATCATTAATTATTTTGATATCTTTATACATAATACCGCTATCTTTTGCAAAATAATATTTCTTTCCATCAATAACCTCAAATCCATTTTGTTTAATACCGCCATTCTTCAAAAAATAATGTGTTTGTTCACCTTTTTCATAATTAATTGTCACAAACCCTATTTTTTGTTTCCCTGTCTTCTCATCAAAATAATATTTTTTTCCATTAATATTTTGGAGTCCGTACACCATGATTCCATTATTTCCAGCAAAGTAGTATGTATCGCCTTTATTATCAGTATAAAGTCCCTTTGCTACACCACCATCTTTCAAAAAGTAATGTGTTTGTTTTCCATTTCCATAATCAATTGTCACAAGCCCTACTTTTTGCTTTCCAGTCTTTTCATCAAAATAATATTTTTTTCCATTGATATTTTGAAGTCCATATACTAGAACTCCACTAGTTCCTGCAAAATAGTACGTATCTCCCTTATTATCAGTATAAAGTCCCATTGCTATCCCACCATTCAATAAGAAATAATGTTTTTGTGTATTACTTCCATAAAAGACTTCCACAATTCCAGTTCTTTGTGCATATGTAACTTCATCAAAATAATATTTCTTTCCGTTTACTAATTGTAAACCTGTTTTTAATGCCCCTTTATCCCATTCTGGTGCATAATAAGTTTTATTATTTCTTGAAAATAGTCCCATTAATACTTTACCATTTTCCATATAATATGCTTTTCCATTTTTTACAACAATATGACTGTCAATATTAGCTACACTGGAAACAACTAGTGGCGCTTCTTGACGAAGTGGTATAGCAGGCAAAACTTGTCCGCCCATACAGCTTATAACTGTGCTTAAAATGATCAAAGTTTTCATAAAACTCTCCTTTTTTTACTAGAGTTAAGTTATACATCCAATAAAATTCAATGCACAATGTTTATTTCAATACTTACATAATCTTGAAGAAATAAGTTTAGAAAAGTAGTCTTATATTTTAATTTATATTTTTCTAACAAAAAATTAAATTATTACAAGTTTCTATTTAATTTTTATGCTAATAACCTTAGTGAATTTTATATTTTCAACTAATTCATGTAAATTCTAAATCTTTTCATTCTATATGAATTTGTTATTTTCATTGATTAATTAACAGATCAAATTTAACAAGGTTAATTTATTCTTTCTATTTTACTATCCTTTATCTGAAGGTATTGGCCATCTTTTACAGTAACAAATCTATTGCCTTTAAAGTAATCATTTGACTCAATACTATCCCATCGATTATAAGAATCATTACAAATCGCATAATAACCATATTCTTTTTCTGGATTTACAACTACATTATATGTTCCTGCTGGAATATCTTTCCCGACTTTAAACATTCCTTCGCTGCTCATGTCTAAATCTGGCGCATGATTTACAGGATACATATCTAAACCATTTAAAGAAATGCTTTGCCCTTTTTGCAATGTAATATATCCATTATACTCAAGAATATCATTAGTGATGATATCATCATTATTTCCTGTTAATGTGACTTTATAATATCCTAAATTAGCATTGTTTTTAAAAACGATATATTCTCCCTCAGGTACATCTATCCCCACTCGATACATACCCTCTATATATTTTTTTATAGTCTTAGGTATTTTAACATAACTATAATTATTTGAAGGGCCTAGAACTCGCTTTCCATTCACATTTTTATATGCATAAACCCGATAATAATAATACCCTGGTGCCGATGTTTGAGTATCGACAAACGATGTACTGTTTACCATGTAACGATAAACCATTTTTGAATCATTTGGTGATTGGCGATAAATAATATACCCATCTGCATTTGATACTGTATTCCACGTAATTTTTATATTAGAATTTTGTCTTATTGTTTTTAAATTAGTAACAGCCAACGGCATAGGTTTAGCATACTTATATTCATTTGATGGACCAAGTACACGTTTTCCCTTCACATTCTTATATGGGTATACACGATAAAAATTATACTCACCTGTTTTTGCTGTTGTATCAGTATATGTGGTATTACTTACCATGTATCGATATTCGAATATTCCATCTGCAATTTTGCGATATATAATATATCCATCCGCATCTTTTTCTGCATTCCATGTGAGTTTAATTGAAGTAGTTCCAGTTGCTTGTGCTTTAAGATTTTTCACTCCTAATGGTGCAGGTTTAACATACTTATATTCATTTGATGGACCAAGTACACGTTTTCCATTCACATTCTTATATGGATATACACGATAAAAGTTATACTCACCTGTTTGCGCTGTTGTATCAGTATATGTGGTATTACTTACCATGTATCGATATTCAAATTTTCCATCTGCAATTTTACGATATATAATATATCCATCTGCACCTTTAACAGCATTCCATGAAAGCTTTACTAAATTTGCCCCCATGATCTGTGTATTAAAATTAGTTACAGCAGTTAAATCAATATTACTGTATGTTTCGTTCATATTTAACTTTGCTATCTCATCTGAATTTGCTTTTACATTTACATTTATACCATATAAAAACATAAACATTACAAGTATTGAACTAATTACATTTTTCAGAATTCTCATGATTATTCACCTCATTTTTATTTCAAAACCCTTGAAAAGACAATAACTTCATGATTTCCTCTTAACTATTTAAATAGCTATATTTTTATATTAAAAATTACAATTCCTATTAGAATCAATGAAATTCCTATTATTTTATTCTTATTTAATTTTTCCTTTAAAATATATATACTAAGTATTACAACAAATATATAGCTAGTTGTTGTCAAAATAGGACCAAATTTATAATCAATACCACTATATGCATATATATTCATAATCATTGTCAATAATAATAATAAATATCCAGATATAACAAATGGATTTATATATTCCATTATCCAATTCTTATGATTTTTTTTTGCACTCAACTTTAATAAAATTTGAGATATAGCAGCTAAAAAAGACGAAAGTAACATGATTAAAGTATAGATATTAAGCATTTTCATTCACCACCATTATCCCTACAAAAATTATTATAGTCCCTATAATATTAAGTATTGTTATTTCCTCTCTAAAAATAACAACAGACCAAATCATAGACCAAAATAAGAGCATACCTTTATTCACATAAGCAATGGATAAATCAACTTTCTTTAACAATTTTTGCCATAAAAAAGCATAGCTTGCCAATACTATTAACATGATTAATAAAATAACCATTACCATCCATATATCTTTTTCTAGAAAAGACGAAGCAATTTTTGATAGTATGCTTATAATTGAATAAAGAAAAATAATTGCTTGTATTTTTATAATTTGTATCCAATTTATTTTCTTCATAAAGTGTTCCTCCCCATATGTTATTAAATCCATAGTATTAAAATTGCTTACTTTTTTTGTCATAAAATTCATTCTACCATATTTTCTAATACTATTTTGGTAATTACTATTTTAACGACAAACTATAGAGATTTATAAAACAGGCGATATATTTAACCTAGTTATTCTATTTAATCAATGTTTTCTTCTGTTATTTCTGAAATCATATACTGTGGCGTTTGAGTTATAACAAACATCATTCTTACAATATAAATTCCTAGTAGCGATATAGAGAATAATAACAAACCTATGCAAGACGCAATGAGACAAAGTAAATAATTATTATTTCTATTAAATGCAAAAAACAATGTAAAAAATATAGATAAAATTATAATTACAATAGAAACTACCATAAGATAGTGAAATGGTTGCGCAGAGAAATTTAAAATGCTCGACCATAATTTTAATGATTTCCGAAATGTATAGTTTGAACTGCCACTTATACGTTCAAAATGTTCTAACTCTACATTTGTTATATTTGCAGTTGTTCTAAGAAATAAAGATTGTAAATCCGTAAATTGTGATGGATAAAGAATAATTTTATCACGAATTTTCTTTTTAATTATCCAAAAGCTTGTAGCCTTTAATCCCTTTGGTTTTCCAATTAGCTTTTCAACAGAATAATTATGCAAATTGCTTGTTATTTTTTTTATACCTTTTGAAGTTGTATTTGTATATTTACCATAGACTACATCATAACCCTCTGATATCTTATTAATCAGCTTTTCTATTTGTGATGGATGTGTTTGCATATCATCATCCATTCCTAGATAATAATCCGATTCTTTAATACTTAATCCTGCTAATATTGCATTATGTTGTCCTGCATTTTTGGCTAAATTCACACCAATGACATTTTTATAAGATTTACTTATTTCTTCAATTTTTTTATAAGTTTGATCTTTTGAATAATCATTCACTAAAACAAAATCATAAGAAATACCTTTTAATTCGTTTAAAAATTTACTTGTTAAATCCACTACTTTTCCGATTGTATCTGCTGAATTATAACAAGGAATTACTATTGTAATTTTCATCATTTACACCCCTAATAATAGTTCTTTAAATCTTGAATTGCTGCCTCTAAATCATACTTAGGCTTAAAATTCAATTCTTTTTCCGCTTTTGATACATCCATCTCTAATATACTTTTATCTTCTGGTTTTTCTAGTAAATATTTAATTCCTGCTTCATTTTTAAAAACTCGGTTTATAAGCTTTGCTAGATTAGAAATAGAAATACGCCCTTTAATCCCTATATTATAAATACCCTTCGCATTTTTTGCTTCGATTGCACAAATAATTGCGGATATAACATCTTTAATATATATATATTGTCTCTCTCCACATCCACTACCATATATAACTTGTTCTTTATATTCTTTCGCATTATCTAATAGCGTATTTAACAAATATCCTTTTCGTTCACCTGTTCCAATTACCTGTGCCAAGCGTAGGCTTTTTATACACATTTCTTTTTTCTTATTCAAAAAATTTATTAAATGATCCATTGCATACTTTGACTCGCCATATAAATTACCTGATCCAGTATCAATTTCTTCACTACAGCTTTCATTATCGGCACGATATGTAGAAATAGAAGACAAAAATACTACATTTTTTGTATTTGAGTCCATGCAACTTTGAAATATATCACAATTTAAATGAATATTTGCAACATAATCATTTAAATTAAAATTGGGAGTTAATCTTTTTGCAGCAAGACATACTACTGCATCATCTGGTTGTAATACGTTCATCAAAACATCATATGATACTTGTTCCTTGATTAATTTAAATGATGAATTATCCAAAAACATTTGCAGATGGTTATCATATTGATCAATGCCAATTACATCATACTGACATTTTAATAATCGCTTTATTAAGTTTACCCCAATAAAACCATTAGCGCCGACTACAACAACTCGCATTTATTTCACTTCCTCTATATAATATCCGCCTTTTTCCATAAAGCCATTTAAAACACGCACATTATCTCCATTTTCATAATACCAGCGTAAATAACAACATTTATCAGGAATAATATATTTACTGCGATCAAATGCCGTATTTGGCTTCTCACAAGTAAACACTAATTTAAATTTCCCTTCTTTTTCTTTCATACAGAAAGCAAGTTGTTCATTGCCTAATAGATGTTGAAATGTTGCATCTAACAAATCAAATCCACAATATTCTTTTATAACATTCCACATATGGCAACCATCTAATCTAGGAGTTACTTCAATTACATAAGGAACATCGTTAACAATTTTTATTTGGAAATATACTGGGCCATTCTCTATATTTAATTTATTAACAACTCTCTCTACCAAAGCCCTAATTCTTTCTACAACAACAGGACTTTCTTTCGTTGGTAAATGATGTTCTTTTATAATACCTCCTGGATATTCTTCAAAAGATACACGATCCGATACAAGAAAGAATTTTAATTCTTTTTCATAAACATAAGCATTTACACTTATTTCAGGACCATTTAGATACTCTTCAAAAATTATTTTTTTACTTTTTGAATGTGACATTGATTCATCATATTCTTCAAGAACTTCATCCATATTAGATACTAAACGAACTCCACGTTGTCCTTGAGAATCTACTGGTTTCATCATCATTGGGAAAAAATTTAGTGTTTCTTCATTTAAATCATCTTTATTTGATGAAACAAAATAATGTACATTCCCTTCAAAATCAGAACCTAGATAATCTCTCATCTGCTGTTTATTATTACATATAATTGCTGTTTCTGACGAAACAAAATACGGTAAATTTAATTGTTCACTTACTTTGCACGCTGTTGGCATTGCAACATCTGAACCAACTGAATAAACGATATCTGCGTTAATCTTCATTGCATATTCTTTTACTTCATCAACATCAATAATGTTAATTTTCTCAAAGTGATCTAAAAGCGGAATTGATTTATCTGTATCTGTGTAGCTACATCCATACACTTCAAATCCCTTTTCTTTACAATATTTTATAGCGTCATATTGTGCATTCCCTGCACCTAAAATTAAGACTTTACGTGTCATATTTTTTACCCCTTTCATTCATAAACACTGTAATATTCATTTTCATAAACTAACTTATACTCATTATTAGTTATAAAATTGTTTAGAATCATCTTCTTCTCATTTATTTGTGATGTTCTTTCTAAATTACTTAAATAACCAACTTCATCAAATCCAAAATAAGATGATGTACGACAAATAACAATCAATGGTAGAGATGAATTTTCTTTCAACTTTTCCTCCAAATCTTGAGAAAATTCTTTTATAGAATATGATGAAACATTTATCCATGGACGCACATATGCCTCTTTATTACTTAATTCATATAATAGAACACTATCACCATATACTAATAATTCTTTATTATCATAAATAGAATTATTAAGTATATTCAAGACATCATTTACTGTCTCTGCCTGTCTTTGTGTAGTAAACAGTAATTTTGTTTCTTTCGAATTAATTTTAGAATTTAAATTAAAGATGTTAGAATCATCATACATATTAGTAGTTATTAAATAATTTGAAATTAATACAATACAAGTTAAAAAAATAATTTTCGAACTTACTCCTAACCATTTATTTTTAAATTCAATAAATAACTTATAGAGAAAATGAAATACTAATGGCATTAGTATCCACATACCTAAAATTGTATGTCGAAACCTAACTCCAGATCCCATAAACACTAAATAATTCAGTAAAATTCCTAAAACACCTAATAATCCAATTTTTTTATATTTATCTGAATATGTTCCTAGAATTGAATAATATATTCCGCATATCAACAATATTCCAAAATATATCCATCCAAAAGAGCTAAGTTTTGCCCATCCTTGTGGCATTGCAGAAAAACTATTAATCGAATAAAAAATCAACAAAAGTACCACACAAGCTAAACAAAAAAAGAGAAAAGAATATAACTTTTTATCCTTTAAATAATATTTAATTCTAGTAATAAAAAATCCAATCAACATAGAATATACTAAAAGTAATAATCCTATTTCTATTGATGCCATACTATCTTTTATCAAAAATATAAATACATTTAAAAAACCATATTGAGAAGTTCCACTTTCTCCTTTTGATAAAAACAGAGCACGATTGAATTCTTCTAACAAATAGTCAAATCCAAAAATTAGCATATAAATTAGCAAAATAACTATTATTGATAAAATGAAACCAGATAAAAAAGAGACAATTTGACTAATCGTATCTTTTCTAGTTACATTGGAATTATAATATTTCCAAATTATTATTGGAAATATTAAAATAATACTAGTAATACTTGGTAATCTTACAAATACAGATATACCAACTAATATTCCAGAA
Organism: Erysipelatoclostridium sp. DFI.2.3; assembly: GCF_019132535.1. NCBI lineage: Bacteria > Bacillati > Bacillota > Erysipelotrichia > Erysipelotrichales > Coprobacillaceae > Thomasclavelia > Erysipelatoclostridium sp. DFI.2.3. The sequence continues at coordinate 344,568 of NZ_JAHOOJ010000002.1, read as the reverse complement.
ATACAGCAATAAAATAATTTATTATTTATTAACCCTTTATACAAAAAATAAATTGCCATAATCATTAAAAGCATATTTAATTGATGAAAATTATAAACATTAATATATGTATCACAAATTAAGAGACTCAATGTTATTCCAAATAAAAGTATTTCTTTTCTTATCTCTTCTTTCAACAATTTATATACAAAGTAACAACTAGCCCATTCAATAAGAACCTCAAGAAGGTTCAATCCCCATAATCCTAAAAAAGATGTAATGCTGTACCATAAATATCCAATAATCGTCGCCAAGAAAGTCATTAATGAGACTGTTTCGGAAAACGGATGCTGGTAATTATATAAATATAAACCTGTATCCGCCATATCTATTCCGAAAAAGGAATGAATTAATGGCCACCCTATAATTATTAGGAGAAATATTAAATTCAGATTGACTTTTAGTTTTTTCTTGTAGACTATCATTTTTATCCTCTTTTCAAAGATTTTGAAATTTCATCTACTACATACAAAGTATCTTCAGTCGTCATGTCTACATACAGAGGTAATCTTAATATTCTCTTTCCTAAATCTTCAGTAACTGGCAACATTTCTGGTGTATATCCTAATTTTTGTCCATATGGTGAAGAATGCAAAGGTACATAACAAATATAACTTGAAATACCCTTTTCTTTTAAAGAATTGATTAAATTTGTTCTTGTATCTTCATCAGGCAATACGATGCAGAACATATGCGCATTATGCTCGATATCTTCTGGCAATACCGGTCTTCTCAATAAGCCTTCCTTTTCTAAGCATTCTAGTCCATTATAATATGTATTCCATACATTCATTCTTTTTTCTAGAATTTCATCATAACGTTCCATTTGTGCTGATAAAATTGCTGCTAACAAATCACTAGGTAAAAAAGAAGAACCGATATCATGCCATGTATATTTATCTACTAATCCGCGTAATACATTTCTTCGATTTGTACCTTTTTCACGGATGATTTCAGCACGCTCCATATATTTATCTTCATTAACAACAATTGCGCCACCTTCACCCATAACATAATTTTTGGTTTCGTGAAAACTAAAACATCCAAATTCAGTTAATGTTCCTGCATATCTACCTTTGTATGTAGATCCTACCGCCTGAGCAGCATCTTCAATCACGAAAAGACCATGGCGATTTGCAATTTCATTGATCTTATCCATCTCACATGGAAAACCTGCATAGTCAACCGCATAGATTGCTTTTGTTTTTGGTGTTATTAGATCCTCAATTAAATTTTCATCGATATTAAATGTATCTTCTCGAATATCACAAAATACAGGTTTTGCCCCTCTTAATAGAAATGCATTTACCGTAGAAGAAAAAGTAAAAGAAGGCGTAATTACTTCATCCCCTGGTTCTAAATCAATTAAAATAGAAGCCATTTCTAATGCAGTAGTCCCTGAAGTTGTCAACAACATATTATCAATATGAAATCTCTTTTTAAAATGTTCATATACTTCTGTTGTATACTTTCCATCTCCTGATAATATACTATTCCCGTTCAAGCAATCAACTACTTTGTTAATTTCTAGTTCCGTAATTGATGGTTTATTAAATTTTATCATTCCCTAACCCTCCTGAAATATCTCTAACCTTTTGAACTAATTGAGCTTGTAAAAGTATTTCATTATAGATTTTATCTCTTACAGCAGTGTCATTTATAGCATTATAAAATTGACGTATGGATTTTCTAAAATGAGAATCACAGTTTAATTCAAGAGTTTCAACTTCTCCGTTTTGAATAATTTTCAAACTTGGTTTGAAGTTGTCTGGGGCTGTAAAAATACGATCCGTTTGCATAATTCCTTTACTTCCCCATATGGATAACATACATTGGTATTCACAATCCATTCCATATTCTCCAATAAATACCTCATTTTTCTTATTTCTAAACATATAACTTCCATATAGATCTACATCAAAATCTTCATAGGAATTCATGACACATGACTCCAATGTAATATCTTCTCCAAGTAACTTTGTTGCAAGTTTTATTACATATCCTCCAGCATCCAATAAAGCGCCTCCCCCTAATTCTTTATTGTATCTGAAATCATTTTTATCCCTTCTAGGAAAACCAAATCTAGCATGATATGAATGCACTTTTCCAATTTTACCATTTTCAACTTCTTTCTTTATTTCTGAAATTTGTGAATGATATTGGAACATATAATTTTCATGCAATACAAGTTTTCTTTCTTCAGCTAATTTGACCAAGTTTAAACTATCTTGATAATTTGTAGTTGAAGGTTTTTCAACAAATACATGCTTATCATTTTCTAATGCTTTCTTTGCCCATTTATAGTGTAATGCAGGAGGCAATGGTAGATAGACTGCATCAACTTCATTTGACATAATTAAGGAAGAATAACTCTCGAAGATCTTCCCGCCATAGGTATCTACAAAAGTCTTTCCTTTTTTCCATTCATTTTCAATTACAGTGTCTGCAACATCTCCATCCCACTCTTCTTTTGATGCGATTGCAACACCTACATATGTAAAATTCTCTTCTTTTTCTAATGAAGGTAAAAATCTACGAAATGCGATTTCTGATGGACATATAATTCCGATTCTAATTTTTTTCATTTTTACACCTCTAATAATGATATTAAATTTCTAAGTTGTATATTTAAACAATTATTAACTTGAACTAATTGATTTAAAGTTCTATAACTTACCCAGAAATATCCTTCCTCTTCCGCAGCATGGATCTCATTTTTATTTATTTCTATAATAACATTTCGGTTTTGCTCATGATAAAACCTACCTCCTTCTTCTGAAAGTAGTACATCATGTATAATATTTACATTATGATTCATTTTATTCATAAACAAATCTACTATCTGATCCTGTTTATCCTGTGTTTTTGATGGTTCTAATTGCAGAGTTGGTCCTAATTCCAAAGAATCAAAGCAGCCGATTTCCTTCTTTATCCTTACTAAAAATTTCTTTACACCATCATCATTACAAACAAATAGTCCAAATAAAGCAATCCCTGTTGCTTCAAATAATGGTTGGCACCATCTCGTTACTTCTCTTCCCTCAATCATAATATCGCAAAATATAACTTTAAAATCATGTTCATGAACACATTTTATTTCCTTCTCTGTATATTTCCACGTAGAAAGTTGATTTAGAGAAACCAATGCATCTTCTTCATCATCAAACATTTTTGAATTGTTTATTTGTTGATATATTCTAGGAATCACATCCTCATCATGCATTGTAAAAATCGATTTAAATAAGCTTTTATCATTTGCTTTTGCTTCCATTGCCTTTAATTCATTACTTGAAAAACTGTGATTATAATATGGAATACAAGACAATACGGTTCGTGTATCCATATTCACAATATTGTCTTTTTTCATTAAACGCTTTATTTGTCCTAATGTCATCCATTTAAAATTTGGTTTTAACAAAACCTCATCCTGTACTTTTATGATAATATTTCGATTTCGTTTCTTATAAAAACGTGAAGATTGCTCTGATTGAATTTGATCTACGATGATTTCGTGATCAACCGCATTTAGGAAATATTCCAAATAATTCGGTTTTCTACCACCATGTTTTTGAGTAAAATTACTTTTTGTTGCTTGAATTGTAGGCGACAATTGTATTTTATTAATATTCCCAGGTTCAATTTTTGCCTGCATCAAAAAATTCAACACACCATCGATTTCCTTACAAATAATTCCTAAATAACCTATTTCGTTTTGTAAAATAACGGGTTGTTCTAATATGACATCATTTTCTCTTTTTCTTTGGAATCCTTTTACCGTGAAAAATGATAAATTCTGATTTCTAATTTGTCCTTCTTTTTCGTCATAGTACCATGGACTACACTCGTTCAAAGATATTTTTTCTATCTGAACCTCAAGATCGTTATTTCGTTGCTCAATCCACTCATCTATTTCATCATTTCCAGTAATATTTCCTGTTTTATTTAGCCAAGATTCGTAGAGAAGGATAATTGTATTTTTCACACGATTACCCCCTTACTACGCTTACTTCATTGACATCTTCTTCTGCAAGTCTCAATAAATATTTTCCATAATCCGTTTTCGCAAATTTCTCTGCCAATTTTAACAATTGAACTTTATCGATAAATCCTTTTATGTATGCAATTTCTTCTATGCAGGAAACATATAAACCACTTCTTTTCTGAACTGCTCCAACATACTCAGATGCTTCAAGTAAGGCGTTGGGATTTCCCGTATCTAGCCATGCAAAGCCTCTTCCAAGAACTTTGATATTTAGCTTTCCACGATGTAAATATTCATTATTTACGGAAGTAATCTCCAGTTCTCCTCTAGCTGAAGGTTTTATAGTTTTCGCAATGTCTACAACATCATTATCATAAAAATACAAACCAGGAACTGCATAATGAGATTTAGGCTTTTCAGGTTTTTCTTCCAGTGTCAACACTTTATAATCCTTATCAAAAGTGACTACACCATATTCTTTAGGATTATCTACATAGTACCCAAAAATTGTTGCACCTTTTTTGGATAAAGCTTCATTTAAAGTTGTCGTAAAATGACGACCGTAAAAAATATTATCTCCTAAAATCAATGCAACATGATCGTTTCCTATAAATTTTTCACCAATTATAAATGCCTCTGCTAATCCTCTTGGTTGTTCTTGTATTGCATATTCAATACTTAATCCCAATTGGCTTCCATCCCCTAATAATTCTTCAAATACTACTACATCTCGTGGTGTAGAAATAATTAGAATCTCTTTAATTCCAGCAAGCATTAATGTAGATAACGGATAGTAAATCATCGGTTTATCATATACAGGCAGTATTTGTTTCGATACGACTTGTGTCAATGGATAAAGTCTAGTTCCTGATCCTCCGGCTAAGATAATCCCCTTCATATTACACTCTCCCTTTCTCTTTATACATTTTGTTAAAATAACTTTGGTAGTCTCCAGAAAGAATATTATGCCACCATTCTTTATGATCCAAATACCATTGAATTGTTTGTTGGATGCCCGTGTCAAAATTATATTTTGGTTTCCATCCTAGTTCTGTTTCTAACTTATGTGGATCAATTGCATATCTTAAATCATGTCCTTTTCTATCTTCGACATACTTTATTAAAGATTCTGGCTTATTCAATGCTTTTAAAATCGTTTTAACTACTTCCAGGTTTGTTCGCTCATTATGTCCACCGACATTGTAAACTTCACCTACTTGTCCTTTTCTTATAATTAAATCAATTGCCACACAATGATCATATACGTGTAACCAATCTCTGACATTTTCTCCTGTTCCATATACAGGAAGGGATTCCTCAGCTAAAGCTCTAGAAATCATTAATGGAATTAATTTTTCTGGAAAATGATAAGGTCCATAATTATTGGAACATCTACTAATGGTCACTGGCAGACCATATGTTCTATGGTAAGCTAAAACAAACAAATCTGCCGCTGCTTTTGATGAACTATATGGACTAGATGTATGCAAAGGAGTTTCCTCAGTAAAAAACAAATCTGGTCGATCTAATGGCAAATCCCCATATACCTCATCCGTCGAAACCTGATGATAGCGTTGTATCCCATATTTATTACATGCGTCTAATAAAGTCGTAGTTCCCATTACATTCGTTCTAACAAAACTTTCTGGGTCCTCAATACTTCTATCAACATGAGATTCAGCCGCAAAATTTACAACCACATCAAATTTTTCTTTTTCAAACAGATCAAAAACAAAAGCTCTATCGGCTATATCTCCTCTAAAGAATTTATAATTGGGTTTGTCCTCAACAGGTTTGCATGTTTCTAAATTACCTGCATATGTTAGTAAATCAAGATTTACGATTACATCTTCTGGATACTTATTCACCATATAATGAACAAAATTTCCTCCAATAAAGCCTGCACCACCAGTTACTAAAATTTTCATTTTTAATCTCCTATCTTATTTTCCAAATGTAATATGACCCTATTTTTTTATACAAAGTCACTCCAGCATTTACTTTATAATGTTCTTGTACAAAAGTCAAGACTTCATTTATCGGCCTATTCTCTATAAAATAAACATTTTCCTTTAATAAATGTTTCATAGGGTTATTTATACTATTATTTTCCAAATGTTTCACCCAATCCGGGTGAAATGTATCAATTCCAGCAAAAAAAGCAGCATTTTTAAATTCTGATTTTTGAATCCCTTTCCATGGATTGTAATTCAAATATAACGTTTGAATATTGGAATAAAAACCTAAATAATAAAAATTATTTGGATTCTGCTTAATTTCGTTTATAACGCTCATATCTTTCTCTTTTGCAAAAGAAGCATTATATTTTGCTAAATCATTATTCCATGAGATAAACATGGAATCGTAACTACTTTTTCCATAACTTGGTATATGCACTGGTATTCTGCATACAAACAGGACAATCAGCACTGCATATAGAGCTTTATTGCTAAATTTTTCAAATCGACTTTCCGATATTTGAAAGCTATAGAGCAAAAATGCCGCTGCTGCTAAAAAGATAGAATACTCAACGCGATAGTTTAGTCTTCCAAGATACATGTTTATAAACAATAAGCAGAAAGCAAAGAAATTCACAGACAAGACTTGGAAGATTCCATTTCTTATTGCAAAAATTCCAATCAATGAAATGAACATCAGTGCCCATGCACTTACGTAATATTTATACTGGCGATTTATTAAATTGACAATCGTTCCTTTTATACTCGTATATTGACGATCACGATAGGTACTTAAAATCGTACTTACCGTTTTTAATTTATCTAAATCGTAATATTCTATATCTCCAAAATTCCAATGAACTAATGTATAAAAATCATTTTCACTAATTCCATTTTTTTCGAATTCTGTTCGATTTTCCTCATATGAGTAATAAGAATAATCAACAATATCGGATCGATATGCACTGTATTCTTTATATTCTTTATACGCAGGATATCGTTGGACAAATTCTTTACTGAAAAAGCTCAATCCTACTAAAACAAAAAAACATGGGAACATTACTTTTCCTGCTTTTTTAGCCAATTTCACGAAATCTATATACTTGAACCTCTTCTGGATTCCATGAAATAAGATTGGTAGCACAGAAAAAAATAAAACAATATAGATGCATTTATTTCTTATCATATAGCCAACACAGAAAAGGAGGATCCCCAAGGCGATTTCTTTTTTATTCATCGTGTTGCGATCTAAAATATTGCTTAACATAAGAATGCATCCAGCACATAGAGAGAGTGTCGCAGTCTTTGTGAATTGAACTAATAAGTATAGATCATTGGATAAAAACAAAAGAAATATCATGAAAAGCAATATGCTTAGATTATCTTTTCTATATTTCAAAAACGTATACGATAGGATGCATAATGAAGTGAATATTACCGTAATTTGAAAAATAAAATACCAGTTAATTGTTGCGATGAATGTATATAAGATAGAAAGAACAATCCCAATGATAGGATGCATAAACATAATAAATGGGGAAGGTGAACCTGTGTAAGCTCCAGAAACTATCATTTCCATGATAAAGTCATCAGAAACCTCATACTTCATACATCCTGAGAAGGCAAATAATAATAGGAGAGCTAAGTTTATACAAAAAATTCCTTTTTTAGAAATTAAAAACTCTTTCATCACAACGTTCACCTCCTTTTTAATGCGAAATAACCTTTATATATGTAGTCGATCACAAACTCTTCTTTCAATAGAATCAAGCAAATAACATAGCTTCCAAAGTATAAACTTGCATATACAAATAGACTGAAGAAGACAGAGAAATTGATAAATGCATTTATAGAAAGTACAACCACTGTTGCAAACACACATGAAATAATAATTTTAGAAATATGCAAACTACTCTTAACTGCATATAACTGTTTGGAAGTATACACAATTTGCACAACCAAAACAGAAAATTCAGCAATCAGTGTCCCTAAAGAAGCTCCTGCTGCCCCAAATTTAGGGATACATATATAATTAACAATTAAGTCTAGAATAGCTCCCATCATTACTGAATATACAACAAACTTTTCTTTTCCTAAAGGAGTTAATATTTGAATACCTGTGATGTTGGATAATCCTATTAAAAGAATCGTAGGAGTAATTATTTGCATTGCTAGTGTTGCGCCTATAAAATCTTCTCCAGATAAAACAATCAACGTTTCTTTTGCAAATAAAATAAAGAAAATAGTTAGCGGTAATGCTACTATAAAAACAAATCGAATACTCTTAGAAATTAAGTTTTGAAACTGTATTTTATCATTTCTTTGAATACAATAAGATAATCTAGGTAATAAAACCGTTCCTAAAGATGTAACCAAACTTAACAATATTGTCTTAATTTTTATTGCAGCATTATAGTACCCGACCTCTACATCAGATTGCATAAAACCAAGCATGACAGTATCGAGATTTGTATAGACTGTAATTGCAACAGACTGAGCAAAGAAAACCAAAATCGGTCTTATATGCACTAGAAAATTATAACTTTCAACCTTTTTAAAACTAATTAGTTTACGTAATCTAACAAAATTCATTATATTAGATCCTGCATTTGCAAAAATCGTAATTCCACCATACATAATATAGTCGCTTTTTTGATGAATAAAGAAAAACATTAATATGATGGACATAATTTTAAAAAATATAGAGCGGTAAGTTATATAGCTATACTGCTCCAGGGCTTGATATAACCAATTAACCCCAAAAACATTTAAAAGAATTGACAAAGAGTTTATTAGCATTAAAGTTTTCTCTTTATATAATTCTGGCACCATAAAGATACTAATAAAATAAAACACTAACGCTATACTAGTCGCACTCATATGAATAATAAGAAGCTCTTGTACTGTTTTATTTAGTTTGTCTTTATCATCGCGTATTCTTGCACATGCACGTATGCCGTATGTTGGAATTCCTAAAGCAGCAACCATAGAAAAGTAACTTGCAATCGATGTTGCAAATGCTACTTTACCAGTTCCCTCAGCTAATAGAATTCTAGAAACATAGGGAAATGTTACAATAGGAAATATAAAATTTGCTGCAGTCAAAATGAAATTCATTACAAAGTTCTTTTTGACAGATTGTATTTTATTCATTAAATTCTTTTCCTACCATGTCTAAGGCTTCACTTATGATATGATGCATATCATAATACTTGTACATTCCCAATCTTCCTCCAAAAATAACTTTATTTTCTTTGTCTGCAAGTGCTTTATATTTTTCATATAAATAATTATTTTTTTCATCATTCATCGGATAATATGGTTCATCACCTATTTTCCAAGTTGCTGGATACTCTCTTGTTATTACTGTTTTTCTTGTTTCCCCGTACTCAAAATGCTTGTGTTCTATAATTCTAGTATATGGTATTTCATATTCATTATAATTTACCACAGCATTACCTTGATAATTCTCCATTTCTAATACTTCTGTTTCAAATCTAAGACTACGATATTCTAATTCACCAAAGCAATAATCATAATATTGATCAATCATACCAGTGAAAACTATTTTATTAGCAATCGTTTCTAGTTCTTTTCTGTTAGAAAAATAATTACAATTCAATCGTATATCAATCCCCTCAAGCATTTTTTCAATAATCTGTGTATATCCGCCGATTGGTATACCTTGATATAAATCATTAAAATAGTTATTATCGTATGTAAATCTCACAGGTAATCTTTTAATAATGAAGGAAGGTAGTTCATCACATCTTCTTCCCCATTGTTTTTGTGTATATCCTTTTACTAATTTTTCGTATATGTCTCTTCCTACTAATGAAATAGCCTGCTCCTCTAGATTTTTAGGATCTGTGATACCTGATTCTTTAATTTGTTGCTCAATTTTTTTCTTTGCTTGCTCTGGGGTAATGACTCCCCAAAGCTTATTAAACGTATTCATATTAAAAGGCATGTTGTAAATTTCATCTTTATATCTAGCAATAGGAGAGTTGGTATATCTGTTAAACGTAGCAAATTGCTGAATATATTTCCAGACCTCGTGATTAGATGTATGGAATATATGCGCCCCATATTCATGAACATTAATACCTTCCACTTCTTTAGTGTAAATATTTCCGCCAATATGAGGTCTTTTGTCAATTACAAGACAATTTTTTCCCCTTTTTTTTGCTTCATATGCAAAAATAGAACCAAATAGACCTGCACCTACTATCAAATAATCATACATTCAATTCACTCACTTTCCATCGAACTTTTCTCCAGGTTCAACCTGTTTTCCTAATAAATTATGCCTAGCATCATGATATGCTTTTTTGGTATATCTAATTCTAGGCAAAGACCATTTTGAAATTGCTCTTAAATATGAAAACAAACAAAAATACATTGGGCGTAATCGTTTAAAAATGAAATTCTTCCCATATTTCATATCAAATACAAATGAATTCCTCAACATATAGTATTGTTTCCAATAAATTGGTTCACTTATATTGGGCAATGGTAGTTGCCTATTTAATTTTGCATTAACCATAAAATATATCTTTGTTATCTTTGTACAGCGATATGCGTAGTCACTATCATCAAAGAGTAAAAAATATTTATCATCTGGTAGACCAATTTCCGACAAAATTTCAGAATTAAACAATGGTCCTTCAAACGCAAAATCCACAACTTCTATTTTTTCTTTTCCGGTAAAATCTGAAATAACTTGTTTATCTTCTACACGTTTAAAGAAATTGTCAAAATTCATTTTTATAACAGCATTATCTTTAAAATTTTCACAAGTTCTGTTTGGGATGCACACTTTATGATTTTCATCCATTCCCTCAAGCAAAATTTCTAAGCAATTTACTTCTGGTAATACATCATCATCCATTACCCAATAATAGTCATAGTCATACTTTAATCCTATTTCAAAGGCTTTTTTAAATCCGCCTGCCCCTCCTTCATTTTTTTCATTTAAATAATAATAAAATTTGATATTATTTAAATTAGTGATTTGTACCTCATTAATCTTTTCATGTAAGTTTAAGCCTAAAGCATTTAAATGACATAAAGTCCCATCAGTTGAATGATTATCAACGACTACAATCCCTGATATTTGATGGGTTTGATTACTTAATGCATTTAAAACTTTTTCTAAACATTTTTTACGATTATATGTACATAATAATACACAGACTTTTTTATTCATTTATTCGCCTTCCCTTTCTTTTTTGAACTATCCTAAATATGTAGGAGCCTACTACAATTTTTAAGACAGAAATTTTTAGTTTTTTAGATAATACACTTAGCTTTATATTTTCTACTAAAACATGATATGCTCCTGCATAATACATCCTTTTAAGTTCTGATCTAGCTTCATACTGCATAAGTTCTATTGTATATAGTAAAAAACCTTTCGGCGATTTAGCCAAATGATGATAGATATTTCTAGTTAAGCCTGAATCCAAATACTCACATCGATAAATGGGTTCATTAAACCATCTTATTTTATATCCGTCTCTTGCTATTTCATTCCATAAGACACATTCACTTAGAAATTTTTCACCACTAAATTCCGGAAATCTATACTTCTTTATTACATCTGTATAAAAAACCTCAGCTTTATCTCCTTTTATATTCTTTTCTCTTCTTTCTATCGAAGAACAGTCCAAATATTCTCCTTCAAACGATTCTCCTACATCTCCACTAAATTCATAAGATTTCAAGCCTCCAATACCTGCAAACTTTTCTTGTTCACTTTTTAGAGTAGTAAACCAAAAGATAATTCTTTCTATTGAATTTTCTGGTAAAGTATCATCTGAATCAACTATAAAGAAAAATTCTCCTGTCGCATTTTCTATTCCCATATTAACTGCATGATGTTTTCCTCTATTTGTTGATTTTATATAATTAATTCCAAATGGACTCTTTTCTTTCAGCTTATGAACTATATCTTCTGTATCATCTGTTGATCCGTCATCTACTATAATCCATTCCATCATCGTTAAATCAACTGTTTGCTTTGTTAAAGTCTCATATAATTTAGGCAAGAAACTAGAACGATTATACGTAGGTGTCATAATTGTTATTTTAATATCACTCATATTCATTACCTTTTTCAAATAAACAGTCAAACTCATATAAACGTGCTTGTAAATCAAAAAAAGGACTTCTTTCTACTGCTTTTTCTCTCAATTCATTTAATTTATCCTTATCCATAAGTAATTGCTTTAAACCTTCATATAGTCCATTCTCATTATTCTCTACAATTAGACCGAATTCACTGTCTCCTAAAATATCTTTCATTCCTGCACAATCTGTCGTAAGTACAGGTGTACCTAAAAAAATAGCTTCAGAAACCACTGTGCTAAATCCTTCAGTTAATGAAGAACATACAAATAAATCTGCTTTTTTTAATAATGGATATGGATTATCAATAAATCCAGTTAATTCAACACAATCATTTAGTTTATTATCATCAATAAATTTTTGATAAGTATCCTTCAAGAGTCCGGTTCCTACAATTTTTAATTTAAATGTCAATTTATCTTCTTTTAATCTAACACAACACTTTAAAAGTCGATCATATCCTTTTTGTGGACTAAGTCTTCCCACAGTAATAAGATTTAATGGATTCTGCCTCTTATATTCTGTAACATTTTTTATAGAATTTAGTATCTTATTAGTATCTAGCACATTTAGTTGAACTTGCACTTTTTCTTCATCCACATCGTATATTTTTAAAAAAGAAGTTTTCACATCAGATGAAACGCATAATATCTTATTGTAAAAATTATAACATTCTTTCGCTTCTTCTTTACTTCTATAGTATTTATTGCTATCAGGCAGATTTATTAAATCAACATGAACCCATGCATATTTGGGAGTCCTTGACTTAGAACCGGCAATTATCTTAGTTACTGGTCCTTCTAAAAATGCTATTTCATAATCATATTCTCCCTGAACATATTTCTTGTATAATTTTTCTTTTTTTGAAAATTTAATATATCTTAAAAAAAGAAAGCGAATATAATTTCTCAATCGCTCTGGATACGCTTCTAAATCAAAAGCAAAAAAATATGTTGCATATTTTTTTATTTCTTCTATATATATTCCCTCATTTAACAAAGAAAAAACATACACATCATATTTCGTTTTATCCATTGCTTTCACTGTATCAAGAAGTATTTTCTCTGCACCACCACCAATTAAATTAGTTATGCTAAATAATATTTTCTTTTTCATTAAAAGCCTCCCCTAAAATATCCAATACCAGCCATATGCTATGATATTTGCATATGTCGCTAATATAGAAGCAATTGACAAAAATAACATAATTATAGATAAAATATGTGTTAGTTTAATTTTAAATTTCTTAAATTCAAAATAATTATTAATCTTTTTTTCTGATAATAAAATAAATAAAGGTTCTATCATAAACAAAGGCACCAAGTACATAAATCTTCTAATCAGATCAAATTGATAGAACGTTGATAACGCTAATATTGTATATAGAATTAAATACTTAATTGTATTAGACTCCTGTTTATGCATTAGTATAATTATAAAAGAAGCAAAGAGAGCAAGAAGCATATATAATATCATATAATTCATATTATACGGCTGTATCGTTCCATTTAAATATGGCTGTATCTTAAGATAGATAAATGCATCTTTCGGACATAAACTCAAAAGTAACTTTAAAATTGGATAATGAAAAAGAATACCTGCAAATAAAACGAACTGAATTTTTCTATTTTTTATCCTATCTACGAATAAAGGGATTACAAGAACCAATGATACTGGATGAATAAGTGCTAATAATAAAACTACAATCAAGTAGTGATGAACTCGTATTCTCTCTGTTTTTAACGCATAACAGTAATATGCGCCAGTGATAAAACAAAAATAATTCCTTATTGCTAAGATATAAGTTTTATAAAAAGACATGCAAAATATAAATAAAAACATTCCTATCAATATATTTTTGTTTTGTATATCTAAATCATCATAAATCATTAGTATTAGCTTAAATAAAAAGAAATATCCGACAAATGTAAAAATCGCTTGGTATAAGCCTAATATATTAGTTTGTGCAATGATATACATTATTAAGTTATTCAAATATACGAATGAATATCCTGAATAAAATATTACCATAATTGAATGATTTTGATAATTTCTCATGACATCAAAATGTCTCTGTAAATCATCCGATACATTAGGCAATGTATAAAAAGCAATGAAAGCTAAGCCAATTGAAATCAATACAATAGATAAAAGATCTCGTTTTTTTTGTTCTTGTATAAGAAGATAACACCCACTACCTATACATAAAATCGGTAATGTAATGCATACTATAAAAAGAATATTAGACATCTATAACTCTCCTTTTATGTAATTTTTTATAAACCTTTTTTGGAATCATTCCAATAATTAATGGTTTCAGTGCATAAATAAATAAGTACTTTGTCATTCCTGTACGCTTCATCCAATAAAATTTTAGTTTCGCCTCTTGAATTCTATATACATATTTTCTTTTTTTTATTCCACTTTCATCTTCTCTATATTCTAAAAGATAATCACCAATAATCTCCAATACCATTCTTTCTTCTTTCATTTTACACCATAAATCATAATCTTCAGCACGACATGTTAATTCAGTTACTGTATATTTATTCACATTAAGTATCGCTTCTTTTCTCATCATCACAGAAGGATGAATAAGGGAAGTTTGCTTAACCGCTTCTTTTAATGAAATACTTTTCATATGAGGAAATTCAGTCTTTGAATACCTATTTGATGAGTTATCTATATAGTATACATTAGTACCAATCACACTAGTTTCTGGATGCTCATTTAAATACTCTACTTGAATAGAAAATCTATCTGATAAAGCCCTATCATCACTATCCATTCTTGCAATATAATCACCTTTAGATATATCTATGCACCTATTAAGTGAGGCTGCTAGCCCCATGTTTTTTTTATTATTTATAATTGTTATTCTATTATCAATTTTTTTATATTTCTCTAATATCTTAGTGCTTTGATCCGCAGAACAATCATTACATATAATAAATTCAAAATTCTTATAGGTTTGACAAAGAATAGATTCTATTGCTTCTTTTAAAAATCTCTGATCATTATACACACCCATAATTACAGAAATCAAAGGTTCTTTATTCATTTCTCTCATAAATTTCCCTCATTTTCAAATTCACTTTCTTTATAGAATAATTTGAAACTTTATTATAATTAAAAGCAGACATGGATTTAGAAAGGCCTAACTCTAATATTTTATTTATATAAATATTAAATTTTTCGTTTTCTAAATCCACACAGTATCCTCCTTTTTCATTTTCTATTAAATCTTCATTTCCTCTTATTTTGGAAACGACACAAGGTAATCCACATGCCATTGCTTCCATTAAGGCTACTGACAACCCTTCTCTTTTTGAAGGAAATACAAAAATATCACATGACTTCATTATCTTAATTACATCTTTTCTATATCCAAGAAAATGTAATCTGTCTGATACATGTAATTTCTTGGCTAATCGCTCATGTTGCTCTTTCAACTGACCATCACCGCACATTAGATAATGCACATTATTGGGTAACTCTGGTAATATTTCTATTACAATCTTGTGATTTTTATTAGCATTAAGCTCTCCAACTGAAAGTATTAAGATTGCATCCTTTGGAATATTCAACTCTTCACATAATTGTATCTTATTTTCTTTAATTAAATTAATTTTATCTATATCAATTCCAACACCTGGTACATATTCAACAGTACCGCTTTTCTTTAATTTAAATTTCTTTGCAGCAATATAGTCTTCTTTGTTAATTGTAATCAGTACATTTGTATATTTTGCGCCAATTTTTTCAATGTTTCTAAAAATAAAATTTTTAACTGAAGCATTCCCTTTAAAAAAGTGAAAACCATGTGCTGTGTAAATCATTTTGCAAGTTCCGTATATATTACTTTTTTTATAAGCTAAACGTGTTATAAAGCTTGAGATAGGTGTATGTGTATGAACTAGAGAATAATTCTTATCATTTAATAACTGCTTTATTTGTTTATAAGAATTTATTATGTTTTTTATATTTTTAGGACTTCTCGAAAAACTAATATTAATTTTTTTAATCTTTAATTCCTTTAATTCACTTTCGAATTTTTTTATTCTTTCTCTATTCCAAACTGAATAATCATCAAAATTGCAGGCAACATCTACTGTGTATCCTAGTTCTTGTAGTAATTTGATATTATCCATGTTAAACTGTCCAATCATCGATGGAACAGTCGCAGTCATTAATACTCTTTTCATACTTTCTCCTATCTTACTTCATTTGTTTTGCTGGAACTCCTATATAAGTGCCATTTTCAACTATGTCTTTTACAACTACAGAACCAGCACCTATCACCGTCTCTTCAACTATTTTTTTCCCTTGTATGATTTTGGTTCCCGTTCCAACCTCCACACAATCATTCATTATTACATTCCCTGAAATATTCACTCCAGGATAAACTGTTATATAATCATGAAACTGCACATCGTGCCCAATTGTACAACTCAAATTAATATGATTAAAATTCCCTATTTCTATATTTGTAGTTAGAATATTCCCTTTACAAATAATATTTCCAAAACCTAACGTGATGGTTCTATCTATAATGACATCTTTATCAACTATATTAGGAAATGAAATATTCTTATTGGATTGAAGTCTTTCAACTATTTTTTTTCTGATTTGAGGATTTCCAATAGCTACTACTACATTGGTTTTCTCATTTGCATTAAGCAAAAAATCTATTGTTCCTAAAACAGGATAATCATTCACACTTTTGTTTTCCAAATCCTTATTATCATCTACAAAACCTTTAACATTCCAGTTATCTGAATTTTCAATAAGCCATGCTACTTCTCTACCAAATCCAGAAGCACCTACAATTATAATATTGTTCATATCATCACCTATTAATCATCCTTTAAACTCCTCCATTGTCGAAGAGGTATCGCTACTAATTCCTTCTTTCTTAAAAACCGTTTTCACAGTCATAAATAATATCTTCATATCCAATAAAAAAGAATACTCTTTCGTGTATTCTACATCTTTTTCAAATTTCTCTTCCCAAGAAATTGCATTGCGTCCACTCACTTGCGCAAGTCCAGTTAAACCTGGTCTTACATCATGTCTTTGTTTTTGAAATCCATTATAAAGTGGTAAGTAATGGACCAATAGAGGTCTAGGACCGATAATACTCATATCTCCTTTTAAAATATTAAAGAGCTCTGGAAGTTCATCAAGTGACGTTGAACGAAGTTTCTTTCCAAATGAAGTTAACCTAACTTCATCTGGCAGAAGATTTCCCTCCCCATCAGTTTCACTCGTCATGCTTCGAAACTTGTACATCTTGAATATCTTTTCATCCTTGCCTGGTCTTTTCTGTTTGAATATAACAGGACTTCCCAATTTCACTCTTACAAGTATGGCTACAATCAAGTAAATTGGACTCAACAAGATTATTGCTATTAAGGACAATGTGAAATCAAGAAATCTCTTAAAAAATAATCTGTACATTATTTAAAGCACCCCTTAATGATTTCTATGATTTGGCCTTGCTCTTCTATTGTCATCTTATTATCAGAAGGTAGACATAATCCTCTATCAAAAATATCCATACCTGCATCTAATGTACTGCCTTCGAGATACGCATTCGTTCTTGCTCTTCCGATTCCTTCTCTTGTAATGAAAGGATTCATTCTAAACACTGGCTGCATGTGCATCGGTTTCCAAATTGGTCTGCCTTCTGCATTGTATTTTGTCAATTCTTCTAATATCTCTGTTGGACAAGTTTTGCCTGCTTCACTAATAAATAGTGCCTCTTGTTCACTTCTTACCTGTTTACACATTGCTTCCTTATCGATAATTAAACAAGATAACCAGAAGTTTGGCTCACTATTCTCTTCATCATAAGGATTCATTTTTACTGGCAGGTCTTTTAACCCTTTTCTATATCTTTCATAAATAGCCTTTTTCTGTGCGATATGCTCCTCTAAGTGTGGAATTTGTCCTCTTACCACACCTGCAATGACGTTTGACATCCGGTAATTGTATCCCAATTCTTCATGCTGATACCAAGGTGCATTTTCTCTTGATTGTGTAGACCATTTTCTAACTTTCTCAGTCGCTTCTTTATCGTCAGTCAGAAACATCCCACCTGAGGATCCAGTTATGATCTTATTGCCATTAAATGATATTGCATTGTAATTCCCAAATGTTCCTGTCTGTACACCTTTATATCTTGCTCCTAAAGACTCGGCTGCATCTTCTATGATAATGACATTATGCTTTTTACAAACTGCTTTGATTTCATCGATTTTACCTGGGGTTCCATATAGGTGGACCAAGACAACAATTTTTACCTCCGGATATAATTCAAACGCTTTCTCTAAAGCAATCGGATCCATATTCCATGTATCATATTCCGTATCTATAAATACTGGTATCCCACCTTCATAGACTACTGGATTGACAGTAGCACCAAATGTCATATCTGTACAAAACACTTTATCTCCAGGTTTTACTCCAGCTAGTTTAACTGCCATATGTAAAGAGGATGTCCCGGATGCTAAAGCAACAGCATATTTGCATCCTACTTTTTCGCAAATCATTCTTTCTATTTCATTAATGTTTTTACCCACTGTAGACATCCAATTTGTTTTATAGGCTTCTGTAATATATTTTAATTCTTCTCCATGCATAGTGGGGCTTGACAGCCATATTTTATCCTTGAATTTCTCCAAATCTATCCCTCCAAAATAAAAGCAAGTCCCTTTTCAGCACTTGCTTATGATCTCTAATCCGACTTTTGTTGTGGTTTCTTTGTTGAACATGCTGAGTTGAAGATAGGCGACCCGCTTATGCCGATCTATTCTTATGATTTGTCCTTCTTTCCCCTGCAATGGTCCTTCTGTTATAAATATTTGCTCTCCCTGTATGAAGCCTGTAGACATCTCTACAACATGATTTTCTTTTCCAAATGATTTCATGAAAGCAACTTCCTCTTCATTTAAAGGAAATATATCTGCTTTTTTCTTACCGATGACCTTCACGAAATCAGGTATTTTTTTAAGCTCTATATTTAATTGATCAATCTGATCCGTTATCATGAAGATATAACCTTTGAACAGGATATCCTTTACATCATGCCAGCTCCCCATATATTTCTTTTTTCGGATATACTCTGGTATAAAGCAATCCTGTAAAACATCCTTTGAAATCATAGTCCGGCATTTCTCTACGATCTTTCTTTCGTGACCGCTTCTGACCTGTCCAACATACCATTTCATGCTGTTACCTCCAATAGGGTAGGCTTCACCCATCAAACTTCTTTTCAGGTTTGACTTTATAACATCTATGACCATACATTCGTGATGAACGTGACATAGCAACGATCCATCCCTAAGCATTATTTTCAACTTTGAATAACTGTCTATTATCCTTTGTTAAAATGAATTTAGCACTTTGCATTTTAACTAGAAACATAATACTACAAAAGTAACTATATTGCAACCATTCTTAATTCATTTCAGCTCTGAATGACAAACTTATTTTATGAATTCACACGATAATCTGATGATGATTGGCAGATTTTGAAAAAAAAGATATATCAACAAAACGTGATATACCTTTGCTATTATTTCATAAAAACGCTTTGATCCTGATCTGTTATGATTAAGCTCAGCAACCTGTTTTTAATATCATTACGATGCTCGACATCATTTAATATTTCTTCAAGTTTGACCAACCTGTCTGTAATATCTTCTTTGGTTATTGCCATGACATTGTTTTTAAATATCAAATTATTTTTTGTTCTTGTTGTTGTTTCTCCATCAAGCTTTAATTCCTCAAACATCTTCTCTCCAGGACGTAACCCAATTTCAATAATATCAATATCCTTATAAGGTTTGAAACCTGACAATCGAATCATTTTTTCAGCTAAATCCAAAATTTTCACTGGTTCTCCCATATCAAGAACAAAGATTTCGCCTTTATCTGCATAGAAACCAGCCTGCAATACAAGCTGCGCTGCTTCAGGAATTGTCATAAAGTAACGTATGATATTTTTATCTGTTATCGTGACAGGACCGCCTTCCGTAATCTGCTGCTTAAAAATTGGGATTACGGAACCATTCGATCCCAAAACATTTCCGAACCGAACGGCAGCCATCTTAGTCACGCCATTATCACCATTTGCTTGCAAAATCATTTCTGTCATTCGTTTTGTTGCTCCCATGACATTGGTTGGATTAACTGCCTTATCCGTACTAATCATAATGAATCTAGATACGTTATTCTTAATACATGCATTAATCACATTATTTGTTCCGAATACATTGTTCTTGATAGCTTCCATAGGACGCGTTTCCATTAACGGAACATGTTTGTGTGCAGCTGCATGAAAGACAACATCCGGATTATATTCCTTAAATATACCATTGATTGCTTTAAACTCTCTTATTGATGCAATTAATGAAATAATTTCAATTGTTTTATTCAATATTCCATGTGTGCGATTTCTATTAAATTCCTGTTCAAGCATATATAAAGAATTCTCATTAATATCAACCATCATTAGCTGCTTCGGTTTAAACTTCACAATTTGTCGGCATAGCTCAGATCCTATGGATCCACCGGCTCCCGTTACTACAACAACCTTATCTGTTAAGTAACTTTTGATTTCGTTTTGTTCTAGCTTTATTTCACCCCGACCAAGTAAATCCTCAATGCTTATATCCTGAACCGGATACTTTTTAGGTGAATTTAACTCATTGACAAGTAAATTGTCTCCTTCTTTCATAATTTTCGTTTCCAGCTTTGCAGACTGACACAGGTCATAAATTCTTCTCACTGTATCCTTATCAGCACTCGGCATAGCAATAAATGCAATTTTCACATCATACTTCTGCACAATCTCTGGAATATCATATGTATCTCCCAAAACCCTATATCCTGATATTTCATTATTGATTTTCTTATCATCAACAAAGCCTATGACACTGACATTGAAATTATCATTTTGCGCCAATTCCTTTACTAGAACATAACCGGCATCACCAGCTCCAATAATGATAGCTTTCTCAGTTTTATTCGTAACCTTATATGTCATTCTTCTATATAATCTATAACAAACTCGTACATTAAACATCAACAAAGCTGTTAAGAGTCCCCCAGTAACTATAACACTAAGAAAAGTTCTATCTAATTCAAATATGATCGCCAAAGCAAACAATACGACAGTAGATAAAACAACAGCCAAACCAATTCTCAAAGTTTCAATAGGCCCGACATACTTCCATAAGCTTTTGTGAATTTTAAACAACATAAAGCAACTCATGTATATTAATAAAACTGAAAGCATTGCCAGCGCAAAGTCCCTTATATAGATTTTTTCAAAATTTGGTATTCTAAATTCTATTTTAATCCAATAAGCCAATAGAAACGATACAAATACGATGCATAAATCAAAAAAACACAGCATCATCTCTCTATGATTCTTATATAGACTGTTGTTAAATATTTTCTCAATCATTACAGCCACTCCTTCACACCTATCCTATTCTACCATACAACTAAATTTAATAAAATCTAATTTTAAAAAACAAGAGTAAATATACCTTATATTTAACTTATATATCAATAATGAAATGTTATTTATACCAGAATTTATGGATTTTCAAGTATCTCATATCTACCATATAAGAAAAAATGATTTACATCCTAAAGAATAGCTTTCAACTTTTTCTAATATCATGATGACCGTTAGCTTTTCCACAAATATAACGAATATCTCCTTATAGAGGATTATTTCATTTTCAGACAGCTTTATCCATTACAGATAGAAGTACCATGCAAGTGTATTACAAAGCCTTTAGAGAATTATCTATTAATGCTGCATAACTCAACATCATGCACCAAATTTCACTCGTTGCTCACATAAGTCTTAATTCTTAAAAGATCCACCATTATCTTCGAACATACAAAAAAGAAATATTTAAATTATCGTATATGATTAGATCTTGTGTCATTGCGATATGTGTCTTATAGCCAAAGAAGGTTGTATCTGTTATCTTATGACCAACCTTTGCGTCTTGATCCCTTAATACTCTATCTCTATCTGTGTATCTGCTACTCCTTCTTTCAGATAATTATTTTGTTCCCTTAACGTTTCAATTACTTCCATCCTTGAATCCGCATCAATTACTTCGCTCAGTTCATTGCAGTATTCTATTTCGTCTTCCAATAAGCCACTAGATTCACGCTTCTTCGGCATTTTTTCTTTCTCATCCGGAGCGACCGCATATACTGCTTTATGCAGTTCTCTTGCTCTTTTTATCAATTCTTCTCTAGGTGAGATATGTTGATACTTGCATTGGTATGTGTAGAATCCAGTATCAGATTTACCTTGGCTTCCATAACTCCAGCCTTCAGAGCAATATCTATGGTTGTTGAAATCAATACTTCTAATAGATTTGCATCCTTTAGTCGCATATGGCGAAATTTAGATAATAAACTGGGATTTATAAAATTAACTTCTTCTGGATTATATCCTAAAAAATATTTGTAAAAGCATATCCGTTCTTGTATGTGCGATCAAATCCCGATCAGACAACTTAAATTTAGATTTTAGTAAAATATATTTAACCATGACGATTGGATTTTCTACAGGTCTTCCCATGGAATTACTATATTTTTCCTTCACTACTACATCATATATAAATCCAAAATCAACCATCTCATTCAGTACTCTCCAGAAATCATCTTTTTCAATCAATATATCAAACAATTCGCTATATGGGCTTATAGTCATACTCTCTTGTTCTACTTTTCCTAACATCATACTCACCTTTTTTTGCACCTATATTATACCATTCTAATGCCTATGTTCGCGTATTTACATATATAAAAAGAGAACTGATTTTTACATCAATCTTCTTAAGACTTTTTCAGCAACCTCCCTAATTCACAAGCTTCTCTATTGATATGTCTATTTATCTATGAAACTAACGCTTTGAAATCATCCCTTACTTTTTTGTCATAGTCTTGAATATTGTGTATTATTTCAACAGAATATTTTTCTTCATCACGATTAAAGATAAACTCTATTATTTTTGTTGGAATAACCAATAATACAGTAATCAAGGATACTGAAGCACTGATAAAAACTACTAAAGTAGTCACATCAAATCCTCTATTTACCACGACTGCAATTGAGATACAATGTGCAAGTGCCACAACTATCAGAATACCTAAAAAAATGATTACAGAAATTTTCTTACTCCTAGTTTTGAATGAAAATGATTTTGTAAAATAATCCCTATATTCTACAAATATCGTATATTCTTCATTTCTTTCTTTGATATTCTTTTCTTCTATTAAATTCGTAGGGATCAACTTCATTATTCCGCAAATCTGAAGTTTTTTAGTAAATTCCAAATCGTCTTTTCATTTGATTCTTCCTCTAACCCCAATTCTCTGATTCTTTTTAAAATAAAAGTTTCAGAAACATCAAAAATATCCGATAGTTCATTAACAATCGCTTCTTTTTTATATCCTAAAAGTGAAAAAGTCTATATTTGTCAGTAAAAATATCTTTTGGCATTAACAAAGCCGTAGCAAATCTATTTACTCTTATTTCCGTTTCACTAGTAAGCCTTTCCTTATCCAAACTATATTCATCCGTAAAATCTGACTTCCCATCATACTCAAATATGTAATGTCCAAATTCATGGGCCATTGTAAAACGCTGGTGTCCACGATTTTCATATGCATTAATTAACACGATTCTTTTACACCCTCGTGCCTCTATTTAGGAATCACTTACACCAATAAATCCAGAAATATTCGCTGATAGGTTTTCTTTATATATCTTAAACCCAACTTTATCAAGAATATGCGCAATTGGTATCTGATAATCCAACAATTCAAATTGATGGCGTACTTCGCCTGCAAACCTTTCAATTTCGTTCGAATCAGAAAAATATTTAAAATAATTGTTTTCTTGCCTTAATTTATCAGATACACATATAGCTCTGCACTTTCTTTTCTTTCTCAATGTTTAACACCTCAAACTTATTTTATAAATTTTTTCTTACTTTTGTAAAAATAAGTTATAGATACATGGTCTTTAACAAAGCCCATTCACCCCTTCCCTATCCATGAAGGATAATATAGGATTATCTTTATAAGGTGAGAGATGAAATATTTAACTGATTGGAATGCATTTAAAGAAAATGGAAGTTTTAATGGAAATTTATTTGAAGATCTCGTTAAAGAGCTTCTTGCATGTATGTATCCCAACGTCATATGGGAACAAACAAAAAAATCCTGGGATGGTAATAAAGATTTTGTATCAAAAGGTCTTCATTCTAATGAAAAATGGGCAGAATGTAAATGTTACAAAAAGAAATTAGATTTAAAAGTGCTGGCACCTACTTTAGTTATGAGTACTGTAAGCAATATCAAAGATATTTTAATTTTCTCTTATAGTGAGATTAACACAAATGCAAAAAGGAAAATAGCACAATTTGCTGAAAGTCAGGAAGCAACAATTATAGTATATGAGAATGAAGTCTTAGAAGAGTTAATTCTAAAGTATCAAGATGTTTTAAATATCGAAATATATTTTCCTTCCTTCAAAAAATGTACATATACAGATTTAGCCTTACAAAATCAGCTTTCTTTTTTAAATAGTAGGATTATGAAAGAGCAAAGCTGGAGAGAGTTAAAAAAGGAACGATTAAGGATAAATGACATTATAAAAATAACAGTTACTGTATGTAACTCATCATTAAAAAGTGTTGATTGCTCGCTTGAGATAAAAAAATATGAAAAAAACATGGCGATGCTTACTCCTTCAAAGATCGATAGTGTACTTAAAGGTGGAGAGATCAAGTATTATTATTTTCATATGCAGATCAATCATTATGATAATTTGATTAAAATGCCTGAAGTATATCTTAATAAAATCAAAATTCTATCTGCATTTTCTATAACATGTGATTGGCTATTAGAGAAACCACTCATCGGTTGTATAAATGAATGCGAGAAAATCAAGAATGTCTTAAACAGTTCACAAAATAACAATCCACATACCTTTTTAATAACACCTGATTTAGATGCTTCGTTATGTAATTGGATAAAATTATATATGTCTTTTTGACTATCTTTTTATATCTTCTTAAATGTCCGCAAAGCCTTATTTTATAGGCTCTACGGGCATTTTGCTTTTGTGGTAAACCTCACATATCTAGGTCTATCTTCTTATATTTTCACTATCAAGCGTGGTTAAAATCGTGGTAAATACTTCTATGCAATTAGACGCTGAACCTCTGATTTTGCGGTATCTATGGACGCATGAGCATACCAGTTCATTGTGATACTGATATTTGAATGCCCCATGATATACTGTAAATCTTTTGGGTTCATGTTCTTGCTTGCCAGTCTTGTGCAGAATGTATGGCGTAGCGTATGCGGTGTGATATGTGGCAAGAGCCTGTCCTTGTGGTGCTTGTTGTATTTCTTTACCATACGGACAAATAGCGTTGTGTAATCAATCGCCACCTTTGGCTTGCCTTTGGAATTGATAAACAAGAAATCTTTGTGTCCGTCTATCTCCATTGACCTTATCTTTGAGCGTTTCTTAATCACTCTGTGAAATGCTTGTATCGTTTCCTTGCTCAATGGCACGTTCCTTACTCCGCTTTTGGTCTTAGGTGTTTCAATGTAATAGCCTTGTTCCTTGCTTTTCAATAGCTGGTGGTCTATTACTACAACCTCATTCGCAAAATCAATGTCCGCCATTGTCAGCCCACATAATTCAGAAATGCGAAGTCCCGTTTTCAACAGTATCAGTACATCATCATAATACTTATGATACACATTGTCTGTCTTGATGAATGACAGTAAGGCTTGTTCCTGTTCCTCTGTCAATGCGACTTTCTCTTTCGTATCATTTTCTAGGACTTCACTTAACTTGAAATCAAAAGGGTTCTTCCTCACACAATCGTCCTGTATGGCGATATAGAATGACGCTTTTAACGAGCGTTTATGGTTGTTAATGGTATTGTAGGAAAAGCCTTTGTCTTTCATGCGTAACGCCCATTCCTTAGCGTCAGAGGGTTTGATTGTATCAATGCTCCTAGCACCTAACTTGTCCTCTTTCAATAACCGCATGAGTTGTTCCCGTTGTTTCTGTGTGCTTTTCTTCACATTTGCCCTCTGTGCGTTCTGTTTGGCATAGAGTTGGCAAAGCGTCATTTTCTTGCCAGTGCTGTCGATACCGTCCTCAATATCCCGTCTTATCTGCTGTTCCAGTTCTCGAAGTGAGGGTTTTTCCCGTTTTCCCTTTGGTGTCGGGTCTGTGGGTGTCAATCTCCAAGCATACACATATTTTGTGTTTCCAAATGCGTCTACATATTTATATAAGTATTTTCCGTCTGTTCGTTGGCTCTCTCCAGTATGCAGGATACGACCTTTGTTATCCCGTCTTTTTTCTTTCATGGTGTCTGCTCCTTTCCTTGTTGGAAAGAGCCTTGATATGACTTGTATTCATCATAACACATACAAGGCTCATTTGCATTAGATAGCGTCCAATTTATCAATGACCTGTTCAAACTGTCGGCGTTTAATCTGTATGCGGTTGCCATTCATAATGAGCCAGCCAGCGTCCTTGTTTTCCTCTGCCAATCGTCTTAACTTGTTTTCTCCGATACGGAAATACTTTGACGCTTCTTCAATGGTAAGGGTGTATTTTTCCCATACGGGAATATCCTGTGCATTACTCATAAAACACCCCCTCACTTTCGATTACGTCTGCTATATCCGTACACATCTGTTCCACAATCATTTCCTGCTTTTCGGAAAGGTGGGTACATTCATCAATCATTTTCATGTAGTTTGAGCCTGTCAGCCTGTCGATTTCCTCAATCATCACAATAGACGGCATGACCTGTCTTTCCAGCCATTGCAGAGTGCGTTCCATATTGACAGGTACAGGGTTCATTTCAAAAGGTGAACTGTCATGGGCAATGAATATCTCCCACAACGGATAGTCGGGAAATTCCACAAAATCAGTAATGAGGTAAAACACCAGCCCATGAGGGTTATACGTCAATAACAGTTCCTCAACTGCCTGTACTGCCTTTTTATCACGCAGGCGAATTTCAAAACGGTTGATAATATCGGTATGTTTCTTTTTCGTTGCCTGTTCCTCTTGTTTTTCATACAGGCAGAAGTATTTTGTGCTTGCCTTTGAACCGATATAAAGGGTACTTGCTAAATTACGGTTTTTTCCGCTTAGTTTTCCACCCTGCACATTTTCATAATTTTTACAGCGACAATCCGCACCGCCATTTCTGTATTTTTCAGACAAAACGGGAATATCCAACAGACCACACATATCATTGATTGCCAAGTCAA
Source organism: Erysipelatoclostridium sp. DFI.2.3 (assembly GCF_019132535.1). NCBI lineage: Bacteria > Bacillati > Bacillota > Erysipelotrichia > Erysipelotrichales > Coprobacillaceae > Thomasclavelia > Erysipelatoclostridium sp. DFI.2.3. Next base: position 317,097 of record NZ_JAHOOJ010000002.1, on the reverse strand, counting down.
AACGTCGGATAACACCGCCACAGTCAAGACAGCGGTTTAAAAATGAATACCAATCTCTGTTCTGTGCCTGCAAGACATATTCCATGTTGCGTGAGCCTGCCCCTTTTAATTCCAAGAATACGCCCATGTGTTCGTCATCAGAAGCCATGACCTTGATTTCTCCGTAGGCGTAATGCTCTTTATAGCCATAATACCCATAGTCATAATGGATAAAATAATCTGCTTTCATGCCAAGCACCTTTCGGATAATTTCCAATGCGTCAGTCGTTGGAAAACGGACAGACAGATAATCAACGAGCAGATAAAAAGGCTTATCGCAGATATAATAATTCAGACAACGCAGGATAATATTTTGTGTTTCCTTGCTGGCGTTGGCTTTTCCGTTCTCAAAGCGGTTGATACTATATCTTGATACATGGGTAAGACTTGCAAGTTCTCCTTGTGAAAGACCGCTTGCAAGACGTTTGTTCTTCATTTCAAGTGCAAATTCTAAATTGTTCATTGTATTCCTCCAATCCCACAATAGCCTTGAAATACCTGTAAACCTCTATTCAAAAAGTGTGATATGCACTATCTTCTTAAAACTTCTCATTACTACTCACAACTTTGGGATTGTATGGTTTTTGACTTGTCTTTTGTGAAATAGTGCCCCCCTGTTAGATAACGGGGGCATATTCAAGGCTCGCAGGTTCGCCAGCAGACAAAGCATTTCCGTCCTTTGACGGCAGAGCCGTCATGGCGTTGTTGCTGGCGCACGCCAGCAGTCCTGCAATGCTTTGTCTGCAAACCCTGTTTTTCCTTTTCTAACCATGCCATATCAACCGATATTCATATCTACGGGTTTAATCAGATAGGATTTACTTTTTAAATGGTTTTATATTTCATTCTGTTGTGCTTAATCATTTGCAAACGCATGATAATTCTTGTATGCTTATTTGTCAATATCTTTTTTTGTCTTTACAAACCATATTAAGCATGATAGACTTATAACGGAAACGAAATAAGAAGATATACAGAGTTACGGAGGGTTATGCAGTGAAAATAAATTTTTTGGGAAACAACATACAGACCATCAGAAAATACAGAGGAATGAAACAGCAGGAGCTTGCGGACAAAATCGGTATCAATATGCAGAGCCTTTCCAAGATTGAAAGAGGGTTGAATTATCCTGCCTATGATACGTTGGAAAAGATAATGGAAGTGTTGGACGTAACACCAAATGAACTGTTGTCGGGGGAATGGAAATATATCAATCAGGCTGAAAAGGAAGTCTGTCAGTTTCTAAGAGCTGAAGAACTCCTAAATACAGAACTGAAACACGGGCATTATGACAACTTTTTTGACAGTGAGGAAGAATGGCTGGAATATGAGTTAGAAAAGTTACGGGAATATATTACCGACTACATCAACGGAAATAACATACAGGCAGACGACCTTTACCCAATCAAAGAATTTATCCAGCATTTGAAGTTTCAAAGATTGTTAGACCGATATGACGATTTATACAGCATGGATATGTTTGGGGAAAGCATAGAGGGACATAAGTATAAAACACCTTTTCAATTCGTGAAACGGATAAATCCCAACTCAAAAGAAGATATAGAACTGTTACGGGAAGTATTAAGGAATAACCATTTTGATGATGAGGACGAGTAATCTTTTTCCTCTTGTGAGAAGATACAGCAAACAAAAAGCCCGATCAAGAGTGCAAAGCACCACCAATGGTGGCAAGCTCTTGACAGGGCTTTTTCTTTTCTGTGCTGGTTAATCAAGAGAAAGAAAGGGATAAAATGTGATTTATGGTAAATCAGACGAAGGCAATGCAGGTATCGCAGTTTGAGCTTGTGCTACATAAGGATAGTAACTGGAAGATTGTAGAATAGATTTTTAACAGCGTGCATTTTTTGTAAGTCTGCACGCTGTCCTTTGCCTTTCATTCATCTTTTAGAGTAATACCTTGATTATAATCTTCTTTGTGGATAATAGACAAAGGAGGAATTTAATATGGCGAAATACGCATATATCCGAGTTTCAAGCAAAGACCAGAATATCGCAAGGCAGGTGGAAGCCATGCAGGAAGTTGGACTGACAAAGAAACAGATGTATATTGATAAACAATCAGGAAAGGATTTTATACGCAAGAATTATCAAAGGCTGATAAGAAAGCTGAAAGCAGGCGATGAGCTTTACATTAAGTCCATAGACCGTCTGGGACGTGATTATGATGAAATACTAGAACAATGGCGTTATCTAACAAGAGTAAAAGACATTGATATGATTGTACTGGATTTTCCTTTGCTTGATACCAGAAATCAAGTGAATGGCGTTACAGGAAAATTTATAGCAGATTTGGTATTGCAGATACTTTCCTATGTAGCGCAGATAGAAAGAGAAAACACAAAACAAAGACAGGCAGAAGGAATACGTATCGCAAAGGAAAAAGGTGTGCAATTTGGACGACCAAAACATGATTTTCCAGAGCAATTCGAAGAAATTTACCAACTGTGGGAAATTGGAGAAATTAGTATGCGCGAGGGTGGACGTCGACTAAACACTCACCACACTACGTTTGCGAGGTGGATAGTCCGTTACCAACATGAAAAGGCATAAAAAGTAGACTTTCTACACCACTTCTAAACTTTGTTTTTTTGTACTGATTTAAGTGTAAAACAGCTATTTTTATCCAAAACTATCCTATACTAAATGATAACACACACGGCACAAAAAGTCTGCATTTTGGTCCAAAAAGTCTGCTTTTTGTGCCATGCACACTTCTGACATTTTAATCCTTTTATCCTAATGTGAATATCCTAAACTACATTGAAAAGGGGGGGAGAAAACGAGATAACGGCAAAACAAGAATTTCTCATAATGAGAAATCGGAAGTGCAAGCCAGAGAAACACCAGCTCATGGAAGTACAGGATTTGTCCTATCTGGTTTAAAACTTCCATAAATATGAAAAATCAAAAAGGAGAGAAATAAGATGAAGCAAAAATTAAAACGCATACTTGCCTGCGTTCTTGTTTTATGTATGGGCTTTGGTGTACAGTCTAATCTTGCTTTCGCACAGGAAAATGTAGCTTATAATACAGAAGATATATCAGATGAAGCTGATACAATGACAGACGGTACTAAAGATACAGACACAACGAGCAAAGATGATTTGAACACAAAAACAGAAGAGAATGTAGGCGATAGCCAACATTCTAAATATGGATTGACCGATAGAGAAGTATGGGAGGAATGTAATCAGTGTTCAAAAGATAATCCACATTTGATTTCTACTACAGCAGAATTAGATAAAGTTCGTACACATACCCATACAGAAGGAAATGTGACTACAATTACAGGTTATTTCAAATTAGTAAACGATATCGTTTTCACAGATGAAGATTATCAAGAAAATGGTGCTTTCTATAACAATGGCTGGGGATGGACTCCAATAGGCCATAACAATAAAACTTCTTATTTTAGTGGTGACCAATTTCAAGGGGACTTTAATGGTGATGATTATGCTGTAAAAAATATAAAAATAGAACGACCTGCTGGCTATTGGTATAATGGTTTATTTGCTGCACCAGGAGATAATGCTCATATCTATAATCTTAAATTAGAAGGCTTTACAATTCATGCAGATGGGGCAGGAGCTTTGTATGGACAATCGTACGCAACAAAAAAAGACAGTATGTTGGTTGAAAATATCACAGTAGATAATAGTTGTATAACAGGAATTAGCTCAGCTGCTAAATACTCGGGAATATTTGCAGCGTGTATTAAAGGGATGCATAGAAATATCACTATTAGTAATTCTACGTACAAGAGCGAAAGAGGTGCTTGGAAAGGTGGGTTTATTGCTAGTGAAATATTAACAGGTATGCTTGAAAATGTAACAGTCACTGACTGTGAAATGACACCATTTGCTTATACAGGAATGTTGATGCCTGGCATTGGAATGGATACAGTAATAAAAGATGTTGTTATCAAAGACAGTACCGTAAATATTACTCATCACGCTTGGAGTTATTTGATTTTTGAGGATTATCGCTCTAATTCAATTGGTCTCACACCTGTAATATCAGATGTTAAGATAGATGTTAACATACAGGGAACTACTGCAAATTTAAAAGGTGCAAAGACAACTATACCAAAGTTGAAAAATACAGATGTCTCTCCTATTCAAATGGACAATATAGATGTTCATGAGGTTTTAACAGATAAAACCACAAATTCTCAAAGTAAAGTAGATTTCAGTGTAGATACTAATGTTATTAGTATACCAAGTGATGCAGAAAAAAATATTAAAGCTGAAGAGAGATATATAGTGAGTCTAAATGGTGGACATATCCGACCAGAGACAGTAAATGAAGAAGGTAAACTCATAGCAGACAGAAGTGGATATGCCTTTGATGGATGGTATGAAAATAAAGAATTGAACGGAGATTCAATAGAAAAATTGAACTACAATACGTACTACTACGCAAAGTGGATTGAACTGAAAGACCAAAGCATTTCCATGGAATATGGCTCTACTAAGGAACTTCCGACAGTTTCAGGAGTTACGCTTTCCGAATGGACTTCCGCAGATGAATCTGTTGCGAAAGTCAAAAACGGAGAAATAAAAACTGTCAATGCAGGTAAAACCACCTTAACAGCTAAAGCGAGCACGGCAAGCGGTGGCACAGCAACTTTCACGGTCAATGTAGAAGTAACTCCTATGAGAATTATCTATGGTTCACCAGATGAAACAGAAGACGGTCGACCATATATTGTATATTCATTAAATGAAGACGGAACAGCGCCTAAAATCAGTGATATTTTAGGATTCTATCCGGTAAAAGAGAAACAAGGAGAATCCGGTTATGAAGCAGATACTTCTAAGCCAAAGATTACGCTTAACCCTGGTATGGGAGCAGACGGCGATGTGGAATATACCTATGTAAATGATGTTAGTAATAACAAAATTACTACTGATACTTTACCAATTCATCCAACTGTTGATGAAAATGGAAATCCTCATAGTATTCGTGTAGAAATGAAACTAAAGAATCCAAACTATCGTTTCACTACAATAGGGACAAATTGGCAACAAGGAGATACAATCACATTATTTGTTGCTTGTTATGAAGAAGGAATGAACGAAGTAGACATGTATCTTGAAGGGGAAAGTGAACCATTAAAAATCTTTGAAGAACAGGTTTATGAATATACAGGACAAGGAGTAGTGCCTACCACAAAAGACTTGACAACTTTATATACAAAAGGAAAGAATACAAGTAACACGATTACAAAATTCACGGTTCATTTCCATGCAGTAGCTGAAGATACAAAGTTTGCCGGTTCATACATAGAACAAGTTACAAATGACCAACTAACAAAAGAGGCTTTAGAAAAAATTGCACCTAAAGAATTAGGAGTATATTCATTTGTGATAAATGGTTACAACAAAGATACAAAGACTTATAGCTATGTATCACGCCGTTATAGTATTGTTAAGGGTAAACCGACAGGAAATCCTGTATTTGATGTCATTGAAAGCGGAAAATCCTTATTGGAAGTTCAACTGAGCGGAACAATGAAAAATAAGATTGGAGAAACCGTTGCAGGAACATTCACATGGGAAGATGGAAATCAAACAGTAGAATCAGGAAAAGCATATAAATGGACATTTACACCAGATGATACCAATCATTATGAGGTTGTTAATGGGGAAAGTATAGTATGCCCGATTCCTATGGAAGAATTAAACGCAATTCCAACAATCAATGCAAGTGATAAGACATTGACAGTTGGCGATACATTCAATCCATTAGATGGTGTTACCGCTTCGGATAAAGAGGATGGCGATATTACAGAAAAAGTGGAAGTATTAAGCAATGATGTAGATACTTCAAAAGCAGGAACATATACAGTAATATACAAAGTTACAGATAGTAAAGGAGCTTCTTCTACAAAAACAATCACTGTTACTGTCAAGGGAAAAGACACACAAAAGCCAACAATAGATGATAACAAGAAACCGTCTGCAACGGATACGGATAAGAAACCAGCAAGTACAGATAAACAGACAACGTCTAACAGCCCTAAAACTGGTGACAGCACGAATATGACAACATGGCTTGCGCTCATGTTCGTATCTCTTGGTCTGCTGGCTGGCGTATTCACAGTAAGGAAATCACGCAAAAGCAGATAAAGACTGCGGGGAATTTTATGGACAGAGATATTTTTGAGGACATGAAGATTGAAACGGAGTGTTCTTATATTTCAGATTTACCCTACATCAAGAATACAGTAGAAAAGAAACTATTTGAACTTCCGTTTGACCTCTATTCCAAAGAACAGCTTCAAGAATTTTGTGACTATGTTTTTCGTGATAACGGAGCTGTCTATCAGTCTCTTATGATGAAATATCGCAGGAACAGCAGATATAATTAGGCTTGCAGGAAAAGATATACAATAAAATATCACTTTAATTAGCTCGTACAGACTATATGTTTTGTACGGGCTTTTTATATACCTCTTTTCTGCATTTTCAGAAGTTATAAACAAATATTTTCGCTATGAAATATTCCGTTTGTATAGTTTAGCTCTTGCAGAAAGGAGGTGAGATTATGGGAACCTCTTCTTCCGAGCATATCGTCAGATTACAATTTAATGCTTTGATGATGATTGTCATTAAAGGTGCATTATCAAGTCATAGAAGACAGATTGCTAGGCGTTCAAAACATGAAATACTATTTTGTGAATTGCCTGAAATGAAGCAAATTGAATATGGTATGAGTGATGAATATTCTTGTGATTATGTATCGTTTCAAGTTATGCATTTTGTAATTTATGTAGCTGATGAAGAATTAAGTACAGCGTTGAAAGAATTAACAGAGAAACAGCGTAATGCTATCTTGTTGTATTTCTTTCAAGGCATGAACGACAGAGAAATCTCAAAATTGTATCATGTATCACGTTCAGCTATCAATAGCAGACGGGATAGAGGACTAAGAAAATTACAGAAGTTATTGAATGAAATGGAATAGGAAAAATGAAAAAAGATTATGGTTATCCCTCTTACGACCTTATTTACAGAGCGTCTAATGGAGATGAAAAGGCAGTCAGAGGAATTTTAGACTTTTACAACGCTTATATCTCTAAAGTATGCTTGCGTCCATGCTATCATGCAAATGGTACTGTAAATATGCAGGTTGATGAAGAATTAAAAGGTCGAATTCATACAGAAATGATGAAAGCCATTTTAAGGTTTGAAATCAGAGAGAAGTAGTCAAGTGGTATGAAAAAGGGAGATACACAGTTTCATTTCATGTGCTATCTCCCTTGTGGTTTATATTGTCATATCAAGGCTCTTCAATCGTGGTAAATTCGTGGTAAAATAAATGTTTTTCAATTTTGAAATTGCTTATAAATGTAGTGTTTATGGGAATAATTCAAAATCTTATATAAAATTTCAATGTAAATTATTGATAGCAAATCTTTATGATTTACCGATAATAGATATTGCTTTTGCAGAAACACAAATTATGGATACTGGCAGTTTACTTACAAATATATTATATAACTCAAAATTTCAATTTACAGTGCATAAAAATGAGATTATACGCTTACTGTTATCAAAAATTGCTTCACTACCACGCAGATCTACACCCACATCAGCTCCAACAAGCAAAAAGAAATCCTGTACCATAAAAATCCAAGAAATTTCATAAACCAGAGCTGATTGCACATATACTGCATCCCGCCTCTTGTCTAATTCAAATCCGAACAGCAAAAAAGAGAATTCAGAGATACTTTGCGTACATGAATTCCCTTTTTCTATAAAATTGCCATTGTATTAAAGCATTCCGTAAATCTCTATCTCTTACAGGAAACTTTCTGATCAACGAGAGTGAAGACTTCCCTTCATTTTTGGTTATACACTGGCTTTCCCCGTTCAGCCACTCACCTTCAACAGCTCCAGAATCTGATCCTTATCCATCCTCATGATATTCGTCTCATTCTCTTCCACGAAAATATCCGCAAGCTCCTTTTTCATCTGCTGTAAATGCTGAATACGCTCCTCCACGGTATTGCGCATAATCAGCTTATACACCTGCACGCGGGAATTCTGACCGATGCGATATGCCCGATCACTCGCCTGATTCTCCGCCGAAACATTCCACCAGGGATCATAATGAATCACTGCCTCCGCAGCTGTCAGATTGATACCGGTACCCCCGGACTTCAGTGAAATAAGGAACACCTTCTTTTCCTTATCCTGAAACTTCTGTACAAGCTCCCGTCGCTCCTCCTTACCGGTACTTCCATCCATTCGGAAATACGGTATATGCAGATGCTGTAGCTCAACCTGAATCAAATCCAGCATGGAGGTAAAATTGGAAAACAGCAGCACGGACTTATCATTCTCCACAAGAGAGCTCACCAGCTCCATGCAGGCCTTCAGCTTACTGGAAGGCTGCGATACCTCCTCATACACAAGACGCGGGTCACAGCAAATCTGCCGTAAGCGCATCAGCATTCCCAAAACCTGGAACCGATTGGTCTTCACCAGATCGAGCTCCTGCTGCAGCTCCTTGTTGACCTGTGCAAGATTCGCCATATACATTGTTTCCTCTGCCTCATCAAAGGCGATACTGAGCGTTGTCTCCGTCTTTTCAGGCAGCTCACTCAGCACCTCCTTCTTCACTCTTCGCAGAATGAACGGCTGTACCATTTTCTTCAGCTGCTCCTGCTTCTCCTTATGCTTTCCAAGAACGATATCCTTCTCGAAATGATGGGAGAAATAGCGGTAATCAAACAGGTAGCCCGGCATCAGAAAGTCAAAAATACTCCACAGCTCAGCCAGTGAATTTTCAATCGGTGTACCTGTCAGAGCCAGTGCATGATGGCTCTTCAGACGCTTCGTGCTTGTCGCATTCATCGTCCGCTGGTTTTTGATATACTGTGCCTCATCCAGAATCTTATAGAAGAATGTCCGGCTTTCATAATAGCCGATATCCCTCTTCAGATAATCATAGGAGGTAATCAGCAGATCCATATCCATACTGCTGCGGATCAGCTCCTCCCGCTTTGCCTGAGAGCCTGTGATACAGCAAACCCTTAAATCACTTGCAAATTTACGCACCTCATCCTCCCAGTTATACAGCACACTGCTCGGCACAACGACAATGCTGGTGCGGCCTGCCTGCTTTTCGCTTTCCAGAAAGGCAATGACCTGCAACGTTTTTCCAAGACCCATATCATCCGCCAGAATACCTCCGAAGCCATACCGGTGCATCAGCTTCAGCCAGCGAAAGCCATCCTTCTGATAATCACGTAAAAGCTCATTATAGCGCTGTGGTATTTCAATATCCTGTGTACTGATCTGCTGAAAGGAGTTCAGTATATTCTGTAAGACATCCTCTTTATGGAAGGCAATGGAGTCACTTCCCTTTGTGAATGCATCCAGCATGAACAGACGATATCCCGGCAGCTGTATGCAATTCTGCTGCAGCTGTTCATCCTCGATATGAAACTCCTGCATCATCGTATCCAGTTCCTCCAGCTGATCACTCTTCAGATTCAGCAGCTTCCCGTTTTTCAACCGATAAAAATGCTTTTTCCTGCGGTAGGCGCGCAGCACATCCAGCAGCTCCTCCTTATGAATATCACGGCTGTGTAAATCAATTTCCAGAAGGTTACCCGCAAGGCGAAGCCCTGCCTGCAGATTAACCACATGCTTCTTATTCATATTCTTCAATACATCACTGACAAAAATCTCACAATATCCCGACAGAAACGGAAGGCCGTCCCGCATGAACTCCAGCAGGGTTTCACTCACATCATGAAACAGCGCGCAATGCTCCTTCGGCTGTATGATATCCGCATACTGCCTTATGAAATTTTCAACAATCTCCTGGCGCAGCGGCAGATATTCCTGCTCATCCTGAAAGCCCGGTATCCGTTCATCCTCATACAGAACATCCAGCTGAAAATACACCCTTCCCAGCTTATCAATATCCCCATACAGCTCCAGCCCGATCGGCTCCAGCGTATAGGCATACTTCGCGATTCCATACATATTCGCATAATCACGGATTTCACTTAGAACATATTTATAGAAATCCGCAAACTGCTCATTGCGCACATACAGCTGCTGCTCACTCAGGGAATCAATCAGCTCCAAACACTTCCCCTGTTCATCAAAGCGATAGCGGTACAGCGTATCATCCTGCATGCGGTACAAGTGATGCCGTCCCCGAATACCGCTTTTCAGCAGCGACCAGTTGCGGAAGGTAAGCAGAACAAAATCCTCCTCACTCTTTACGCGGATGTCCAGCAACTGTCGTTTATCCTTCATCTGAATGTTGCGATAGCGCTGTGGAAGGCGCCCCAGCAGCTCATAAAACTCATCCATATACAGCGGAGGAATCTCCATAACACTCGGATTGGATACCAGCGTCTTTCCCTCATAAAAGCAGTTTTTCAGAAAACGGATCAGATCCTGGCTGTCTTCATCAAAGCGGTTTATCGAATGGGTGAACGCCAGAGACATACCATATTGTGCATAGGTCTGCTGGGCAAGACGCTCAAAGAAATTCGCAAGGCTGCTGATGGTATACCATTTCCGGTCTCCGATTTTCAGTGCGATATACATATGCTGCTGGTCAGTGACCTCAGCTTCCACAAACAGATGCACCTTTTCCACATGCTCACGGTTTTGCAGCTCCTGATAATAGACCTTGCTCTCCTGCAGAATATGACTGGAGGTCGCAAACTGCTTCATCAGCTCTCTGCGGCGGGTATTCTCCTTCACCATCGCCTCGATGTTCTGATGCTCCTTCAAAATTTCCATCTGCAATCTGCCCTTTTTTACAGGTACTGCTTCCTTTTCTGCAGAAATCCTCTGCTTCTCTTTCTTAACAGGTGATGGACTCTGCTGAAGCAACGGAAGTTGTGCAGCCGGCTGTACGGCGATTTCTTCCTCTTTCCGTTCATAGGAATATGGAAACTTCTCCGGCTGCAGATCATGAATCTGATACAGTACGGCAAGCAGATGCTCGCATATTTTTGTTCGCTTGCAGCTGCAGAAATAATAATCCACATCACTCTCCGCATTTAATGTAAACTGCAGTGTCGCATAAAACTTGCCACTCAATGTTTCCATCCGTGCCTCTACGTGGTACTCACTCTGCGTTTTTGCTATATATATTTTTTTAATCAGGTTTTCCTGTTGAACCTTTCTGGCCTTGATCAGCTTTGTTTCACTTTTTGTCTGTCGCTTAATATCATCTACCGTTAATCTCACAGCTTCATCCCTTTACTCCTGCTTTTCCAATCTTTACAAACATGCAGGGTATCCTTTCTATTCCGAATACAAAAAAGCATCCAATACGTCATGTTACGTATTGCACACTTTTCCTCGCGTTTCTTCTTATATGATACCTGCAAATCCAAATAAGTCAAGCCGCTTTTCCTTTATTTTCTAAATCCGTCAGGAAAAACAGATACGATTCACCAAAGCAGCATGCGCTGTTAGGCGCTGTTCGCTGAAACAACAGCAGTCTATGACAGTCTGTAAACTCTTTATGCTATCAAGCAATGGTATCTCTATCAGCCTATATCTGTGTTTCAAAGCGGTGAGGCATTACGAAAACAGCTTACTGTACATTCTGAGCTTCTCTGTAATAAGGCATCCCGCACTGCAGCCATACATTCTGCCAGTAGCACAAAGCAGGCTACATATGCCGAACCCGCAGGACATCCACAACCATCATAATAAATTCCCGGTTGGTCGGCTTACCTTTATTCTTACTGATCGTATTACGGAACACGGAATACAGAAAGTCCACATCCCCGCGATCCAGCGTTGCCTCTACGGCATTGCGGATACTGCGCTCCACACAGGAAGGCGTCGTATCATAAGCCTCAGCTATCGTTGCATATAAGCCATTCATCATATTCTTTAATAGCTCCGGATGAGCATAAACTTCCAGGATAGCGCTGCGCAGATAATAGTGTCCTTTGATGTGTGCGGGTGTTCCCATGTCATGCAAAAGATTTGTAACCTCTTCGTATAATTCCTTTGTCAATGTATCCATCATAAAATTCCCTCCATCCATTTCTCTGATTCCACACACTAACAATAATTTAAATCTGTCCAGAAGTAAACCGATGTCGTTATCTGTCGAAATTTATAATTTATAAAAGCGTTTGTAATTACAGGCCATTGCAGTCTTATCAGGGTATCCCGTATCGTCTGGTGTATTTCTATGATGATCCTTATGCCAACAGTAACAGGCGTTCACAATTCCCTGCCGCATATAAAAAAATGAAGGGTTCATAACGAATCCTTCGAGCGGGCAGACGATCTATATAAGCATTTAAAGACCGCCGCTTATTCAAGCCTGCACATCCATCTTACAGCAGGAAGATATACGGATGCCTTATTGCAAGCATCCACAAACAGCATAAAGAATCCAAATCTATTGGTATACACAACAGATTGGATTCTCTTTTTTCTATTCACACTGAGTAAGCATGCCGTATATCAGAAAATGCTTCCGCATTTACTTTAGCCAATCACTGTGGAACACCCCTGCCTGATCCACACGCTTATAGGTGTGTGCACCAAAGCAGTCCCGCTGTGCCTGTATCAGATTCGTTTCCAGACTTGCCGTGGTGTAGCCATTGACATAATTCATCACACTGCATAAAACCGGTATATACAAGCCCTTTTGCAGAGCGAAGCTGATGATGCGCTGTAAATCCTCTCTGCCCTGTTTCACATACTCTGTAAACTGATCGGATACAAGCAGATTTGTAAGGTTTGCATCCTTGTCATAGGCCTGATATATATCCTTTAAGAACTCTGATTTGATAATACAGCCATTCTGCCATATCACCGCAAGCTGCTTGGTATCAATATGGTAGCCGCATTGCGCATTCACGGCAGCTATGAGGGAAAAGCCCTGTGCATAGATGCTCGTTTTTGCCAGCAGCACCGCCTTATACAGATCAGCAGCCAGCTGCTCATTGCCGGTTTCTTCATCCTGTGTACCTGCATAGCACTGTTCCGCCTGTAGCCGTTGGGCTTTCATGGAAGAAAGAAATCTTGCTTCCACAGCCTCTATAAGGCTTGGCACAGGAACACCGTATTCCAGAGAAACACATGCTGTCCATTTTCCGGTTCCCTTCTGCTTTGCGACATCCAGCACCTTGTCAAGCAGCCATTCCTCCTGTTCCTTTTTTTGCAGGATATCCTCTGTGATATCCAGAAGATACGAGGCAAGATTATGCTGATTCAGCTGATGAAATGCCTTTTGCACAGCGGCACGATCCTTTGGATACAGCCTTTTCAGGATTGCATAAAGCTCCGCAAGCAGCTGCATATCGGCATATTCAATACCATTATGCACCATCTTCACAAAATGGCCGGAGCCTTCTTTTCCGATATAGGTACAGCAGGCTGTGCCGTCTTCATTTTTGGCAGCGATTGCAGTAAAGATGTCCGCAATTTCGCAATAGGCCCTGTATTCCCCGGAGGGCATGATGCTGGGACCATGCAAGGCTCCCTTTTCTCCACCGGAAACACCGCTTCCTATCAGATAAAATCCATCCTGCTGCATGGACTGCATTCTGCGCTGTGTATCCTCATAATAGGAATTCCCGCAGTCTATCAGTATATCCCCTTTCGCAAGCAGTGGCTTCAAGGATGCAATGACACTGTCCACCACACGTCCTGCCGTTACCATTAGGATGATTTTACGCGGTTTCTCAAGGCTGTTGACAAAGGCTTCCAGTGACTCATATCCGAAAAGCTTCGGATATTTCTGTGTGAACTGCTTTGTGATTTCTGTTTCTATATTGTATACAGATACAGAGAAGCCGTGCTGCATGATATTGCGTGCCAGCGACTGTCCCATGACGCCCAGTCCGTATACTCCGATATTATTCATAGCGAGCCTCCTCTTCCTGACAGCGCTTTAATTCCTCCTTGGCCTGCTTGAGCAGTTTCGGGTTCTGATACAGCGTCAGAATACTGTTTGCCATTGCCTTGCTGGAAATATCAAGACAGTGTTTGCCGGCATCGGATATTGCGAGCTCGCGAAACTGATCGGTATGGCCGGATATCTTCTTTTCCGGAAGCAGTGTCATATAGAGATTGCATGCGGGAATCACACGGGAAACATTTCCCAGATCCTCTCCACCCGCATCACTCGGCATTCCCTCCATCATGGGCTCCCCAAGGGCCAGCATTTCCTGTCTGCACAGCTCAGCGAGCACCGCATTCGGCATACGCCCGTAATATCCCGGTATTTCCTTATAGCTTACCCTGCAGCCGCTGGCCAGTGCCATGCCTTCTGCAATGTTTATGATTTTCTGTTTGGTGGTTTCGATATCCTTTGCCCGCATGGTGGATATTTCCACCTCCAGCCTTGCATAATCCGGAATGCGTCCGATATCCCGTTCACTTTCCGCTATGATACAGCAGATATGAATAGAATCACGCAGCTGCTGCCGGGCAAGTCCCACTGCCTGATAAAACAGATTCGCCGCATCCAGTGCATTGATGCCGTTTTCCGGATGGGATTCTGCGTGTGCACTCTTACCGAAGTACTCTATTTCAAAGTCGGTAAAGGAAGCACATTCGCCTCCGATTCTTGCCATGGCACTTGTCGGATGCATCAGGAAAACAGCATCCAAACCGTCAAATACACCCTGCTTAAGCATGATGATCTTTCCTCCGCCATCTTCCTCGGCAGGTGTTCCATATACCTCGATGCTGCCTTCCAGCTCACTGCTCTCCAGAACCTGCTTTACTGCGGCTGCACAGCCTAGCGCACTGGTTGCGATCAGGTTATGACCGCAGGCATGCCCCAGTCCCTTTAATGCATCGTATTCCGCAAATACGGCAATTCTTGGACCGTTTCCTTTTTTGAATACAGCCTGAAAGGCCGTATCCAAACCGGCGATTCCCGTCTTCACAGCAAATCCCTGCTCCTGCAGATAAGAAGAAAGCGCATGTGCAGCTTTCTTCTCTTCAAAGGCAATTTCAGGATTTGCATGGATATAGGAGGCCAGCTTCCATAGATGATCAAAGTGTTCATCTATAAATAAATTAACCTTTTTTTTTAATATTTCCATATAAAATCTCCCCTAATTTAATAGTTTTTAAGATCTTGTTTAAACAATATCAAAGAATGACAGTATAAGTGAAGCAATAATAATACCAATTAGGATACCGCCATACTTTGTACCTTTTTTCTTCATGTAAAAATAAATACCTGTAATCACAGCAAAAGGCAATAACCCTGGCATAATACCATCTAATATATTCTGAAGTAAAATCGGATCACTATTTTCCAATTTAAAACCTGCCGTTGTTGTTAGTGATACAAAACTTGCAGACAACGCTCCCATCATCATTAGCCCTAGGATACTGCAGGCATCAATTATTCGATTCATTAGTCCACTTTGTATAAGCTTACTGATAGCGTTACGGCCAAGTGAATATCCCAGACGGCACATATAGTAGCCAATGAAATATCCAGCCAAAGGAAATAACAATACGAAGAATGCACCAATTAGATTGTTGCTTAGAGCCATCGTTGTAGCAAGTGCAAGACATATAGGTTTAAGTGTACCCCAAATCAATGTGTCTCCAATTCCTGCTACAGGGCCCATCAATCCCGTTTTCAAAGCTATTATCATTTCTCCAGAAATTTCCTTATTTGCTGCCTTTTCTTCTTCCAACGACATCGTAATACCATGAATTACAGAACCTATAGTTCCCTCCGTATTGAAGAATTGCAAATGGCGAAGCAGTGCCTCCTGATACTCCTCATCATTTGGATATAGCTTCCGTAATGTATTTTGAATACTGGCACAGAAAGATAATGACTGCAGTCGATCATAGCAATGTGAAACTTCACACAGCCAATACCATTTATTATAAGCTCTGAATAATTCTTTTTTTGTAATCTTTGATTCCTTAACTGCTGCTGTCATGATTACACCTCCCTTTCTTTTTTATTTTTAAGGAACAAATATAATAAAGCAATACATGTTCCGAAAATTGCAACTCCCATTGTAGCTACTTCAAAGTATATAACTAAGAAATATCCAATTACAAAGAATGGTAGAAATTCCATCTTTCCAATTGTATACACCGCCATTGCAAAACCAATTGCGGGTAATACGCCGCCTGCTACTTCAATACCGTGCATAGCCCATGTTGGAATTGAATTGATTACCCCTTCAACGAGCGTAGGTGCCAGTATATTAGCGAGAAAAATCGGTATAGCAGTTAGAAAGAACGTGAGTATAAGTGGGTATACAGAAGCATTACGTGTAACTGCTGCATAATTTCCGTTTTCTACGCTTTTTTGTGCGCGAATAGTAAACGTTGAGTTGATTGAATATTTAACGTTCCATAGTATAGAACCCAGTATTCCAAAAGGGACTGCTAAAACAGTTGCTGCGTGTGCATCAAGCCCTGTACGGAGTGCAATCGGAATAGCTACCAATGCTGCGCTAGAAGCACACGCTGGAACAGTACCTCCTGGATAAATGATTCCTAAATACATTAACTCTAAAGATCCCCCAATCATTAAACCTTGCTCCACCTGTCCAGTTAAAAGTCCAAGAAGCGCACCTACAAGAACAGGCTGTCCCAGAGTATCACTCAGGGTATAACCAAAATCTGTCGTTGATACAAACTGCCAAATCCCACAAAATGCTGCAATCAGCAATAAACTAGTATCCATATTCATTTCCTCCTCTATTCATTGAACTCTAATTTTTCAATCACTTTCTCTATTTCATATTTCTGCTGTGTTGGTACAACCTGTATGTGAATATCACTTCCTTCCGCTATCATTTCCTTCAAAAGTTGTACATCCTTTGCATCAAACGAGATTCCACTGGAAGTATTGATTCTACCAGAACCGCCACCAAGCCCTCCAATTTGTACCTCAGGAAGAGGGAAGCCTAGCCTCTGAAGACTTCGTATATCACTAACGTTTTTAAATAAGAGCAAAACTTTACCTTCTCCGAACTGATCTGTTGTCCACTTAGCCATTGCATCATCTACTGTAAAAATATCTACCTTAACATTAGATGGAGCAGCCATTTTATAAACACTAGCTAAAAACTCATCCTTAGCCAGCATATCATTAACGATTATAATTCGATTTGCATTTGCCTGTTTCACCCATTTGGTAACTACCTGACCATGTATCAGACGAAAATCGATACGCACTAAATTTATATCAGCCATATAAAAACCTCCTTATTTACGCTCATTAAGCAATTTTATAACATCTTTTCCACTATCTCTCAGTATTTCCAGTCCTACTTCAACTAACTCCTGTCTAGGGCGAAGATTTCTTTGTGAGGTCACCTCGATATACATCGCCAGATTCAATCCGGAAATCACCTGCATGTCATATGTTTTCGACAGAATCGCACATGTCGTACACGGTGTTCCGCCAAACAGATCCACCAGGCACAGAACCTTACCATCACCCAGCTTCTCCAGCTGCTTCTCCAGCATTGCTCTGTATTCCTCCGGCTGCATTCCCGGCATCAGAGAAAACGCAAATACATTCTCTGCCTCACCGGCAATCATCTCAGCGGATTTCATCAGTTCTTCACCGAATCTGCCATGTGTACAGACGAAGACCCATACATTATCCTCCATAACTTACTCCTTTCTTATTACCTTCACTCATTTACTAGCAAGTCCCGTGCCAAAATAAAAAAGTGCCTGTTTATCAGCACTTTTCCATCTCTGTATGCTAGTGTGTCATTCTGTGTCAAAGTTATCCATGATGTAAGCCACTTCTGTGTCAGAGATGCGGATTTGAAATTCCCGCTCAATGATTTTCATCGCTGTACGGACAAGACGATACAGCTTTTCATTTCGCTGAATACGTTCCTGACAGGCATCATATTCCATCTCCGCACCACGAATACAGCGCTCAATCATACATCCGACATGCATCATATAACCAATCAGTATCCGGTTATAGTCGTCAATATCCCACATTTTGGATATGACCTGGAAGGATTTGCGTATCACATCATCTGCTTTTATCGGGTCAAGGAACACAAGCGATTCCTTCAGAAAATTATTCATGACGATATTGGAGGAAACCGGCTCCCTGTCTTCAACCCCAAGTGCTGTGGATATGATTTGTGCGATTTTTGCCAAACCGTCCTCCAGAATGATTTTATCACTGGAAATGTACAGCGTATCCTCCAGATGCAGATCTCTGGCACCGACAACGGCAAGAATACGTTTATTTTCCAGATGCTTTTCTTTAAAGGATTCCGTATTGCATGCAACAATATCGATATGATATTCGTCTATGGCAGGAATGGCGGAGCGAATCAGCTCTCCCAGCTTAACCGCTGCCCCTTCGCCGCTCAGACAGGTCGTTACAATGACATTCTGGTGCAGGGCCTTTTGCTTGATTTCCTTGGAGTACAGCTTTCCGATATACGGAGTATAGCTTCGCAGCTCGCGATACAAATCGTCCAGTGTATATTCGCTCAGCATCGTTTTCCGCAAAGCTTCCAGTACAAACGGTGTGGATATCATATCGATTGTCTTTGTTGGAATTCCTGTTTTCTGTGTAATGATTTCCCCAAAGGATAGCAGGGAGCCCATATCGACAAGAATGAACACCCCCTTTCCCTCATCAATTTCCTTCACTTTGCGTGTCACCGTTTCCAGAAAATCATCCACACTCTGATGCAGGCTCATATCAAGCGCATGACCATGGCGTGTGTCCAGCAGCGCGTTGGCAACATCCACCATATTGCGTGCCACACCGTTTCCATGTGCCAGTGCAAGAAGTGCAATCGCTCCGTTTACCTGCGGCTTATCCTTTTCAATACACAGAAACATTGTAAAGAAGACGATTTCCTGCGGCGGAAACGGAATTTCCAGCTCCTTCTGCAGGAAGCTCATGATTTCCATTGCCACATGATATTCATTCGGATTTTCACTGAGAACGTCGTAGATGTTTGCATTCAGCTCATGCTCCTTACGCTTGTTTTCCATCAGTGCGGATATATGCAGCGCCATTGCCGTATACACCTTTTTGGAAATCGGATAGCCAAGTCGCTGCTGAGCCAGCTGCAGGGCAACCTCTACTGCATGATATACATGAATCGATACAATTTTGTAAAGCATTGCTTCACTCCCGGATTCCTCAATCTGATTGCTTAAGGTTTTGATATAGGTTTCAATATAGATGCGCATATGACGGTTGATGTTTGCATTGTCAAAGCCCTTTGCCTCATAATCCTGAAAACGGCGGTTCATTTCCTCATAAATATTCAAAAACTCGCCATCATAGTGTTCCAGCTTTGTTTCCTGATCATAGACGAAGATCTCCTGATCATGCATCGTCAGAAAATCATCAACCTCCTTCTGCTTGCCGGAATTTAAAAGACCGTGATAGATATGCTCCTGCAGTAAGGACAAAGTAATGCGAATCACGTTATCCTGACGGGATATATGCTCCAGAAAGCCGTTGGCACATAGCAGGCGGATATCCGCCTTCAGCTGCCCGATGTTCCCCTTGCAATCGTAGGACAGCAAAGCCCGCATGACCTTGGCCTTAACCTGAATAGGAATTTTGACCTGGTTATATTCCTGACGGAAGAATTTTTCAATCAGCTCATAGCGCTCTTCAATGGAGCGTTCTTCCAGAGAAGGCATGGTGATCGTCATCGGTATCCTTCGTAAAAAGGTCTGAAGCAGACTGGATTCCAGGTTTTCCGTTGTTGCGGCGATGATCAGCACTCTGGCATCCTTG
This sequence comes from Erysipelatoclostridium sp. DFI.2.3, assembly GCF_019132535.1. Taxonomy (NCBI): domain Bacteria; kingdom Bacillati; phylum Bacillota; class Erysipelotrichia; order Erysipelotrichales; family Coprobacillaceae; genus Thomasclavelia; species Erysipelatoclostridium sp. DFI.2.3. The sequence continues at coordinate 297,282 of NZ_JAHOOJ010000002.1, read as the reverse complement.
CTAGTTTCATTGGCTCCCAGCTTGCGGTATTCTCCCTTGTCCAGCAGCATGAACAGCATTTCCTGCCCCTCCGGAGGCAGCCGGTGAATTTCATCCAGAAAGAGGACACCGTTTTGTGCCTTTTCCACCAGACCTTCACTTTCCCTGTCTGCGCCGGTATAGGCACCCTTTACATATCCGAACAGCTGTCCCAGCAGAAGCTGTGGATTATCCGCATATTCGGCACAGTTGAAAATAACAAACGGTGCAGTCTTTTGCAGTACACCATGATCCTTGGCATACTGATACATGATTTCCGCAAACATCGTCTTACCCGCACCTGTTGGTCCCACCAGCAGCGTATGCAGGCCAAACGGCGGATAGATCATAGCCGCCTTTGCCTTGTTGATCATCGTCTTCAGACTTTTATCACTGCCGATCAGCTTATCAAAATCATTTTCGGTATACACTTCTCCTCGTTCCTGCAAATATTCCTGCAGAGAGGAAACAGCAAAACGTTCCAGTGAATGCGCCAGCAGGACCTCCATGCGTTCCCTGTCGAAATAATAAACCGGTCTTCCGGTGATCTTGATAACTGCATTCTCCTGAAAAAGCTGATTCAGTTCTTTACTTACATTCGCCCGATCCATCCCCATGAAATCGGATAGCTGCTGTGCGCTGACCCCCTCATAGCCTTCCTGTATGGAAGAAAGGCTGATGTCTGCACAGAGCTGCTTCAATGTGTCTGCTACCCTGGATTTTCTCCGCATGTTTTCACCTCTTTATTCTGATACGTGTTCAATGCGATTATAAGTTATAAGTATTTGAAAGTCAAAATGTCTGTGTGAATTTCCTGAATTTTACTTTACATAAGCAGGCGGTTTCTACACATTATTTATATCGCTCCTTCCTACGTAATAATATGCATAATGAAAAAAACATATATTATATCCTTTATGTGCTTTCAGAATGAAGCGTGTTCTATACCGATTTTATAAGCATACATAACAAAGAATAAAAGGTTTGCAAAGTGTGACTGCTATCAGTTTAACACGTTTTAAAGTACTTCCAGCTGCTGTTCCCATAAGCTCTTTCACTTGCAGATTCAACTTATCTCATGATATTGCAAAAACAATAAACAAATTTTAGTGGTACAAAAAAGAGCTGAGATGATACAGCTCTTTAAAAATTGCTGTAGGTATAGCTTTTTAGGATAGATGCAGAGATTGCAGAACCGTAGGTCGTATGTCTTCTTCAACATCCAGTATGTTCATAGCATCCACCGCACTGACATCGATTTTCTGCATCAGTTTTTTTACATGGAGTAGCGTTGCTTCCACTTTTCCCTCTTCCTTGCCTCTTTGCTCAATGAAATCGCTAAAGTTGCACATCGTCATGACCTCCTTATCTATCTCCTTCTCCATTAGTATACCATACGTCTTCTGTAATTGTTCCTTTTTATCCTCTATAACGAGATTTTTTATAAACAAAATCTTTAACAGCTCTAAAAGCCTCTGCTTGTTCTCATCCTCCTGCTCTACCGCATTTGGAATATCCTGCGCTTTTCGTATGCCTTCCTTCTTTGGATACACCATGACCGCTGTGAGCAAGTCATAATCCTCCCTTGAGGCATGCCATATCTTTGTCTCACACGTTTCCTGTATCTTATAGGTGTTGATGACATCATTCTTTTGATTGTTATGACCGATACAGATCCAGATGGAACAGACCTTTTTGATCCTGTCATAATCCGAATGCTGAAATCCATCCTTGGGATGCTTCTGTCTTGCCATCAATCTACTGCAATAATACAAAGCACGCTTGATCAGAGGATAACCGGGATCATCCTTTGCCTGGCTTTCCAGATTGATGATCATGCGAACTTTCTTATCCGCAGGTGTGCTCTTATCGGCTTTCTTCTGCTTCATGGGGATTGTCGCCTCGAACTGAATATCGTATTTGATCTGTGCCCCCGGTATGGCTTCATCCGTGACCTCAACCTGATGATCATCGATATATTCACAGTCTGCTGTGTTTATGGAAGACATTTCGATATAGGACGGTATGTCCTCCAGTGGAGTATCTGCGTATTCCGGAACACAGCCCTTCATCACATAGGCGAGAATCTGCTTGTTTGATAATAGCTTTTTACAGTACATGTCATATTTCTTTTTATGATCATAGCAGCTAATCATAGATGCTGCTTCTGTTTTCATTTTTGTTGTCATAATCATATCCTTTCTTTCTCCTATTGCTATCTGTACTTTAAGGATATGATCCGGTGGTGCTCTTGTTCTGCTGTTGTTTTCATTAGCATACAGAGGTACCTGCTGTTTCGTATCATACGCAGGAACAGATGCAACAAAAACAAGGCAGTCCTTACCGCCGACAAGCGGTGTTCAGCTGCTGTAAGCTATTTAATAACTGTAAGGAATGAATGAACGTATAAGAAAAACGCTTCTAGCAGGCGGTTGAGCTACTGAAAGGCCGGGGCTTTTGCGGATGAATTAGATGTGAATGGATTGTACTATTTATATAGTTTCTCATAGACCGACCTCTCCTTTTTTTGTATTTACAGTGTAGCATATATCCTGTTGGAAATACAGAAAAAAATCTTAAAATCAGAGTATAGACGAAGTAAAAAAATTCATTTGGTGAATGATAATACAGTCTTATAACTGTATACCAGATAGCCCTTATGACACGATCGTCAGGATAGATAGCGCTTAGGCGAATACAGGTTGGCACAGCAGACTTCAATAAAAGTGGAAATTGTAACTGATATTCATATCTGATAAACAAAAATAGGATGCGTAGGCTGTAAAACTAACAACAGCTCCGCATCCATTCATACACATTCTCAAATATACCTTTCAGCACTAATCCTTCTTATCCTCTTTCGGCAGCAGGTACTGCACACGCACTGATTTCTTTGCACGCTGCCCCTGTGCATCCTCGACACTCAGCTGGTAGGTTACTGTTTTTGCTTCCACAGGCAGCTCCTCATCCCATCCGGTAATCAATGCACTCAAATCGTTTCCAGATGCATCTGCAGCAGTAACACCAGCATAATCACGTACCTCCTGCATTGTGGAATTGGATTCAATAACAAACTGAAAATCCGCATGTGCCGCCTGTATAACCGGCTTTGCGTTTTCCACAACCTTAATTGCAAAGGATACACGCTCCTTCTGTAAGGATGCAACAGCCTGATAGGTACCCGGTGTTGTAACATCAACCGCAGACAAATCCAGCTTAACCTTTTTTAATACATCGGAATCTGCATTTACATAGGTTTCCGCCTTCTGACTCAGCTTTGCATTCTGCTCAATGATAAAGGTCTCTTTCTTGGCAGCAATCGCATTGACGCTTTGTTGTTCCTCCTTCAACGGCACATAGGCTTCCGCTTTTACAAATTTCTGCTTCAGCAGTCCTGCAGTCAAAACAACAGCAATCATCAGAATACCGATTGCCAGTACAGCTTTTTCTTCCTTTTTAAATTGAAAATACTTCTTCACATCATCACTTCCCAACTTACTTCAACGTTTGTATTTTATCATATCCCTTCCTGTAATAAAATGCCTAAAAATACAATTTCAGCCTTTATTTATCACCTTTTTTACCATATGGTCCGGAAAGGTATGTTTGTGGGATTACGCATTCTGCACCTGTGGAAAATATGACATTCCATCGTTTTTCATTTGTATTTTTTTCTGCTTGATATTATAATCATACTACTCATGTTGGAAAGCTATCAGCTACCGTATAGATTATAGATGAAATAACACAGGCAGCGCGCTTCCATTCCATATTTATACAGAGCTTTTTTCATCGCTGTTATGCGGGCAATATGATATGATTATCCTGTAGTAAGCAGCACGCCAAAAATCAAAACAACATTTTCAGGAGGTACAATATGACATTTTTACAGACACTGGGTCCCGGCAGCACCCTCATTGCCCCAGCCTACCTGCACGCAGCTCTGCGCGAGGAGCTTTTAAAAACACGCAGCGGCATGCTGGGACTGAAGCTGAACACTCTGCAGGGATGGCTGCAGCAGCAGGCAAATGTTGCAGTACCGTCCAGACATGTTGCCTTATATCAGTATAAGCAGCGGATACAGACAATCCTTCCGCAACTGAAAATCTATCGTGAGGTGGCGGACTCCCCGGTATTTCTGAACGAATGCAGGTCGTTTCTGGATTCCATTTATTTCTGGAACATCCCCCAGAGTGAACTGCCTCAGGAAAGTGAAGCACAAAAAGAACTGTTTGCAATCCTTTCTCAGCTCACGGATATTGCCGTGCCTTCCAAACAGCAGCGTGCAGCATTAACAAATATAAAAACAAAGCGGCTGGATGATCTGCATATTCTGGATGTGTATCACACGCTGGAGGAAGAACAGCTCATACAGGCGCTGGTTGCGCAGGGGGCACAGCGCTGTACTCCGCCGGTGTATGAGCCAATGCCATTGTTTTTCCATGCTGTAAACAAGCGCCAGGAAATTGAAGCATGTGCACAATATATTATCGAGCACGATCTGGATGCGGATGATATTCATATCACCCTTGCCAATGCAACCTATAAGCCGATTCTTGCACAGATTTTCCAGCGTTATCAAATACCGTATACACTGCTGCAGGATTCCCATGCGAGTATACTGCCACACCGCTTTTCCGCATTGTTCTCTTATTATCTGAAGCCGGATACGGAAAATCTTCTCCGTGTTCTGGATTGCGGTGTCGTACACATGGAACAGCTGCAGAAGCTGAAGGATTATCTGGATGTATTCTCCTGTGATATCGAGGAAGCCTTTGACCATTTACAGCAGATTGAGGATGAGGGACATATTCTCGATGCACTTGAGCTGGCCAAGCTGCAAAAGCTGGAAGAAGAGGCTGAGCTGGTTCGTCAACAGCTGGTGGTCTATCTGCGTCCGCTGAAACAGCCGATATCGATGGAAGCGATGATACAGACCGCTGCTTCCTATGTCAGAGAATCTCTGCGCAGGGACGATGCAGATACCAAAATTCTTCTGGATATTGAGGCGATGCTGAAGGAGCTCCATCCTTATATATTAGAAAAAGAGGATATTGCATTTTTTCTCTATTTCCTTGACGGTATGACACAAAGCAGTGCTCCCACAGAAAGAAGCGGAGCCATCGTCTGTGATCTGCGCCAGTCCCCCTTCTGCCGAAAGCATTTATTTGTTCTGGGATGTACACAAAAAGACTATCCTGCCTTTCAAACAAAAAAAGGCATTTTCGATGAGAACTATCACGCATTGATTTCAGCCTATCCTTCCATGGAACGACGTTATCAGTTTTATCTGAAACAGATATCCGCAATGCTGTACGCAGCACCATCCGTATATGTATCCTATCCGCTCGGCACCTATGAGGGAAAAGGAATGGAGGCTGCCCTGGAAATTGAGGACTATGTCCAGAAGCAGCATGCGAATCCAAAAGCGGGTTCAGTAGCTTATCCGCTGTATAGCAGCTATGAACCTGTTTCCACCAACATTACATTGTCTCCTGAAATGGCACAGGCTCTGTTTGTTAAAGATAAAATGATCCGGGGCTCCATTTCCGCTCTGGAACGCTATGTTAAATGCCCGTTCTCTTACTTTCTGCGCTATGGTCTTTCCTTGCGGGAACCGATGAAGGTCGGCTTTCCGGATTCCTATGCCGGCACTCTCGCACATTACCTTCTGGAGACCTTTACAGGGAAATATGGGAAGGCCTATACAAAGGTGGCAGAGGAAAAAATCGAAGAAGTGCTGATGAAGGAAATTCGGATTATGCAGGATGTGTTTCCATCTCTGGAAAAAAAGCTGGAAAATGTAGCACAGCGGATACTTACCTCTATGACACAGACCTTGGGCTTGCTGGATGACTTTGAACAGCATTCCATATTATCTCCGTATTTGCGTGAGAAGGAGTTTCATTACAGCATTCCCTTAGGGGATGACATCAGCCTCGCATTAAAGGGATATATTGACCGCATCGATGCGTCGGATGAATTCTTATGTATTCTGGATTATAAAAGCTCTGCCAAAATGCTGTCGGAGGCTAACGTATTTGCCGCCTTGCAGCTGCAGCTGCTAACCTATTCCATCGTCTGCAGTAAAGAATTTCATAAACGTGTTATTGGATCCTTCTACGTTTCGTTAAAAAATGAAAATATCCCTTATACGGCAGGCAAGCTGTCCCGGAGAAAACCGGTAACACATCTTCCATCCAGTAAAGAGGAATATGAAGAAATCCGTCACAAGGCACACCGCATGAACGGCTGGGTCATGGACAGTGATATACAGGCACTGGATGACAACGGCGCACACATTGTTGGTGTGAGTCAGAATAAGGAGGGGATCATAAAGCCGCGCAAGTTGTATGATCTCGGCAGTATCGAACGTTATTTTACAAAAATGTATCAAATGATCGGTAACAGAATCATAAACGGGGACATTCGCTGTTTGCCGATGGAAGAGGCCTGTATGTTTTGCAGCTATTATGAAATCTGCCGATTTAAGGGCATATATGCAGAAAAAACACAGCTGGTGGAGGTAGAGGACGATATCTATCAGCAACAGAAAGGACGTGAAGAAGATGCCTGAATGGAATCCCATGCAGCTGAAGGCGATTCAGACAAAGGAACACAACATCCTGGTATCCGCATCTGCAGGAAGCGGGAAGACCACCGTGCTGATTGCACGTCTGATGGATCTGGTCATGAAGGATCATGTCTCCATTGACTCCATTCTTGCCATGACCTTCACGGAAGCTGCCGCAAACGAAATGAAAAAGCGTCTGGCCACAGAGCTGCAGAAGGCGTTGACCGCTGCCCGAACAGAAGAAGAGAAAAGCTATATCACCAGACAGCTGACGGGTATACAGACAGCACATATATCAACCATCCATTCCTTCTGCCTTTCCATCATACAGGAATATTATTACATTCTCGGACTGGATCCGCAGCGTATCAAAAGCATTATGGATAACGGAACGATGGTTCTGTTTCAGCAGCAGTCCCTGGAGGAAGCCTTTGCGAAACAGTATCAGCTGCAGGATGCAAGCTTTCTGCAGCTGTGTCAGATGTTTTCAGCAAGAGCGGAAAACGATGAGGCCCTGCGTACCATGATTATGAATCTTGCAGGACTGGCCTCCAGCAAATCCGATCCGGAAGCCTGGCTGGATTCTCTGGCAGAGAATTATCATGAAAAGCATCTGCTGGAGGATTTACCAAAAGAGATTTATGAGAATTTCTTTGAATATCTCGTTGTGCAAACTGCACGTTATGAAGAAACGCTGATCCGTATAGATGAGCTTTACCGGTTAAAATATGATGATCAGGTAAAAAAACACGCTATAGTGGAACAGAAGCTGCTTGCTCTTCAGGACCTGCATCAGGCCTTGCAAAATCAGGATTATCAGGCTTACCGCGCTGCCTTTCTCGCCATTGTACACGCCGTTGTACCTCCAAGCCCGGATAAGGAGGATAAGGAATATGCCCGCCTGAGAAAAAGTCTTCTTGCTTTAGAGGATGCACAACTGGAAATCCTGTTCAGTGAGGATGAATTTATGCGTGATATCCGCTACTTGTATCCTTATATAAAAAAGCTGGTGGACATGTGCAGGGATTATCGCAGCGCCTATGCAAGGATAAAGGAAGAGCATAAGGTCATCGACTTTGATGATATGGAGCATTTCGCTCTGGAAATTTTACAGGCGAAGGGTGGCCGTGTTGCTGATATCTATCGTGAAAAATTCGTTGAAATCATGGTGGATGAATTTCAGGACAGCAATGATGTTCAAAACCAGCTGGTAATGCTGATCTGCAGAAAGAACAATGTATTCCGTGTTGGAGACATCAAGCAGTCAATTTATGGATTCCGTCATGCCAAGCCGTCTTTGATGAAGGGACTGATCGATCATCGCGGAGTATTTGATGAGGTTATTTATCTTTCAAATAATTACCGTTCCAAGAAAATGATTGTCGATTTTAATAATGACCTGTTTAAGCTGTTGATGAATATCGATGGATTTTCCTGCAGCTATGCAAAAGAGGATGATGTAGAAACCGGTGTCCCTGCGCAGAACGAGGATAATGTTCCCATCTGTTTCCATGCTGTATACCATAACGAAATTAAGGAAGCAGAGGGGATTATCGTTTCCAAAAATGAATTAAAGGCAAGCTATATTGCCAATCAGATTTTGGAAATTAAGGAGCGCGAGCAGCGAAAGTGGAAGGACTTTGTTGTCCTCGTCCGTGGAAATGCCCGCAAGGATGATATGAAGAAGATTTTCGATGAGCTGAATATCCCGTATTTCATTGATATCAAATACGGATTCTATCAATCCAATGCCGTACAGGTGATTCTGTCCGCAATGAAGTGTATTTTGCATCCGCACGATGATATCAGCTTTACTGCCACTATGCTGTCACCGCTTTTTCGTAAATCAACTATGGATTTCGCACAGGCCAAGCTGCAGAAGGAAAAGGGACAATCGTATTATTCCTGGTTCTGTGAGCATCCGTTTCCCGGATTTGAAATATTACAGGAGCTGATTTTCCAACATGGCAGGCTGCGCATCAGTGAGCTCATAAATAAACTGTATGAGATGCAGGATTATTATCGTCTGCATACAAGCATTCAGGAAAAAACCAATCTGGATCTGCTGTTTGAAAAGGCTGTACAGTTTGAGGATCAGTATGCCTCCGGATTATCCTCCTTTCTTTCACAGATCGAACAGATCAAGGATGCTCAGACAGCAGAAGCGATTCCGATTGGCGCTGAGGCGGATGTGGTCCGTGTTATGAGTATCCACCAGTCCAAGGGTCTGCAGTTCCCCGTCGTATTCCTATGGTCTACCGATAAGCAGACACCAATCGAATTTAAGGATTTCTGTATCAGTGACTCCGAGCTCGGGCTGGCAATGAAGGCAATGGACTTACCGCAGCGCTATGTCCGCACAACGATACCGCGAATCGCCATGGAACATAAAAAGGATAAGGAAGAGCTGGAGGAGGAGATGCGCATTCTCTACGTGGCAACCACCCGTGCCCAGACACAGATGCATATCGTTGACTGTATACTTGAGCTTGATACCTATAAGCATCCGTTGAGCATGTCACAGGTATACAACCGCAATGGCTATACATCATGGATACTACAAACGTTTCTATGCAACCCAAGTCCACTCTTTACTGTAAAGGAGGTGCACCGCCTCTGGCACAGTGAGGTGCAGCAGGCAGAGGCGGGCGTATACCATCCTTTCCGGGTATATGAAAAGCCATCCAAAAGCATTGAACTGGTAACCGCTTCCGCACAGGAGACAAGGGAGCTGCCTGCGTTTACATTTGACGATGACATGCAGGGAAGTGATTATGGAACCATGATGCATAAAATGATAGAAGCACTTCAGGCTCCGGTATGGAGTCGTGATGTTATTCTCCAAGTCGCCAATCAGCAGCTGGTGGAGCTGAAGGAATGGGATATTCAGACATTGCTGCAGCTGGGAAAGGATCCGGATTATCTGTCGGCATACAGAGGGGATGTCCATCATGAAATGCCGTTTATGGTTAAGGACGGATCGCAAATTCTACATGGCTATATGGACTTTGTCAGCATTCAAAACGACCTTATGATCATCCTTGATTTCAAGACAGATTCTCTCAAAGAGGATGCGGAATTCATACAACGATATAAGGGACAGCTTGCTATGTATAAAAAGGCTATGCATATCTTATATCCAAAGCATAGTATCACGACCTGCATCTATTCTCTGCATCTGCATAGGATGATTGCCATTTCATAACAAAAGACAGAATCCAAGCCTGAGAACCTCCTCAGGTTCATGATTCTGTCTTTTTTGCTTATACTCGATTCATAACTTGCTTTCCATATTATGAATATTCCCTGTCTGTGATGTATCTGACTGTATACATGCAACAGATATGGTGTTGTTTCTTCTGCTCTATCAACAGTTACAATCGTCAACCTGCAGTATGCCTAAAGCAGGACAGCAGCCCCTTCATTAAAATATCGAGTGTCCTTCCGCACATCCAGGCACAAAGCTTCCCTTCATTTACGCTTTCGGCTCTACAGCAATAAACAGCTTATCTCTTTCCGCTATTCCGTAATTCTTTGAAAAGAAATCATACATCGTCCAATTATAATAAAAACGTTCTGCAGGGTAAATACCATAGCCGTCCTGATTATGGTCTGTTGTATCATAGGAATCCGCCACGATAAGAACATCATCCTGTGTTGTTTCCGTCCCCATGGTATCATATCCGATGATTACCTGCCAGTGTCCTCCCCAGTCATTCCATGCCACCATAACCGGTATACCTTTTTTTAAAAAATCCTGAATCATGCGCAGATTGATTTTATCGTAATCGCTTTCCCTGTAATCATACGTTGAATGAATCTGAAACCCTCCAACACCTTCGAAAATCTGTATCATGGATTGTAAAGAGGTAGCCTCACTTTTCAGTTTATTTGTGCGAAGCTGCGCAAGTGTTTCCTCATTGTGCTTACCGAGCTTCCCGTAATACTGCAATACCATGAGTGCCGCATCCACACCGCAGCTCCATTCACTCGTCTGCTGCATCGTTTTAAATTTCGGCAGCAAGGTAAGCGTATCGGTAGACTTCATATGATAGAAATCCGGATGCTTGAAATATGGTGATTCCTTTTGATCACCCTCACGCTCCACACTGTCTGCCCCGTCATCTTCTGAGAGATCCACTGTATGTGCAATCTTCATTTCATCACTATAATTTTCCTTTTCCTCCGTTTTCACACTGCAGCCGAAAAGCAGTACCGCTGCCATACAAAAAATAATCGTTTTTTTCATCATGTCCTCACTTTCTTAGTGAGTATAATACCTGCATATGCAAACGTGCATACTGATCCTGTTATATCCGCTGTGCTGTATGATTCTATGTTCATAAAAATAAAATATAAGGGATATCCTGAGTCTATACGACAAACATCTGCCTTTACTACTCTTATTGATCTTACAAGTATCGATACTCATAAAACTGGCTTTAAACCAACAACAAGACTTTACACTCACAATAATCGGCATTTGACCTGGCTGTCCGTATGGCCTTTTTTCTGGGGTCAAACGAATGCATATTGCATTCCATGCAATTAGGGTGGTGTAGCATAAAGGTTTTCAGGACATCCCTCCACTTCTTCTATGAGCGGAATTATAACGAAAAGGAAGGTATTCCACAATACTAAATATAGGTAATATCAAATACAGGAACAAACATGAAACTGTGTATCGGATGTAAAAACAAAACAGCACAATTTCGTGCTGTTTATAAGATAAGCTCCTGCTGTACTCCTGCAGAGCGTTTTGTCACATATTTTTTTAGAGCCTCCATGATAGAGTAGATGATGTTTTCCAGAACTCCCAGATCCATACTCTGTACAATCAGCTGGAGCAGATAATCTTCCTTTCCCATGTCAAAGTCATTATCAAACATCAGCAGCAGCATTGCCAGAATATAGTTTTCTCTGAGGTATTCCTCATCCTCCTGTAAAAGGTCAGAAGCCTGCAGTATGGTTGTGCGGCAGTCACAATTTTTCATCCAGTCACAGAATTCTCTGGACAACTCGATCCTTCCCTTGCGATAATACAGGCAGTCCCCCTCCTGCCATAAAACAAACCGGCTGGTGAAATCCTGAATTCGCTGTGTAAGTGGCAGACGCCAGTCCTCATAAGGATCGAGCCTTCCGTTATTATCCAGATCTTTAAACGCAAAGCCGTCCTGCTCGATAATCTGAATACCGAGATTGGGATCATAGCTGAGTGTTTTACCGCCTTTATTTTCAATGCACTCATGATTGTGCCTGTGAGTCAATTTCCATTGCATAAACAGAAACCTCCTTGTGTCTTTCTACCTGTAGTATAACAACACTCGCCGCGTATGTTGTCAAACAATCTTGTGAAATTGTGGGTTTACGCATATCTTTCGAAAGCCTTCACATTTTGTACAGAAAAAGAACATACAGCCCTTTATACTATATGTTCTTCTTTCTGCATGATTCCTTATAATGCTTTTTTCTGTGCGAGCATCTTAATAATTTCCACAGTGCCGTCAATACCGAACGTAGAGGAATTGATGCTGATATCATAATTCTCTGCACGACCCCATTTGCGATCCGTATAGTACTCATAATAATTTGCACGGCGCTTGTCGATTTTCTTGATGCTGCCCTCGATATCGCGTTCATCCACCTCATAGGAATGAACCGCACGCTCTTTGCGATCCTCCATATCTGCATGAATATACACATTCAGTACATCACTGCGATCCCGCAGCACATAATCTGCACAGCGTCCGACGATGACACATGATCCCTCACAGGCCACACCCTTGATTACTTCTTCCTGTACCAGATACAAGCGATCATTTAATGATAATTCCGTTATCGTGGACAATGGTCCTCCCAGAGAATATCCCAAGGCACCCAGGAGTCGGAACCCCTTGCTTGTACGGGCATCATCTTCTTCAAAAAGCTCTTTATCCATACCGCTTTCTTTGGCAGCAATCTCAATGAGCTCCTTGTCATAGAACGGTATTCCCAGCTGGTCGGCTATTTTCTTACCGATTTCACGTCCTCCACTTCCAAACTGTCTGCTGATGGTGATAATGGTCTTATTTTCCATAAAAATCGACCTCCTTGTTGTTACTTTTATTATACTATGTTACTTTCACAACATCAATGAATTGACGGCCATTTTCTGAAAACAGTCCCGTTTAAGCTATAACAGAGAAGGAAAGCAGTACGTAGTTAAAAACGGTATGCAATCATCAATTTCCTGCCGCTTTCTCTGCCTCCTCTGCAATGTTTAAAACTGCAACCACCTCCTCCGCCTTCACATAGGGAGCCTTTCCCTGATAAATACATGCGTACAGGTCATCATAAATCTTACCATAATCCGTTACCCTGGAGGGAATGCGGGTCGTAATATCATTCCCATATTCATCCATATATGATAATACTCCCCAGTTATCCTCCGGTTCCTGCAGAAAGGAAGCCTTGATAGGCTCCTGTGCAGATTTTGCGAACAGATGCCCCTGACTGTATTTCATAAAACTGCCATTTGTGCCGTGTACAAGGAATCTGGGATATGGCAGCTTCACAAACAGGCTCGTTTTAACTGAGACCTTAAGCTTACCGTAATAAAGCTTAATATCAAAATAATCATCGGCTCCCTCTTCTTTATTAAGAATGCCTTTTACATCATAATCTGTTCTATCAGGAATACCAAACAGAGCTATCATTTGATCAATCGTATGAATACCCAAATTGAAAATCATATCCTGTGTCACAACGGGACGTGTTTTAAAATAATCATAGTGAGATTCTATTTCAATGAGCGTACCAAGCTTTCCACTTTCTATGATATCCTGCAATATAAGAAAATCCGCATCAAATCGTCGATTCTGATTGGTATATGCAAGGCATCCTTTTTCCTGTGCAAGCGTAAAAACACGTTGTGCATCACTGCTTTTCATTGCAAAGGGCTTTTCCACCAAAATATGCTTTCCGGCCTTCAAAGCCATTTCTGCATAGCTTACATGCGTGTGATTTGGTGAATTAATACAAATGACATCAATTTCAGTATCCTATAAATTAACCTGTTCATATACCTCTTTTTAAGAAACGCAGGAAATCATCAGCGCCTTTAGTACCTGTATCACTTTATTGACCTGCTGTTCCAGATCACTGTTATCTGTCCGTTTTTCTATTTTCAGTGATACGCATCCATTATCGCAGCTGCCGGACGTTAACAAAATATCCCCATATGCATGCTTATCCTCTGCCAAATCATGCCATTCCGCATGCTCTGCTAGTTTCTCATGAAGCCCCTCCAGTATATGCCTGTCAGCAAATCCCTGCAGCTTTCCGACATTCCCGATGGAATCCAGATACACCCGCTGAATACGCTTCTTCCCTATATACTCCTGCAGCATGCGCAGACCATACTCAGAACGTGTGCCCTCATCAATCATAGCAAAGGCTACGTGCTGCTTTTCCTGTTCGGATAGATCCCAGGCCAAAGCAAACAGGGCAATCAGACTTGAAGAATTGCGCACCATTGTATTTCCTGCCGCTATTCCTCCACGCATATGCCGAATCCCATAAAAACCGAACAAACATACGAGTACAAGCACCGCTCCCCATAGACTCACAAATCCGTGCTTCTGAAGACTGGGAATCACTGTAAGGTATAAAAATGCAGCAATCGCAATCATACAGCATAGAAACAGCAAGGTATGGAGAAGGAAATTTCCCCTTGACCAGTTCGCATCAAAGGCTTTCTGCTCTTTTGGGAAAAACTGCCACAGCGGCGTATCATAATACGTGATGAAGACCACATCCGCTTTTTTGAAATCACCAGCGTAAAGATTATACATATTTACAGACTCCCGCCTCATGAGCGAAGCGGATACACAGGTGATATCCACAGGAAATCCGGCCTGCTCCAGCTGTTTCTGAGCCGCTCTCAAAAAATCCGTTTTCTGTCTTTCCGTATTTCTTTTTCCAAGAAGCACGCCATAACGCAGAATTACATCCTTTACGCTTTCCTTCTCCATCTTCGTCACCTCACGTATTCAGTTGTTCCAGCATTGCTCGCACACACGACAGATTTTCAGCGCAGACAACATCCGATGCCGTATCCTCCACATCAATAAAACGATAATCCGGTATCCGCACGGTTTGAATTCCTGCCGCAATCGCCGCCTGCACACCTGTCAGGGAATCCTCAAAGGCTACCGCATGCTCACAGGGAACCTGTGCCCGTCTTAAAACCTCCAGATACAAATCCGGATGAGGCTTCAGCTTTGTTACATCATCTGCAAACACAGGAATGTCAAGATAGGATAGCAGGCCCAGATGTGCGAGTATGGCAGTCGAGCGCTTTTTCAGAGAGGAGGTCGCAAGCCCTGTCCGGTATCCGTATTCCCGAGCTGCCTGCAAAGCATCCCGTGCATAGGGCATAGCAGACAGCGTACCATTCTCCAGACACTGATAGATATACTGTTCCCGATCCTTACGAATCCTTGCGCACAATGCTTCCTCATGGCATACCTGCATCAGATATGCATGTGTATCATGAAAGCTTTTTCCCACCCAGCTTTTCACCACGGCTTCCGCAATAGCAACCTGCTGCTTGTTCAAGGCATACAGCCAGCCCTCCAGATAGACGCGCTCTGTATCCACAAGCAGACCATCCATATCAAAAATAAGAAGCTCTGTTTTATCGCTGATCATATGCACGGACAATATTCACCAGCTTTTCCGCCTCCAGGCGTACAGCTTCAAAATCTCCTGCTTTAGCTCCCTTCGTGAGGCTTCCACCGGTTCCAACCGCAACTGCCCCGTTGTCCAGCCACTCCGTCAGATTGGCAGCACTCACCCCTCCGGTCGGCATGAAATCCGCCTGTGGAAGAGGTCCCTTAAAGGCTCTGACAGCCTTCGGACCAAAGGTATCACCCGGGAACAGCTTGATCACATCTGCCCCATAGCGCAGACATTCCAGCATATCCTTTACATTGGCAGCCCCAGGAAAACAGGGCACACGATAGCTGTTGCACAACTTCATGACCTCTGTATCCAGATGCGGACAGACCACAAACTGTGCGCCCGCAGAAATTGCCATGCGTGCAGATACGATATCCAGACAGGTACCTGCTCCGATAATGATATCATCACAATGCTCATATGCCTTGCATAAATGCGCAATCACCTGTTCTGCCTGTGGTATTGTATATGTGATTTCCATGAAATGTATTCCACCGCGATATACAGCATCCACAATGTTTGTTACTTCCTCTTCATCCTTACCGCGAATGACTGCTACCAGCCTCTGTTTTTTTAGCTCAGCCAGCAAAGTTGTCTTATCCATATGCTCCTCCTTATCCTGTAATTGATACGTATCTCTATGCCTCCAGCGAACAAATCAGATTTTCCACCGCCATACGGCTCATGGCGTTAATAGCCTCCTGTGTGGAAGCGGCCGTATGCGAACTCACAATCACATTGGGAAGTGTCAGGAGTTTGGAGTTCTGCGGCGGCTCCTGCTCAAAAACATCCAGCCCCAGTCCGTAAAGCTTCCTTTCCTTCAACAGCTCATACAGCGCATCCTCATCCAGCAGTCCTCCTCTGGCCGTATTGACAATAATCAGATTACTTTTCGCACGCTTCAGATTTTCTTTATTCAGGATATGACGTGTTTCCTGCGTCAGTGGAAGGTGTAGAGAAATGAAGTCACATTCCCGTATGATTGTATCCACATCTGTAAAGCATACATTATATTTATTCAAGAAGGCATCATCCCTCATGATGTCATATCCATAGATATGCATGTCAAAGCCGCTGGCACGCTGCACGACCCCCTTCCCTATAGCCCCCAGTCCGAGTACACCGATCGTTTTTCCATAGATATCCAATGCTTCCTTTTTGGACCAGTCATTGTGATGACAGCCCTCATCAATTTCCACAACACGCCGTGCCACACTCATCAACAGAGTCATGGCGTAATCCGCAACCGCATTGGCATTCGCATTCACAGTGCGGCTTATGGCGATGTCGTTTTCTTGCGCATATGCACAGGCGATGTTATCGATACCGACTCCGTACTTTGCGATAGCCCGCAGTCTGGGTGCCTGCCTCAGAGCCTCCTCACTCACCGGATCAACACCGACAATCAGTCCGTCCATATCCTGAAGTGCACTGCGCATCTGCTGCTCATTCATAATTGTGCCGTAAGGATTGAAGACAGGTTCAATTCCATGCTGTCGAAGCTTTTCTATCAGCTCCTCGCGATTATATTTTCCAAAGGAACGCGGAGTAATCAAAACCTTTTTCATCAGTAGTCCTCCCCGTTTTCTTCTTCCTTCACCACAAACGGCTCACTGATGCCATCCCGACCAGCCGCCTCCGCAATCGCAACAAGCTCCTGCAGGGAGGAGGATGCCCGCATTGCCGCGGTTTCCAGCAGCATTGCCAGATTCATACCGGCAAGCACACGGACACTTATTCCCTCCTGCGCCATTCGGGCCGCTGCATATACAGACGCATTAAACGGAGAAGCTCCGTAAAGATCGACAAATACCAGTACACCATCTCCACTGTCCAGCTGTCGTATAGCCTCCATGACCTTTGCACGAAAGCTTTCAAAATCCTCTCCTGCGCAAAGAGAAACCGTGTGCATCCGGTCACAGCTTCCCATAATCAGCTCCAGGCTGTCCAGCATTCCTTCCGCCATTCTTCCATGGCTGACCAGCAGCATCCCAATCATGCGGAATGCTCCTCAAACAGGCGAGCAGCCTCTTTTAAAGATACACGGCGTGAGGATGGAATCGCCTGAAAATATACATCAATGCCATAGTCTTTTTCCAGCTCCTGCAAAATCTTTAGCTGTTCTTTGTTGATTGCGACCTCCTTAATGATTGAGGTCAGTCCCGGCTTCTGTGGAATACCGCCAAGATTCAGCTCTTTCATCGGCACTCCTCCCCGTATGATATCTGCCATCACCTCAATGCTCTTGGTCAGCAGAATGACATGATAGTCATCGTACTGCCGGTCATTCCAGTATCGTACAGCACCGTCCTCCTTCAAAACCCGTACTTTCAGGCCGGTGCGTGAGCCTGCACCGAGAATGATGTTCTTTGTAAACGGATCGTGTGCCGCTGGATCATCTGCGACAAATATCGCAGTTGCCCCAGCGGATTTTGACAGACTCGTCATAACCTGTCCGTGAATCAGTCTTGCATCTACACGTGCCAACACTACCTTACCCATAACGGTTCCTCCTTAATGTTACAGAATGCCAAAGCCGGCCAGTACGCCGAGGATAATCGTCAGACCGATCAGTGCCTTCGTGACATTCAAACCCTTTTTAGTGAAATAGAAATATACCAGCCCCACAGTCAACAGCGGCAAAATCCCCGGCATCACACCGTCAAGGATTTCCTGAATTACGAATTTCTTACCGGACAGGGTAAAGGCCAGCGTAGAGGATACCTTGACATAGTTGGCTGCCAGAATTCCCATCATGAACAGTCCCAGAATCGAGAGTGCTTCAATAATAATCTGCATCTTCGTACCGACGACCTCAGTGGCAGCTGTGCGCCCCAGCTTGAAGCCCAGCTGCGCGAAGTAATAGCCGATAACCAGCTGATACAAGGAGAACATGACGAACGGAAACAAGGCGCCGATTGCGTTTCCCTGCTGTGCCCACGGTAATGCGATGGCGATAAAGATATATTGAATCGTACCGGAGTCAATGGAATCCCCGATACCAGCCAGTGCTCCCATCAAACCGGCCTTCGTGTTGTAAATCAGATCATCGTCAATTGTGACGGGTGTATCCATATACACCTCCTGCGCACGAGCTGCCTCCAGGGAAGCCATGATTCCTGTTATGGTACCTCCACCCCACGATATCTGTGTATTGAAGAACAGCAGATGACGCTGGTAGGCCTCAGATAAATCCTTTTTGTCCTTATACAGCTTTTTCAGAATCGGCATCAGCGCCCACATCAGAGACGGTGCAATATATTTATCAAAGGAATGCGGAATCTCATTGGCGAAATAGAAGCGCAGCCATGCAAGGCTGACATCCCTTTTCGTTATTGCTTCCGGTTCCAGATTCACGCTTTTCTGCAGCATTTCACTCATAATTGTATCCACCTTTCCATAACTTCATCCTAATAGTCATCCTCTTCCTCGTTGTCTGCAGTATTGATTCCGGAAGCGGAGAACATGCTCACAGCCTCTGTTTTAGACAGAACGAAGATAAAGGCGATGATGGTACCAATGATTGCATACGTAATCATTGTGATATTCAGACTCTTTAATACGACAGCGACAAAGTAGGCAAGCAGGAAGAAAGCAATATAATTCTTTTTTCCGATTACATAAATCGTAACAGCGATACCGATGGATGCCAGTCCGCCTCCGATTACCTCCAGAATATGGAAGAGGATGCTTCCGGATGTGGATTGTACGATATCCGCGATAACCGGTGCTCCATAATACAGAGATACGAACATGAAAGGAACAAAAATCAGAAAGGCCACCAGGATCGGAATGAAAATGATAGATATTGTAAGCATTTTATCGTTGGCACTTTTTGCGTATTTATCCGTGAATTTCTGCATAACGAAGGTGTTGACGAAAAAGCGGAACTGATACAGATAGGAACCGAGCAGTCCAACCGGTACAGCAACGGCGATAGCTGCCTCCGGCTTCATATCTCCAAGCAATGCCACCGGTACAGCAATGGCTGCGGCAATGGCAGGCTCGGAGGGCATCTGACCTCCCGGAGAAAAGACCCCCATATAAATCAGCTGAATCGCTGCGGTGATAATCATCGCTTCAGCGACACGGCCGAATACGAGACCGACGATCAGTCCGGTCATCATTGGGGTAAAGCGCAGTGTCGTTGTGGCACCTCCCAAAAATGAACGTGACATAACCAGACCGATCCAGATGGAAATAACTACTGCCTGTACAATCGTGATTTGCATATTTCTGCCTCCTTGAACGTGTACATCATTCTGCGGTTTTGTGACCGCCAAATCCCTTTCTCAGTGATGCGACGACTTTCCCTGTGAAGGTATCCTCATACAACGAGCGATAGCGCATCATCAGGGCTGTGGAAATTACCGGAACGCTGACATTACAGCGCATTGCCTCCTCCACTGTCCATTGTCCTTCTCCGGATGCATACATGATTCCCTTCACGGCATCCAGCTTTTCATCCTCTCTGAATGCCTCCTCAGCCAGCTCCATGAGCCAGCTTCGAATGACAGAGCCGTGATTCCACAATCCTGCGACCTGTGCATTATCATAGGGATAGGGGCTGTGCTGTAATAGCTCAAAGCCCTCTCCTATGGCCTGCATCATGCCATATTCGATTCCATTGTGCACCATTTTCAGATAATGACCGCTTCCCGCATCACCGGCATACAGATACCCCTGATCCGAAGCAATGCGTTGAAATAGCTCTTCAATAACTGCAAAGTGCTCACGTTCACCCCCAATCATAAAGTTGGCTCCCTCAAGGGCACCGCGAATACCGCCGGAGGTTCCTGCATCATAGAAATGTATCTTTTTCTTTTTTAGAAATTCATAATTACGTAGCGAATCTCTGTAAAATGAATTTCCCCCGTCGATCACGTAATCCCCTTCCTCCAGCAACTCTGCAAGTTGGTGTACCATGCTTTCGGTTATGTCCCCTGCCGGAAGCATCAGCCAGATTATACGCGGTTTCTGCAGAACAGCAATCAGCTCCTGCAGCGTTTGTACAACCGGAATTCCCTTCGCTTTTGCCTGCTTTCGGGGCCCTGTCTGTATGTCATACCCATAGGCGCAAATTCCACTGCTCTGCATGTTCATAGCAATATGAAGACCCATTTTCCCCAAACCGATTAAACCTGCTTCCATTCTTCATCTCCTTTCCGTGCACTCAATCCGCATCAGCAGATAGCGCTTACACCATCTATTATAAAAATAATTTCCAATGCATGAAATGTTTATATCCGTGTAAACACAAGTTGGGATGCGTTGGTGACAGCTTGGGGATAAAGCTTCATATATCCCATTATATTCAGGTTTATTTTCATTTATGTTGAAAAAAAATCATATCGTTTATTTTCACATTTCATTCGTAATCCGGGATAATCCACTGTTAATCAGACAGGTAATATTTTCATATTTGGATTTAATATATAAAATAATTTTTCAATATCTGAAAATAATTTCCAATATAACACCACATTTCGCAATATCTGTTATAATATAAGTATCAGAAACGGGGTGTATGTATGAGTATGGAATTTGCAGGACGGGTGAAGGGTCATTATTACGGTTTGAGTAAAACGGAGAAAAAAATTGCCGATTATCTGCTGGAGCATGCAACGACCGCCAGACACTTATCCATTCAGGAACTGGCAGAGGATATTGATGTATCCATGTCTGCTATCTCCCGATTCACCAAAAAGGTCGGCTGCAGCTGAGTGAACCATTTGATCATCTGAGCGAATCGTTTTTTGCGTCCCTTGATGAGAACGACACAGCAATGAATATCGCAAAGGCTACCTTTCAAAGCGGTATTACCTCGCTTTCCTCAACAATGGCGGTATTGAATCAGGATTCTCTTGAACAGGCCGTACATCTGCTTGGAAGAGCAAAAACCTGCGGACTGTTTGGAATGGGAGCTTCCTCCGTCATTGTACACAGTGCCTATCAGCGGTTTCTGCGAACCTCCTTAAACTGCCAGTTTTCACTGGATTACCATATGCAACTGATGTATGCAGGAAGGCTGAGTGAAAAGGACTGTGCCCTAATCGTATCGCATACCGGAAGAAACAAGGATGTTCTGCGTATTGTGGATATCCTGAAGGAGCACGGTGTCCCAATCATATCTGTCACCAGCAACGCCGCATCCCCTCTTGCCCGGAAAAGTGATGTTTTTCTATTTTCCATTTCAGAGGAGACAAAATTTCGTCCGGAGGCGATTTCCTCCAGTGTTTCCCAACTGATGCTGATGGATACCCTCTTCACACTGTACGCCATCAAAGAGGATAATGATCCGGAATACTTCAACAGAATTCGCCGAATCGTAAACACGACCAGAATTCCATAAGAATATGCTGGAATAAACATCTTTCATATGCCTTGATGCTGGAAACATAATAGAAAGAAGCTCTTATACGTTTATCTAAAAAGCAGGCAAAATACCCCCACCTCAGTGGTCGATGAACAGGTGGGGGATGAATGCAGCCATATTTCTTTTCATCCTTGTTTTCTTTCTGCTTTTCACGAAGCTTTCCTTAAATTTCTCTCATATTCGTGGTATAATAATGTCAACAAAAGGAGGTTTTCCATCATGAAATCATATCGCACATATTCTAGTATCCTATCTGCTAATCACCCGCAAAACCCCCGGCTTTTCTGCTCTTACGCATCGTGCTAAAAATCTGTACAACGTTGCTTCGTTCTATATAAGAAATGCGTACAGTGCTTCCATCAAATCAAATGAGGATCGCTTTCCACATGAGATACAGGTCCTGGAAGAACTCAATGGTGTCGTTGATGAATTGAATGTCATACGTCAAAAGCATCATAGCACACCATTCCACATCATTGATCATGATCATCGCTTTGTTTCCATGCAGCATCTGGATGGTTTTTTTAAATTGCGTGACCAGATCGATTACCGTGCTCTTCCTGCGCAGGCAAATCAGAATGTTTTGCATATGCTGTATCGTGACTGGAAAAGCTTTTTTGCTACTTTAGCGGATTACAAAGCACATCCTGACAAATATGAAGCAGTCCCTCATATCCCTCGATATGCAGATAAAGACGGTTATAAACCCTTGATCTTTACCAATCAGATATGCAAACTGAGAAAAGACAAACATGGTTGGTATGTAAAGTTTCCTAAGGCAGTGCTGCAGGCAGGGTGTGTACGTGACCGATATGATCTTGGTAAGATGGACCTGCATGAACAGAAGCTGAAGGAAGTACGTCTGATTCCCAATGGAGATACTATCAAGCTTGAAATCGTATGTGAGATAGAAATCAAGGAACCGACGATTACAATCCATGAGGCAACCAGAATAGCCGGCATTGATATTGGAGTCGATAATCTGACGGCGATTGCGTTTACGAGTGGGCACCACCCTGTGCTGATAAAAGGAAATGAAATAAAAGCAGTCAATCAATTCTACAACAAACAGATTGCACATTATCGCTCACTGCTAAGAACTGGAAAGAAGGATAGCAAAGGGATCCATCAAACAAAACGAATGAAATCGACGTGTAAGGGATATCCTGCACAAAGCATCAAGAAAAATAATAGATCTATGTGTGGAGGAAGGAATTGAAGTTATCGTCGTAGGAAATCATGCGGGTTGGAAGAAGCGTATCCATATGGGGAAGAAGAACAATCAGACATTTGTGCAGATACCGTTTCATACGCTGATCGAAATGATCAAATACAAAGGAGAAGCGGCAGGAATCAGAGTCGTGGTCTGTGAAGAAAGCTATACATCGAAGGCTAGTTCCATTGACGAGGATCAAATACCAGTCTATGGAAACGATGTAGCGCACATCTTCACAGGGAAAAGAATCAAGCGGGGATTGTACAGAAGCAAAAACGGCATTCTAATGAATGCCGATATCAATGGAGCAAGCAATATCATACGAAAAGTATATCCATGTATGCCAGAGCGAGAGCGATGGAGTAGAGGTACCGTGAACGTACCAGTTACGTGTACCTGAACACGGACAAAACGTTTTGATGAATGCGCAGGCATTCATTGGAAGCCGCTTGCTCTATAGCTGGCGGTAGTTCACGCAGTCAGATCTTCCTGTTCATCTGTGTTTAAAAGGAGGAATATATCAGGCTGGCTATTGCGATTCACCTTTGTTCCATCAGCCTCTCCCTATGTTCATGCAAACCAATTTTGTATATTCAAGAACTCTTTTTCTGTAAATATTAACATAAATAAATACAAATCGTATAAATTTTAATTTTATTCGTTTTCAGTAAAATTTTATGGTTTTATTAACTATGAAATTTTAGGAGATATAAGTATGAAAAGAAGAAAAAGAGTCAAACGAAAAGTAAAAATCGCAGCCGTCATTGTGCTGCTTATATGTATAGCTGTCAGTCTGATAATCATAAACCGGACTCGTATTCAGCTGGCTTTTAAAGGGTATGACAGGGATGAACGCAATATTATAATGACATTAAGTGCACAGGAGATCGATGAGTATGTATCCTTTGCGTCAGACATTGATATATCGAAATGGAACCGGATGAAAAACAATAAGCATTATCTGGATTATGAACTATATACAGAGAATGGCGCTGATAAAAAAGAAGCTGTCGCTTATGTTGATCAGTTTTATGCAGACTATTATCAAGCCTTACGCAGCCAGGGGTTTGATCAGCCAACCCTTCGTACACTGATGAAAAAGACCAGTCTTGCTGATTTTAAAACAATAAAGGATAAGAAGCTGACCTGGAAACAGATTCAACCTTATATCTATATAAACGGACGTATACTGGAGGATGTCCCTGACTATCTGAAATCAGGCTTAAAGCCTCTTGAAGCAGTAATGCGTATTTCATATGCGTCCATAAACTCTTCAGCACCAATCACAATTCAGCGATCCTATTCACTTGATGACCCAAAACATCTATTACTGATGATCAAAAGAAGCTTTTATGTACCGAAAACCTACGTTCCTGAAAATTTAACAGCTGTTCAAATCCCCGTAGCTCACAATGACGAAACAATCTAATGCGAAAGGATGCGGCAGACGCTTTGGAAAGCATGTATAAGGATGCGAAAAAGCAGGGGCTTATTCTAGCTATTAACAGTGCGTATCGGCCTTATAACGAACAGCAGCAGGTGTATGATGAATATATGGTGACCTATGGTGTACAGACAGCTGTGAAGCTGGTAGCAGAGCCCGGCTGTAGTGAGCATCAGCTCGGATTGAGTATGGATTTAACCAGTCAAAGTGTCATGGACGGCACATATGCGGTATTCGGAGACACACCGGAATACCAATGGGTAGTTAAAAATGCTCACAAATACGGATTCATTTTACGTTATCCCGAGAATAAAACAAATATAACAGGGACAGCAAATGAACCGTAGCATTTCCGTTATGTAGGAACTGAAGCCGCTACAGAAATGTACCGTAAAAATCTGTGTCTGGAAGAATATACACTGCAGCATGGTTTCTCATATCCCGTTTCAATAAAGCGCTGATAGCAAATGGATGATATTCATTATGAACCGTCCAGTTATTTTCCTATGAGGTCAATAAGATTTTTATTTCATACTGGAATGTATCCTTTTTATGTATTCGGAGTTTTTTCTGTTATAATACTAGTAGATGGTTATCCCATTAAATAATCCAGCGCGTACCATAAGCTCACATGAATTTCCTGGGAGGTTCGCGCATCATTTTGTTCAAATTCGCACAAATGTAACAATTTCAACGCAATTTTCATTAACCAAAGTTTTATAATTGTGTAAATTTGTTTCATTTAGGGGATTTCATGGGATTTTTCACGGTCTAGCCTCCCTGAGGCTAGTGGATCTAAATAAATGTATTGCAAAAGATTACTTGTAATATATTTGTCTAGCCTCCCTGAGGCTAGTGGATCTAAATGCTTCCTCGAAATCATCGAGTACGGCACGTACAAGTCTAGCCTCCCTGAGGCTAGTGGATCTAAATTGCAAGCGTTACAACATTAAGCGCAGAAAAAAGAGTCTAGCCTCCCTGAGGCTAGTGGATCTAAATTGCTCAGTCTGTGTTTAATAGAATTAATACGATTTTGTCTAGCCTCCCTGAGGCTAGTGGATCTAAATCTACATGGGTTGACTTAGGAGAAAACGTCGAAAGTCTAGCCTCCCTGAGGCTAGTGGATCTAAATAATAATAAATTCGTCAAATATAATAAGGTTAACTGTCTAGCCTCCCTGAGGCTAGTGGATCTAAATATCATAATTGGGGTGTGGCTGATGAATGGGCGTGTCTAGCCTCCCTGAGGCTAGTGGATCTAAATTTTTAGTTTATCTCCAAACATCATTATCACCACTTGTCTAGCCTCCCTGAGGCTAGTGGATCTAAATTCCTATCACTCCATTAAATTCTAACTCGCTACTGTCTAGCCTCCCTGAGGCTAGTGGATCTAAATATGCAGGTTTGGATTTGGGTGTGAAATATGGATCGAGTCTAGCCTCCCTGAGGCTAGTGAATCTAAATTTATTATAAGATTTCCCATTATCCTATGAAAAAATACGATTTCCTTTTGCCTGACAGTAACGCAAGATCATTACAGGCTTAAGAACATCGTATTTTTTAATTCATTTTGTTTATCCGCTCTTCTTTTCGAATGTGCGCTTTAGCTGTTCCATAAAAACAGCAAGGACAGCAATATCCGCAGGATTTACACCCGAAATACGGGAGGCCTGTCCCATCGTCAGAGGCTGTACCTTATTCAGCTTCTGTCTTGCCTCCAGTGACAGATTCACCACCTGATCATAGTCAAACCGCTCAGGCAGGCATACCTTGTCCATCGCCCGCAGATGTTCCGCATCACGCTTGGCTTTTTTTATGTATCCCTCGTAGCGAATCTCGATTTCCACAAGCTTCGCAATCGCAGGATCAAATTCGCGTTCCAGATAGGGCTCTAAAAGTGCGATGGTAATTCCCGGTCGCTTCAGCAGCTCTGCAGCACTGATCCCCTCCTTCAGCACATCCAGTCCTAGCCGTTCCAGCAATCCATTAACTGTTGATTTTGGTGTAAACCGAACACCTGCAAGATAGGAAATCATTTCTTCGATATTTTGCATTTTCTTCTGATATCGTGCATAACGCTCATCGCTGATCAGACCTGTCTCATACCCATATTCGCTTAGTCTTGCGTCTGCATTATCATGACGCAGCAGCAGCCGATATTCAGCACGGGAAGTAAGCAGACGATACGGCTCCTTTGTCCCCTTTGTCACCAGATCATCAATCATGACACCGATATAGGCTTCATCACGATGCAAGATTAAAGGTTCCTTGTGATCCAGCTTGCGAACTGCATTGATTCCTGCCATCAGCCCCTGTGCCGCAGCTTCCTCATATCCACTAGTACCGTTGATCTGTCCAGCAGTATATAAATTCTCAATGATTTTATTTTCCAAGGTCGGCTTGCATTGCAGCGGATCTATGGCATCATATTCAATCGCATAGGCATATTTTTCAATAGTGCAGTTTTCCAGACCAGGCAGAGAATGCAGCATAGCCTCTTGTACATCGTACGGCATAGAGGTAGAGAAGCCCTGTACGTAGGTCGTATCCAGCGACTCGCTTTCCGGCTCCAGAAAAATCTGATGACGCTCTTTATCCGCAAAACGTACCAGCTTATCCTCAATACTGGGACAATAACGCGGTCCCACTCCCTTCACCAATCCGGAATACATGGCAGAGCGTTTCAGATTGCTGTTGATAATGTCGTGCGTCTTTGCCGTCGTGTAGGTAAGATAACAGACAGCCTGCTGATCAAATGGACGAATTTCCTTTGTATCCTCAGAGAAGCAGATAAATTCATCCGTTCCCGGCTGTACTGCGGTTTTTGAAAAATCAATGGACGCCGTTCGTACACGGGCAGGTGTTCCAGTTTTCAATCGAAAGGTTTCAATCCCCAGATTACGAAGACTCTGTGACAAATTCTCCGTTGTTGGCTCATCCTCAGGACCGCTTAAGGTAGAAGTATGCCCAACCAGAACCGTACTGCTCATAAATGTACCCGTTGTCATAATCAAAGCACGACAGTTCACAACGGTTCCATCCTTTTGACGAACGCCGCTTATCCTGCCATCCTTAGCCAGCACCTCTTCCACACACATTTCACGGATTTCCAGGTACTCCTGTTGTAATAGCTTGTCTTGCATATAGCGCTTATATTCCAGCTTATCCGATTGTACGCGAAGACACTGAACACCCGGTCCCTTCGTTGTATTCAGCATTTTAAACTGCAATGCAGTCGCATCGGCAGCTTTTCCCATTTCACCGCCAAGTGCGTCAATCTCTCTCACGACGATTCCCTTTGCAGGACCTCCAACACTCGGATTGCATGGCATGGATGCAATCATATCAATATGCATAGAGTATAGAACTGTCGTTTTCTTCAAACGGGCACAGGCCAACGCAGCCTCAACTCCTGCATGACCCCCGCCAATTACGATAACATCAACCATACGATTTCCTTTCCTAATGTCCCTTATAGCCACATTTTGCACAGGTATTTCCCGATCCCATCAGGGCCCCGCAGTGTGGACACATATGCTCCTTTTTACGTATTTCCTTATCGAACTCACTTACAAATTCCCGCTGAATTCGTTTTCTTCTCATATTCAGATGAAGCAGGAAAATTGCTATGAATAGCATAATTGCGCAGACGAGCAGACTGCATGCACTCGTCCAGAATGGATATGCTTCTATATATGAATAGAGTGCAAATATGCCAGCTAGCAGTGCTATAAGAATACAGAGCGCAAATGACAGCCAGCGCTGTTTCAAGCTGAGACGTGAATTGTTATATTTCATGATGATTCCTTCCTTCATTTCCAATGCATCCCACAGCCTATAATCTCATGAGAAACCCAATCCCGAATATGTCCTCATTCGGGTTATATTATAGAATATTTTCAAACGTATGAACAGGGATTTTTTTATATTTTGCGTTTGTATTCGTTCTAGTGAGCACTGTAAGCGCTCCGTATTACCGATTCTTCTGCATAAGGTAATCCTTGTTTCCAGAAAACAGATTTTCTTTTATTACACACAGATTTTCGTATAGATTCAATAGGATTCACTTACGTATTCTGCTTGCTTACTGCAATTATTAGCCAGTTGGTTTGTAAGAAAATACAGTCCAGATTAAGACATTGAAAATCAACACATGGAACTTCATAATAAAAAAAATAAATCTGAATAGTCCTGTGCCTGCCATCGTATTCAAACTGAATACACTAATTCCAAAATACACTTATAGAAAGCAAGGAAAAGCATTGACTTTTCACTCATTTTTTTCTATACTTTAGGTACTGAGACAGAAAGCCTTTAAAGGCTGAAAAGAGAGTGTAGCCGGCAAGCAAGCACTCTCTTTTTTTTCAGAGGTCTGAGACAGAAGGGGTGTGCAAGATTTCCACATGCAGGATAAGGACTGCCACAGAAATCGATCATTTACTTCGCTGCTTTACCGGCGGCTCTGCCGTTCGATCATATAGATCAGCGTCAGAAACATCAGGTACGCTACGATCTGATCCGTATGTACTTCCCCTTCATTTCAGCACACATATCCTTGAGTCCATACTGTTACCTCCACTATTACATACGGTTTTTTTTTAAACTCCTAATTTTTTTGGCATTTCCCTAAAATAACCTATAGTTAATTACAAAATCATAGTACCTTTTATAGCTGTAGTACATCCATCTTATTATCATATATCATGCACTTCCTATACATTCCCAACGACCTTACCGCATTTGCGTACTGGTTAACCATTGGGACATAACGAAAAATAACAGAGATTTGAATAGTCCTGTGCCTGCCATCGTACTCAAAGCTGAA
This sequence comes from Erysipelatoclostridium sp. DFI.2.3, assembly GCF_019132535.1. NCBI lineage: Bacteria > Bacillati > Bacillota > Erysipelotrichia > Erysipelotrichales > Coprobacillaceae > Thomasclavelia > Erysipelatoclostridium sp. DFI.2.3. The sequence goes on along the minus strand of NZ_JAHOOJ010000002.1, from coordinate 268,109 downwards.
TACACTGATTCCAAAATACACTTATAGAAAGCAAGGAAAGGCATTGACTTTTCACTCATTTTTTTCTATACTTTAGGTACTGAGACAGAAAGCCTTTAAGGGCTGAAAAGAGAGTGTCGCCGGCAAGCAAGCACTCTCTTTTTTTACAGAGGTCTGAGACAGAAGGGGTGTGCAAGATTTCCACATGCAGGATAAGGACTGCCACAGAAATCGATCATTTACTTCACTGCGTTACCGGCGGCTCTGCCGTTCGATCATATAGTTCAGCGTCAGAAACATCAGGTACGCTACGATCTGATCCGTATGTACTTCCCCTTCATTTCAGCACACATGTCCTTGTGTCCATACTGTTACCTCCACTATTACATACGGTTTCTTTTTTTAAAACTCCTAAATTTTTTGACATTTCTCTGAAATAACCTATAGTTAATTACAAAATCATCGTACCTTTTATAGCTGTAGTACATCCATCTTATCATGCAGTTCCTATACATCCCCTACGACCTTACCGCGTTTGCGTACTGATTAACCACAGGTGAAAAAATACGTATCTGTGGACAATTTATGTTCAAGTTAATCATAAAAGTCTAGTGTAAGGCATTGAAAATCAACACATGGAACTTCATAATAAAAAAAATAAATCTGAATCGTCCTGTGCCTGCCATCGTACTCAAAGCTGAATACACTAATTCCAAAATACACTTATAGAAAGCAAGGAAAAGCATTGACTTTTTATTCATTTTTTTCTATACTTTAGGTACTGAGACAGAAAGCCTTTAAAGGCTGAAAAGAGAGTGTCGCCGCCAAGCAAGCACTCTCTTTTTTTACAGAGGTCTGAGACAGAAGGGGTGTGCAAGATTTCCACATGCAGGATAAGGACTGCCACAGAAATTGATCATTTACTTCACTGCGTTACCGGCGGCTCTGCCGTTCGATCATATAGATCAGCGTCAGAAACATCAGGTACGCTACAATCTGATCCGTATGTACTTCCCCTTCATTTCAGCACACATATCCTTGTGTCCATACTGTTACCTCCACTATTACATACGGTTTCTTTTTTTAAAACTCCTAAATTTTTTGACATTTCTCTGAAACAACCTATAGTTAATTATAAAATCACACAATGCTCCTATAGCGGCAGCCCTGAAATCTTATCTCCTCCACTTTATGCAATTCATGTCATTCCTGGAAATAAACCTCCCTTGCCATATCAAATAGAATGACATGAGCTCCCTGCAGTGTCTTGATGCAGAAGCTTTCATCAATTTCCACAGCATCGCGCTGCTGTAAGCAAATATCATTACACTCCACCTCACCTTCTATAACAATAAGATATACCTGACGGGAAGGCTCTACCGGAATATCCAGCTCCTTTCTGGAAGATAAAGCACTGACATAAATATCCATATCCTGATGGATTTTCACATAAGCTGTATTCTTATGACCACTTACGATATGCAGCAAACGGTTTTCGCGAGCCTCCCATGGAATGCGTGCTTCACCATACTGTGGAGTATAACCGCTTCGATCAGGCAAAATCCAGATTTGAAGCAGACGTAATATTTCCTCCCCGTCGTTTTTCTCACTGTGGAAAACTCCGGTACCCGCACTCATGTACTGTATTTCCCCACGTTTCAGTGTTGATACATTTTGCATGCTGTCGGCGTGGGTCAGCTCCCCCTCAATCACATAGGTTATGATTTCCATATCCCGATGCGGATGGGTTTCAAAGCCGGTATGAGGCTGTATCGTATCATCATTAACTACCCGCAGCACACCGTAATGCATATTTTTCGGATTGTAATATTCCGCAAAGGAAAAGTGAAACCAGCTGTCCAGCCAGCCGAGACAGCTTCTTCCCATATTGCGGTGATCAATCTTTTTCATCATTGTATATACCTCCATATCAAGTATGTACATGTATAACACTTCCATGCATGCGCAGTTACACTGAACATCACTGAGATAAGAAAAAACTCTCAGATGCCGCGTGATTCATAATACATGGGCTGCTTTTTTCTGGCATGCACCTTATCCGGAACGTTCGCATCTTGTTGTCCGCCATCATGATTTATAAACGCTCTTGTCTGCGGCTATATGCTGTAACAGTGATTCCGCAGTACTGTACCACAGGCATTCAGACGCAAAACAGCAAAAAGAAAGGATACTCTTTCAAGTACCCTCAGTGTTCTATATTCAAATAAACAAACAGCATCCGGTTTTTACCGGACATATCCTTAAGAACCTCAATTCTTGCATTTGGAAAATATTTCTTCGCCTCTTCACTTAGCGCTTCCTTCTGGTTATAGCCCATTTCAAACGCCATCATAGCACGTTCCTTCAACACCTTTGCGGCATTTTCAAAGATAATGCGATAGAATTTCAAGCCGTCGTCTCCTCCAAATAGCGCCACGTGCGGTTCATAGTCCACAACACTGTGCTCCATTTCCTCCTCACGCGGTATGTAGGGAGGATTACTAATTAGAATATCCACCTTCAGATTGCGGTCAATCAGCGGCTGTAACATATCTCCAACCATGAAATTGACGATTGCTTCATTGTCATCAGCATTCTTTTTCGCAACAGCTACAGCCTGTTCACTGATATCCGTTGCCATCATATGCAGATTCGGTTCTTCCTTTTTCAAAGAAACCGCAATCGCCCCGCTGCCGGTACCGATATCCACCGCCATCACATTATCCTGACTGGAAAAATGCTCATCATAGGCTGCCAGAATATTTGCGACCAGCTCTTCCGTTTCCGGGCGCGGAATCAAAACATCCTCATTCACGGTAAAGCGATAGCCGTAAAACCATTCAAAACCAAGAACATGTCCGAGAGGAATTCCGGTGAGAAGGCGCTGAATACCTTCTTCATAGAGTTCTTCCAGCTCCGGCTGCATTTCCTCATCGAATTCCATATACAGATTGTGCGCTTCTTTATTCGTCAGCTCCAGCATATACAGCAGGGCAGACTGTTCGCCATAGCCGGCTTCCTCCATACGCGCCTGAGCATTCTTCAGCACGGAATGATAGCTGCTCATTATTTCTCCCCTGCCAGCTTTGCCTGCTGATCCGCACTCAGTAATGCATCCAGCAGATCCTGCATTCTGCCTTCCATAATGCGATCCAGCTGATTCACGGTATATCCGATACGATGATCAGTTACACGATTCTGCGGATAATTATAAGTACGGATTTTTTCTGCACGATCTCCGGTGCCGATCTTGTTCCGGCGTTCGATACCCTGCTCTTCTTCCAGCTTGCGCTGATGCTCCTCATACACACGGGAACGGATTGTCATCAATGCAGTTGCACGGTTTTCATGCTGTGAACGTCCGTCCTGACACTTAACCGTAATTCCGGTAGGCTTATGCACAATACGAACTGCGGAATCGGTCTTATTGATATGCTGACCTCCGGCTCCGCTGGCGCGCATGGTTTCCATTTCCAGATCGTTCATATCAATATCAAAATCCTCCGGTTCGATTTCCGGTGTTACCAGAACGGTTGCTGTAGAGGTATGGATACGCCCCTGACTTTCTGTCTTGGGAACGCGCTGTACACGATGACTTCCGGATTCAAACTTCAGTTTTCCATAAACGCCGTCCCCCCTGACCATAAAGGAGACAAGGGAGAAGCCGCCTGCTTCACAGTCATCCATTTCTACGATTTCTATCTTCCAGCCCTGACTCTCTGCAAATTTGCTGTACATCCGGTACAGGTCACCTGCGAAGATATTTCCTTCATCTCCACCGGCTGCCCCGCGGATCTCCACGATGGCATTATGAGAATCATTGGGATCCTTTGGTATCAGTAGAATTTCCAGCTTTTCCAGATATTCCTCAATCTTAGGCTCCAGCTCCTCGATTTCCATTTTCGCCATTTCCTTGATTTCCTTGTCATCCTCCAGCAAAAGCGCCTTGGCATCCTCCAGAGCACTCACACTGTTTTTATATTCCGTATAGGTTTCCACCACCTGAGTCAGATCGGCCTGCTCACGTCCCAGCTTGGCCAGCATCCTGCTGTCGGTTACGATTTCCGGTGACATCATCATTTCATTGATTTCATGATAACGGTTCACCATTCCTTCAAGGCGTTCTATCATTACACTCATACTATACCTCCTACGAGTTCTTTCTCTCATTATGCCTGAAAAACGCATAAATATCCTTATATACTATATCATTGAACGGCTGAATTGCAAAGAATAAAATGTAGGAATAGATGCTTTCCCTTCGAATATATGCGTTGCTGAGTGAATGAGAGCAATCGTAAAAAATACGGCAAGTGCTTTTGCAAGTGCTGCAGATGATACCATGAGATACCCGATCACGAAGAGAAACCTTAAAATCCGTTAACAGCTTTTCCTTGTCAATTCACAGGCAAGCACGAAATACCGTTACGCCTTCGGTTAAAGCACAGGTTATCAATCACTTCATAAACAGCTCTTTGCGGCTGTGAACCTTTACTTTGCGATATAGCCTTTTCATATACGATGCGACCGTATTCTCCTTTAATCCGCTGGCCTCAGCCATCTCCCTTCGACTATATCCCTTTAACACATAGTTTACCAGCTCCAGCTCTCTTTCTGTCAGCCCATAGCTGTTATAATCGCGATGCTCCTCCAGCAGCTGTTTCAGCTTTCTCCATCTCCAGCTGTCGCTGCATGAAAGAAATACATCCTTTCCAATTTCCAGTATGACTGCCATGATGCCATCCGGCTGGCAGATTTCGATTATGTGATGAACAGCCTCTACGATCTGTTCCTGATGATTTTCCTCCTCCAGCAATATGCAATAGAACAACAGCGCATATATCGTTCCAAACATCTGCTTTCTTTCATGCGCCTGACTTTCCAGCAGGGATGCCACAACACGCAGCTTTGCATAATTACGAATCTTTATCAGATACATGCCGTAAACAATAGAAGAATACAGGGTAGCTCCCTGAAGCAGATTTCCTTTTCTCCCCTCCTGGATCCATTCAGCAACTTTTTCATATTCACCGGATAAAATATATAAATAGGCCTGTGCAAGATCGATTTCCGAAAGAAGCGGCGGCAGGATCACCTTTTCCCGGAGAGCAGCCAGCTGTTGATGAACAAATTGCAGTAATGTATGATCACGAAGATGATATGCGGCTCTTCCAATTGTAAACAGCGACGATACACAGATCCATTTCTGACGGTAATGCTCAGCAATGTAGTATGCTTCCCATGCTGTATGTATGCTTTCCGCAAAGCGGGCGCTTTCCAGCTGCTGTTCAGCGGATGCCTGTTCCATTAAACCACCATTTGAGTTATTGGTGATTTCAAAGTAGTAATGCAGGTCCTTATGTAGGATATTGACGATTCTCTGGATATCTCCCGGTTTTCGATGATATAAAAACAGATTGTGCGGACTGCCGAAGGTTGATATGATTTCCGGATTGCTGATTCGTGAGGTCTGATTACGCAGCAGAGTTTTTGACCGCTTAAAATAGCGGCTCATCTCATGTAGATTGTTATAGCGGGAATATGCCAGAATCAGCTCCACCTCCCCCTGCAGCAGCTTCTCATCCTCATGCAGGCTTCCGCTATGCAGCGCATGTAGAAAGCCCTCCAGCAGCTGCTTTCCATAAAATATATCCTGCAGATTATTGAAATTATCCATAATAGCATGCAGCCATGCATATGGATAATCCACGTACAGCTCCATTGGTACCATCTGATAGATATTCCGCATTAACTCAGTATCATAATCTGCAAAGTTTTTGCTTTCGTATAATTCCAGCAGCTGCAGTATTTTTTTATAATCCTTCAAAAGATAAAGCTGACGCAGACAATTGAGGATATCACCGCTGCTTTCGTAATAATCGGCAATTTTGCGATAGAGATGACTCGGATTTTTTTCATACATAAGGAATTTATCATACAGGAACTCACGAAATACAGGAGAGTAGGTAAAGAGGCGTGTAGTTCTGTCCACCTGCACAAACCAGTGGAAATTCATCATCCAGGTCAATATTTTCATGATTCCGGTATCCACGCATAAAGCCTCAATGAGCTGGATATTAAAGTGCTCGGGAACAGACAGCACAGCCAGACTCTGCCGCTGTGCCTGATTCAGCTGCCGGTATATATATACGTCAAACAACGGATACAGCTGCAAATCCGGATTCAAAGTGCGTACGGCTCCATATTCCTCCAGCAGTGCATGCACACCGATGGTCCATCCGCAGGTAACTCTTAGAATTTCCCGCACTTCCCGTTCATCAATGAAAATCTGATTCACAGCTGCCAGCTTCTGAATATCGGCAAACTGAAATCGCAGCATTGTCGTAGGGATCAGCAGCGTCCATCTATAAAGCTCTGAATTAAAAAAAGAGGGAATTCCTGATGCAAGAAGTATAATCCTGCAGCTATGTTCCCTCCGTTCGTACACCTTCATGATATGTCTGTCCAGTATATGATTGCGATATTGATCCAGTATGATGATATCATAGCTGCCGCTATCTATACTTTTCTCAAAAATTCCCCCAAGCTGTTTACGATTTTTCTTATGCATATGAATCCAGCAGCACCTTTCCTTTCGATTATGCAGAAAGGCAGCAACTGCTGTTGTCTTGCCAAAGCCATCCGGTCCGTAAATGCAAATCAGCGGATAGGAAACCATATGCTTCAGCATTGAATTAAATTGTTTTCTGGCAATCTGTCTCATATTCCTTCACCTATACCATTATAGCGTATATTACAAGGAATTCAAAAGCGAATTATTACCATTTTATGTATATTCCAAAAAAATCTACAGCTCCTGAATTACGCAGAAGCCCCCATGTATTGTAACAGTATTTTTTACATCCATTTTCTGCCTGAATATCAGATACAGGATATGCCTGCTTCAAATCCCATACATCAATCAGATGAGGATCGCATGCAGCATCTCTTCAAATATTTGTGAAGCAGAATACTTTCACTACAGTTGTTTCATGGCAGCCATCTGCAGTGCTCTGCCATTTCGTTTTTGTATCGTAAGAAATTCATTCACTCGCTTTCTTAAACAAGCGCTGTATAAGCGTTATCACAAATTGAAAAACAGCGGCTCCCACATCACCAGGAACCGCTGTACAGCTAACGAATAGAGAAATAGATACCAAACACGAGAGAGATGAAGAGTATCAGTACAAGTGCTGTTACAATCAGTACAGACAGCTGTCCTTCTTTTCTTATTTCCTTCAGTGCATTCTTTACAGAAAAGGTATTCCACTGGAAATATTTTCTCAGTGATAGCATCATCAGGACTGCCGAGATGAAGTTCATCAGAATGAATTGTCCAATCGTCATCAGCAGCAGATTTACACGTATGCTTTCCACATGCTGAGGAACCGCAAGATCCTTCAGAAAATGCTTCAGTACATACCAGACATACAGATTGGCCGTACAGATCATAAAGCCGGTAATCACGATCGGACTTTTACTGATCAGATCTTCGTAGGATTTACCACTCAGGTTTGACAGACCGCCTACATATACCAGAAACAATACGACCATGGCAACACACGCATACTTTGCATACCGGATATAACGGAAACCGCCTGTTTTTGCGAGCTTGTTTTTCTGTCGGATAAGATCTCTTCTTTTCATACTGACTCCTCCTGCAATGGTTGCCATTTTCTCATCTCCTCTATTATGGTTAGTCTAAATGCAGATAATCCTTTACTTTTGTTGTAATATTTACTACACGAACACCATATATTACCTGAACAGAGTTCTTTCCGCGTACAACGCCGATAGCCTCCAGATAATTTTTCCAGCTTGTATCCGGTGCAATCAGGGAATCATCCTTGACTGTAACACGAAGACGGCTGGCACAGCAGGTTACGGTTTCAATATTGTCCGCTCCCCCAAGAGCTTCAATAATACGAACCTCGAGTGCATCCTCAGGTGCGGAAGAGACATTCGCTTCGTCCTTACCGCTGTTTTTGATTTCATTGTATTCTTTTTTGCTCATCAGCTTGATTTCACCCTCGTCATCACGACCAGGTGTTTTGAGGTTGAATTTCGTAATTGCGAATTTGAATGCAAAGTAGTATACGATAAAGGTTACAGGAAGCAGCCACAATGCGCTCATGGCATGTACCTTCTGCGGCTGGAACAGGTTTGGAATCATGAAGAACAGCGCAGTTCCATTGATGGAAATATTTGTGATTTCCGCTGCGACATAGCACAGACCGCACAATGGAGCGTATACCAGCCAGTACAGTGCAGGTGCAACAAACAGGAAGGTATACTCAATCGGTTCTGAAATACCAACCATTGCCAGCGTGAAGACAGACGGCACCAGCAGTGATGCTACCTTCTTCTTATTTTCCGGTTTTGCACAGCGATACATAGCAAACGCGGCACCCGGCAGACCAGCCAGCTGGAACAGCAGACGTCCGTTGGTGAAGTTTCTTGTGATATAGCCGGTTGCACTTGCGCTTGCAGCCTGACCGTTGATAATGTTTTTAACACCCTCATACATCACACCGTCGATCATCATCGTACCGCCGACCTTTGTATATTCGATCGGGAATGCAATCAGATGGTGAATACCGAATGGCAGCAGCATCTTATCCAGTGTACCGAACACGAAGGTTCCCAGCAGACCACTTGTACGGATGAAGCCGGTGATACTCTGCAGAGCACCTGCGACATACGGCCATACATAATAGAATGCGATTGCCAGTGGAATAGAAGCAAGAGCGACCATAATAATAACGAATTTTGTTCCTGCGAAGAATCCGAACATTGCCGGCAGCTTTGTATCAACGAATTTGTTGTGCAGTCCTGCAGCAATCAGACCGGTAACAATACCGGAGAAGATTCCCATGTTGTATGAATAAATCCCCAAAGAGCTTGACCATAAAGCATTGAAGTTCAAGGCAGCCTGCTGTGTATAACCGCTTTTTACCAGTGCGTCAACAGTCGTGGTTTCAGCGGTCCATCCTTCCAGCGCAGCCCAGCCTTCAATTCCTCTCATAAAGCAGAAGAATAAGATCAGTCCCGCAAATGCTGCCCATCCTTTCTCCTTCTTGGCAAGAGTGAAGGCAATTGCCACGGCGAACCATAGCTGCAGATTGTTCATAAACATGAATCCCAGATTGGTGATCATGGTGAACAGATTGTACAGGATGTTTCCTTCCGGCAGGATGTAGTTTGTAAATGCACTACCGATACCCACGAAGAAACCAACGAGCACAAGCAGGATGATTGGAACCATCATTGCCCCGGCAAATGTCTGAAGTTTTGCCTGAATGTTTTTCATAGCTTGTTCCTCCTTTGTTTACGCTTTCATTTTAGCATGTCCGCCAATTTGAAAAAGAATGCAATGAGTTACGGTAATTCATTATTATTGTGGTAATTTTTCATCACCTTTTTGTACATGCCAGTTCCACAAGTGCCTCATAGTAGATGTCACTCGCTTTTAACAGCGACTTCACAGGCATACATTCGTTGGGCATATGAGGGCGGGGATCCTCATCAGGAAAGGTCGCACCAAATGCCACCCCGTGCTCCAGAACGCGGGCATAGGAGGCTCCCCCCTTGGTAAACACCGCAGCATCTTCCTTCATAACCCTGTGATATGCTGTTTTCAGACTCTGAATCAAAGTGCTGTCCTCTGCGACGTAGAGCAGACGCTTATGGCGTAAAACCTCAAGCTCACAGCCATAATGCTGTGCCGTTTTGCGTAAAGTATGAAGAAGGCTTTGCTCATCCGTTGACCGCACATAACGCACATCGACACACAGCTCCAGCTGTCCATCCTGCGTATTCAGCGACATCAAACAAACAGAGCCGCAGCCCATGGCAGCATCCTCATGATACAAACCGCTTTTCTTACCGTAAAAATCATCAAGAAAATTCTCGTATATCATATTCACCATCGGATACAGAGAGCCTGCTTGATCGAGGTGTCCGTGAAAATCCTTAACAAATTTGAAAATAGCATTATCCCCGCGCTGCGGATTGCGGGAAAGTGCACGTACACCACGATAGGTGATTTTTATGCCATCTTGCATAACCTCAATCAGATTGGTACGCTCAACAAAGCTGACATCACTGCCCTTGGGAACAATCACCTGTAAATCATCACAGACGATATGCAGACGCTCCTTGCAGTGCAGGCTGATATCCGAATCTGCATTCAGCAGGAAGCGTACCTGCAAAATCCCCTTTTCTCCATTGACAATAGGAAAGTTGCCATCCGGTGAAAAGCCGAAGATTGGTTGCGGGTTATGCTTGAAATAATGCTCCATGCATTCCCATGTTGTTTCCTCAGCCCCTCCGGCAATGAGGCGGATCGGATGATACAGTGTACGACCTTCCTGCCTGATACGGGCCATTGCATATAAAGCTGCCAGCAGCGGTCCCTTGTCATCATTGACTCCCCGGCCGTACAGCATACCGTCTATCTCCTGCATTTGAAAGGGATCGCCGTGCCAGTGAGAGCGTTCTCCTGCTTCCACCACATCCAGATGAGCCAGCACGCCGATATAATCATCTCCCTCACCAAGTTGGGCATCTACAGCATAGCCGTCAAAATCATGGACGCTAAAGCCCTCCCGCTGAGCAATCTGCAGGAAAACATCCATTGCATTCCGTATCTCTTTGCCAAACGGGGCAGATGAACCTGCAGTGCGCTCATCACGGACGGAAGGAATTTCCACCAGCTGCTTTAAATCCTGCAGCAGCTCACTCGTTCTTTTTCCTGTATCATAGATAGTTTTCATTATGTTATACCTCCTTATATGGTTATAAATTCCACATGAAATTGCCGCTGTCATTCTTGACAGAACAGCGTTTCACACGTATAGTTGCAAGTGAAAGCGAGGGTGCACGCTTATGAATAAACGAATCATGAAAATTGTGGATGTTCTGTTGAAGCAGGACTCCTATATCACGATTGATAAAATCTCCGAAGAGCTTGCCGTATCCAACAAGACGATTCGCAATGACCTCCAGATCGTGGATCAGTATCTCGAGGAAAACAACCTCAAGCTGATTAAAAAAACCGGCGTCGGTATCCGTATTGACGGTAAAGTCAGGGACAAGCTGCACGTATTGGAAAGTGTACGGGAGAAAAATAAAACGCTTGCCGATTATTCCCCACAGGCACGTAAAATTTTTATCGGGATGCAGCTGAGTGCCTTTGACAGCTGCCGCATCTATGAGCTGAGTGAACAGCTGTTTGTATCCCGTGCCACCATTCACAAGGACATTCTCTCCTTGACAAAGGATCTGGAAACCTTCAAAATCGCATTGCATCGCAAGAACAACAACGGAATCAGTATGGAAGGCAAGGAAAAGAATATACGTAATTTTCTGCTGGAGCTGATGCTGCGTGACAATGGCTATCAAATGTTTATTGATATCATACGGCGGGATGATTACCGCTGTGACGGCTCCTATGTATTTCCCGGGCTGGAGGTTACCGATGACGAGGTCAAGGACTTTACCGGCTGTATTCTCCGCTGGGGCAATCCGTATATCAATTCCCTGACCTTTCCCTCCATGGTGCTTGTCCTGCTGCGAGCATTTGTCACCTATCTGCGCATTCAAGATCGCCATATTGTCCATCTTTCGACTTCCTTCATCGAGGATTTGCGAAAGGAGCCATTCTATAAAGAAGCACGCGAGCTGTGCGACCGGCTGGCCAATCATTACCGGCTGCAGATTCCGGATGTGGAAATACGCTATCTGCAGGTCTATTTTCTCGCCCTGCAAAACAGCCGCGATCTCAGTGAACAGGAACAACAGGAAGCGCGTATGCTGAGTGATGCTCTGCTTACCTCCTGGAGCGAACAGCTGCATCTGCCCTTTGACCGGGATGAAGCACTGTGCCAGTCTGTATATGACCACCTGTGTCCTGCCATTATCCGTTTTCGTCACGGCATCCCCAATGAAAACCCGTTGATGCAGGAAATACATACGCTTTATGAACGTACCTTTCAGGTGGCAAGAAACAGCGTTTCCGTTATAGAAGAGCATTTCCACTGTAATGTGAGTGACGATGAGGTCGGCTTTCTCGCCTTACACTTGGCAGCCTCTTTGGAAAATATGAAGCAGCCGCTGAAAACCATATTAGTTGCTCACGGCGGTGTGGGAGCCGGAAATCTGCTGCGTAGAAAGCTCAGTGCCCAGATACCGGAAATCGACATCATCTCCCAGGAAACCTTCTTTTCCATTTATGAGTGCGATATCAGTGATATTGATCTGATCATCAGCACACTGGAGCTCAATCTGCATACAGATGTCACCATACTGCAGGTCAATTCCCTGCTGCATGACTACGACATTCTGCGCCTAAAGGATGTGATTCGCGAATATTACAAGGTGAAAAACGATCCTTATAATTTTAAATCGGCAGCACAGGAATAAATCATATTCCCTTGCCCGCAGGAGCTTATGCATAGGAAGCACAGAAACGATATCCTCTGTTTTCAGGTGCATTTCCGATGAAACGAAAAAGCCCTGTAAACGCTAAATGGAATACAGCACAAGGGCTGTACAGCTGTTGAATAACACTATCTGTGTAAATGAAAATCGGGAAGCTGTGATTCTATTGATATACAATAAAATCATACTTCCCTTTTTATGTCCCCTGAAGTGATACCGTCTACAAGCCGCCACGCTTTTATGGCAGTGTATAGGTTACTGCGACGCTTTCTCCACCCTTAACTTCGACAGGCTCCTCTCTGCGGAATTCCGCATAGCTGTCTTTATTTGTGAAAATGACGATAACACTCAGATCATATCCCTTTGATAACAGATATTCACGATCCATTTTCAACAGCGGCTCACCTTTTTTCACGTGCTTCCCCTGCTCACACAGACAGGTGAAGCCGTTTCCGTTTTCGTTTACCGTATCGATTCCGACATGAATCAGAATTTCCATACCGTTTTTCAAAGTAAGACCGACTGCGTGGTTGCTGGGAAACAGCATGGTTATATCTGCATCGGCACATGCATATACGGTATCACCTGTAGAAGCGATGGCAAAGCCGTCTCCCATCATCTTCTGAGAAAATACAGGATCCTTTACATCTTCAATCGGAATCAGTGTTCCGTCCACAACAGCAAGAAGCTCCTCCCTGCTCTTTTCTTTCTTTCTAAATCCGAACATATGTCATACCTCCTGATGAAATATTTATTACAAGTATATCTTACCTGTTTCCTGCATGTATTACAATCATTTCACTGTTATTTTCGCAGCCTTTTCTATGTGGTAATTTCTTACAGCAATGTTTATAAATTGCCTTATTGATACGGATGGCGTTTCCACATCCTGCGATTGCGGAAGTTCAGCGAAGTAGCGTACAATAAGGGTGCGAAAAGAAGGAGGAACTTACTTATGAAACATATCAAAATTGCAGCTGGTCTTGCACACGTTAATTATGGAAGAATTGCGGATCTGGTTAAGGAAGTCAGTGATGCCGGAGTTGACTATATTCACTCTGACGCAGCTGACATGCACGATCTTCAAAACATGAAGCTGATGGGTGGTCATCAGATTATCGCGGGTATTCGTCCGGAGACAGACAAGCCGATCGAATGTCACATTTATACAGTTAGTATGGACAGAATGTTCATCGAACAGATTGACGAGGCGGGAGCAGATATGCTGATCATTCCTGCGGAGCACTTTATCGGCGCACAACTGGCTTATATCATCAACTGGTGCCGTGAACGCCACATCAAGGTTGGTCTGACACTGGGCTGCTATACACCGTTATGCTTCGTTGAGGAAAGCATTTATGATATTGACCGTTTGCACATCGTAACACACGGTGTAGATGAAACCGATGGAAAAGACAACTGGGGATGGAGAAAGAGTGCCATTGATCTTGTACAGCGTGCACGCAAGATGATTGACGAGAAAAATCCAAAATGTGAGCTGGCGGTTGACGGTGGTCTTCGTGCCGATAATATGGACAAGCTGATTGAATGCAATCCGGATGTCATCGTTCTGTCCAGTGCTATTTTCAAGGATCCAGATGGAGCAGCAGCTGGTGTGAAGAAATGCAGAGCCGCAATCGATGCAGCAGCAGAAAAATACGGTCTTGAATAATACAAAGAACTCTCCCGCTGAGAGTTCTTTTAAAGAAAGCTCCATCCTGACACTGGTGAAGGATTACGGATGGATCACGTTTGCTGCTGCCATTACCGCTGTTGCGGTTAATTTCTTCTTCACCTCGACCGGACTGGCACCGGGGGGTATTACCGGTCTTTCCCTGGTTTGCTCCACCGTATTCGGTATTCCGGTTTCCACGATGTCTCTTTGTATCTCCATACCGCTGCTGATCTTATCCACCATCGTACTGGGGAAAAGCTTTGGTATCAAAACGTTGTATATTACACTGGCAACACCGCTGTTTATGAAATTAATTCCCTCCATTCATACAACACAGTTCCTTCTGGATATCCATCCGCTTCTGGAATTGGCGGTTGCCGGTCTTCTCGGGGGACTGCTGGTTGGGGCTGCCATCGGTATCGCCTTAAACCACGCCTGTGCAACCGGAGGTACGGATGTCATAGCGCTGTTGATTCAGTATGTTTTTAAATTCCTAAAGGTCAGTGTGATTCTGTTCTTCCTGGATGGCTCTGTTGTGATTGCCTCCGGTGTGATTACACAGAATGCATTGATCTCCGTATTCAGCTTCCTGTCTCTGATGGTCATCATCCAGACGATCAGCTTTGTGACAAAGCATAAGCTGAGTGCGTGAACTACCGCCAGCTAAAGAGCAGGGGCTTCTAATGAATGCTTACACATCCATCAAAACGTTTTGTTCGTGTTCAGATACACGTAACTGGCACGTTCACCGTACCTCTACTCCATCGCTCTCGCTCTGGCATACATGGATATACTTTTCGTATGATATTGCTTGCTCCATTGATATCGGCATTCATTAGAATGCCGTTTTTGCTTCTGTACAATCCTCGCTTGATTCTTTTCCCTGTGAAGGTGTGTGTTACATCGTTTCCATAGACTGGTATTTGATCCTCGTCAATGGAACTAGCCTTCGATTGTATTGCTTCTTCACAGACCACGACTCTGATTCCTGCCGCTTCTCCTTTGTATTTGATCATTTCGATCAGCGTATGAAACGGTATCTGAACAAATGTCTGATTGTTCTTCTTCCCCATATGGATACGCTTCTTCCAACCCGCATGATTCCCTACGACGATAACTTCGATTCCTTCCTTCACACATAGATCTATTATTTTTCTTGATGCTTTGTGCAGGATATCCTTTACACGTCGATTTCGCTTTTCGCTGATACGTTTCATTCGTTTTGTTTGATGGATGCCTTTGCTATCCTTCTTTCCAGTTCTTAGCAGTGAGCGATAATGTGCGATCTGTTTGTTAAAGTATTGATTGACTGCTTTTATTTCATTTCCTTTTATCAGCACAGGGCGGTGTCCGCTCGTAAACGCAATTGCTGTCAGATTATCGACACCAATATCTATGCCGGCTACTCTTCTATATCTGTATAAAGCAGCCGATATTCTTTAAACTACGTAATTTTATAACCTGTAATGTATGGCTGATATAAGATGTGACTATGGACTGCTTGACATTCTCCAGAATACTTTTACACTAAGAGTAAGAATTTGTCACAATGTGCACACACTTCCGTCTAATTATAGGAAGAGTAAAGGAGGCTGATATTATGCAGCAGGAGGAATTAAACAAACGAATTGATCAGGCGGTTCAGGGGGATCGCCTTGCACTGGAGGAGGTTCTGACAGAAATACAGGATATGGTATTCAATCTGTCACTGCGTATGCTGGGAACCATAGCGGATGCACAGGATGCCGCTCAGGAAATCCTCATTAAGGTTATGACCAGTATTTCCACCTTTCGCAAAGAAAGCAGATTTCAAACCTGGGTGTATCGTATCGCTGTGAATTATCTGATGGATGTAAAAAGAAGCATGTTCGCAGCGCATCCCCTGGATTTTGATTTTTATGCAAATGATCTGCGGGCAAGCTATGTGCCGGATGAAGAAGAAGCCCTGACGGGATGTACGAGGGAGGAGGCCGCAAGAGAGCTGAAGCTCTCCTGTACCAATGTCATGCTGCAATGCCTGAAGCCGCAGGATCGCTGCATTTACATTCTCGGGACTATGTTTCACATTGACAGTAAAAGTGCCGCAGAAATTCTGGATATGACTCCGGAAGCATACCGGCAGCGCTTATCTCGGGCAAGAAAGCGCATGGCTTCTTTTTTAAGCACCTATTGCGGAGCAGTATCCAATGGATTCTGTCAGTGTGATAAGCGGATTCCCTACGCAGTTATGACACACCGTCTTGAGCCGCAGAATCTGGAATACAGCAGACTGAAAACACTGGATAAGCGGATTCTGAATGAATTCTGTGATCATATGGAGGAGCTGGAGGAGATTATGGACAGCTTCGATCAGCTGCCTGCCTTTCGCTGTACAATGGACGCCAAACAGCTGTTAAGGGAGCTGGTGGATTCAGAGGTCATGAAAAAGGTACAGAATGCAAAGGAGGTGGCCTGATATGTCTATTATGATGGAATACTTGCGCCAGCTACAGAAAAACAACCAGCGGGACTGGTTTCAAAGTCACAAGGAGCTGCGGAAGGAAGCAGAAGCGGAGTTTGAGGAGCTTTTACAGGAGCTGATGGAGCGCATTGCATGCTTCGATTCCTCCATTAACGGCTTTGCGCCGAAAGAGCTGACCTTCAAACAGGTGCGCGACACCCGTTTCAGTAAAGATAAAACTCCGTATCTGCCTGCATTTCGCGCACATATTTCCGCAAAGGGGAAGCTTCCCATACCGGTTGGATATTATATTCATCTAATGCCGGATAATCAAAGCTTTCTGGGAGGAGGATTGTTCGCGGATATGTTCAAGGACGCAACAGCCATGATGCGTGATGCGATTGCCGCAAAGCCGGAAGAGTTTTCCGCCATTATCGAAGCTCCTTCGTTTAAGGATCACTTCACAATTACAGGGACAAAGCTGAAGCGTGTTCCCAAGGGGTATGATCCTGACCACAGCATGGCCTCCTATCTCTGCCACAAAAGCTGGTGTCTTGAATATCCGCTCATGGATAATGAGGTGGAAGACCGCGAGAAGTTTCTCACACTGGCCTGCACCCTGTTTCATGCAATGAAGCCGTTTCATGATTTTATGAATACGGCATTGCAGGATTTTCAGTTCCCGCAGCGATAGAGATATGTATGGATATCAGAAAGAAACATGCTTATAGATGGCTATGGAAAGGTGCTGCTGTCATGATGCTGTATATATGACATTGCACTCATTCATTTTTCACAGCATACATATCTGTGCAAGACGAAGCTGTAAATGACTTTATAAATGATACTACAGAATAAGCAGAAGCTCCCATTTTACATGGATGCCTCTGCTTATTTTGCCTGCATGCTGACTTTATGACAGTCTGCCTCTACAGCTGTTTTCGCAAATGCTGAGTTTTATCTATTTCCCCATGAAACTGCGCAAGCATTTTTTCCCATGCCGCATGCAAATTATCGTCAAGCTGAAACAGACCGGAATTTCCCACGATGAATACTTCCACCCCTGCCTGACGCAGCTCCTGAAAGGTTGCTGCATTGCAGGAGCCATCCACTTCGATTAGATACCGATAGCCATGCTGCAGCTTAAGCGCCTTCGCTTCTTTTATCTTATCCAGCATTTCGCGAATAAAAGCCTGTCCGGCAAAGCCCGGATCAACACTCATAATGGTGATTTTGTCAAGTAAATGAAGATAATGCCGGATATAGGACAGGGGAGTTGCCGGATTCAAAACAATACCGGTCCTGCATCCAAGCTCATGAATCTTATGAAGAATACGAAAGGCATCCGTGTTGATGGTTTCTGCATGCGGCGAAAGAAAGGTGGCTCCTGCCTGGGCAAGCATGGTGATATAGTCATCCGGATGCGTTACCATTAAATGACAGTCCAGCGGTACCCTGCTGACGCGGGCTACTGCTTTGACAAAATCCGGAGATAATGTAATATTCTTTACGAAATGACCATCCATAATGTCAATATGATAAAAATCCGCATGCAGATTCAGAACTTGAATCTGTTCTCTGATTTTCAATAAATCCATACACATGAGAGACGGACTGAACATAGGCTTCATACGTATATCCCCTTCAAGTAAACGTTTACGTATCCTCTTTTTTTAAAGCTCACCTACGTGAGCTCAGGTTGATTCCCTTACACAAAGAGAAACCGGTATGATAAATTCCTGCTTATCCAGCTCATGATGAATCCGCTTCAACAGCGCGTCTCCTGCCGCCTCCGCCATCAGCTCTGTATTTTGTGTAATCGTAGTCAGTGCCGGGTGACAGAACTGTGAAATGGAGACATTGTCAAAGCCGACGATTTTCACCTGATCGGGAACCTGAATATGCTGTGCATGCAATGCGTGCAGACAGGCCAGTGCCATATTGTCATTAGTCGCAAACACGCCGTCAAAGAAGCAGCCTTTCTGCATAAGCAGGTTAGTGACTGTTTTGAATACACTGGCATAATCGCTTTTCGTCATGATTTCCCAAGATTCCTGAAACGCTATCCCCGCTTCTTCCAGCGCTTCCAGGTAGCCGCTTCTTCTCTGCCGAATCGTGGACGCTTTCTTCTGATCTCTTAAAAACAGAATGCTGCGGCACTGCTTTTCGATCAATTCTCTGGCAGCAAGATATCCTCCCTGCCGATTATCGGAATGTACAAAGATGTGCACATCCTCCGGCTTTCGGTCAATATAGACGATCGGTATGGAAAATGCGGATTCCTGTATCGGATTTGCATTCCTTCCTGAGATATAAATGATACCCTCTACCTGCTGCTCCTTCAGATTGCGGATATGCAGCTGTTCGATTTCAATATCCTCATGGGAATCACATATCAAAACAGAATACTGATGTTTGAGAAAGAACAGTTCCAGGTAACGGATGATTCTCGCAAAAAATTCATTGGTGATATCCGGCACGATAACACCGATATTCCTGCTTTTCTGCGTCCGCAAGCCCTGTGCATTTTTATTAAGCTGAAAATCGCATTCCGCAATGACTCTGCGCACACGGGTCTCCGTTTCCTTGGAATAACCGCCCTTTTCATGCAGCACACGGGAAACTGTAGCGGTGGACACCTGCGCCAGACGTGCGATATCAATAATATTATATTTATGCTGTTCCACATCGACACCTCCTTTACGTAAACGTTTAACTAACACATGTATATCATAGCTAAAATAATAGTGGATGTCAATACAGAAGCAGCAGGAGAATGACGAAAGTACACCGCCATTATGCTATGCGGACATATCATAAGGAAAACCGTTATATAAGAGATCATATAAACAAGGGAAGAAATGAGAGCGTGCAATATTGAGGCGTGTTTATTTCACAGCAGTATAGCCGTCGGGATAACAAAATAGACCTGACAGACAGGATTCATCATTTTCAGCAATATGATTAACCATAGAATATCCTGTATGGTTTTATTTCTTGGGCTGTTTTACATGCAGTGTTTTCTATACGAAAAACAGTGCCATCAATTCTTTTTAAATGGACAGTCCGTATCATCATGAGAGCAAAAAGGAATCAGTGCATCACCAAGGATGAAACTGATCCTTTTGTCTTTGATGAAAAACAAGGTAAATAAGAACCGGAAATTGACAATAATACGGTCATGGATTTTGATGGTTAAATCTATTGCACAAAGCAGGAGCTGATTACAGTTAACACATTATACCTACTCCCGCTATTGTGTGTAGTTCAGCTCCTCTTTCTCTGCATATGCCCGGTATCCTTTATGCAGACAGCATGCATTGTTCTGCTTTCCAAGCAAAGACAGTATATTACATGAAGCAGACATATCACAGCTGCCATCAGTATCAGTAAATTCAGGCTTATCATGAACCATGCCAGGAAAAAGAGAAGCAATGCAAAAGAGAAGGCATGCAGCTTTATGCTTACCTCAATAACAGCGCACCTCTTCCAGTAGGAACGGCTGTGTGTGTCACATTTGCGAAAGATAAATTGCAAAAGCCGATCTGCACCCTTCCGGTATTGCATCAGCATCAGCTGTCCCGGAGTGAATTTCAGATTGGGAAACAGATTGCTCAAAACCATTTCCTGATGCAGCTTACGCCGCATGCATACCGGAAGGAGAATCCATAATCCGATGATGACACTCAGACAGAACAGCAATATCAACGGCCACAGAATGGCAAACGCCGCACTCCACGCTTTACCATTCAACATACAGAAGATGATAAAAACAGGAACAAGTCGCTTCGTAACATTGATAATCGTGATGGTCCCCATGGCTGCCAGATAGCCCTGTGAGGTTTTATAGCAGCCATAAAGAAAGCCTGTCAGATACAGCAGCTGTATACAGAGCAGAAAGGTGAGAAAAGGCGATGCGATTGTTTTCTGTATCACTGCATAAACACCAATACCGATAGCAGCGGCAGGGAGCTGGAACAGCAATAGTATACACAATTTGCAGAGATAGCTTTTACGGCAGGTAAGGGGAAAAGCCAGAAGCACCTGCCAGGAAAGCGGTGGTTCTTCTTCCCATGCAATCTGATAAACAATGCTGAGAAACAGAAAGGATACCAAGCATGCTGCAGCCTGTATCTGCTGATCCTGATATATACTGCCCTCTGTCACCGTAAAGCTGCTTACTCCACTGATGTAGATATAGGCAAGCAAAGCGGCAGGAATCAGATACTTCCATTTTCGGTTGCGAAGCATACGAAGCAGCTCATAGCGAATCATACAGCATCCTCCTCCGGCTGGAAATATTGCATGATTTTCCTATGGTCTTTCGTATCCAGAACCAGATGGTGACCATCCAATGCCAGCAGCCGATTCACAACAGGCAAAATGCCGGATGAGATATGACTGGTAATCAGGAATACCGTGTTCTCACACTTTTTTGAAATCAGCTCACACAGACCTTCACTGCTTTTCGCATCTATGGCAACAAACGGCTCATCCATGATAATCATATCCGCATTGCTGAGCAGAATACAGGCAATCCCCGCCTTCTGTTCCTGTCCGGAGCTGCACTGGTCCATGCGCTGGTTTAGATAATCAATCGACAGTGCCTGCAGAACCTCCTGTACAGCTGCGTCCTGCACATCCAGATTTTTGCCATGAAAGCAGCGGTAAAAATATCGCAGATTTTCCAATACGGTTAAATGGCGATACAGAGGATGTTCATATGGCAGATATCCAATTGTCATTCCACCACGTGAAAGGTTCCCGTAATCCGGCGGCAGAAAACCGCAGACCACATTTAACAGCGTACTCTTTCCTGCTCCGTTTTTCCCGGTCAGCAGTATACACCCGTCTCCCTGCTGTATCGTCAGATTCAAATCCTCTAAAATCCATTCCGTATCATAGGCATAGCCTACCTTATTCAGTGTGATCTGTTTCATTGCACACTCTCCTTTTTGTATACAGGGTACGTACCCTCCGTATCCCCATATAAAGCAAATAGTCCAGTGGACTTTCCAGACAGGAGGAAGCTTTCCCAATAACATAAAACACATGAACTAGCAGCATGGCACCAATCACGGCATATAACATATTTCCATTATCAAGCAGAAGCGTCGCAAGCATGACCTCCACAACAATAAATGAAGAAACATTGCGCTTATCGGGCTGCGGTTCCTGAACCTCTTCCCATGCTTCCTCCATTTCCCGATCCGCAGACTGAAGCAGCTCTGTATGTTCTTCCTCCAGTAAGGCTGCAATTCTTTGCATATAAAGATTTTGCAGCTCACACTGCGCAAGCTTTTTCTCCAGCTGTTCCTTCTGCATATCCAGCAGCTGCATATTTTTCTCCTGCAGCAGTTGTTCGATATCCGCAAGCGAAACATCCATTCTTCGCAATATTTTTATCCGCATTAGAATACGGACATGCTCCTGTGTGTAACAGCGATAGCCGTTCTCATCCCGTATAACCTGCAGCAATCCCTTTTTCTCATACAGATTGATTGCTTTTTTACTTAATCCGGTTGTATCCGCAATCTCCTGAATTCTCATATTCTATCACCTCATGTTTGAGGCTATTGTACAGCAGTCCCCAGGGGAACGGTCAATAGCTTATGCTTAATTTATACAAATTTAATAAAGTTTGCCTGAATAATTACAGAAAACAGGCATAACACCAATAGACAGAGCGGCATCATGCAAGAATACAAAAATGTCTGTAAAAGAATCATCTCTTACAGACAACTGTGTGTTTCTCTTATAATACCAGAGAAGGTGCGCTGTATGCACGGCCAGCCATTTCATTATCCAGCATGTACAAACTCTTAGGATCTGTGCCGAATAATTCGAATTTCTTCACCATATCCTCTGCATTCTTTTCTTCCTCACCCTGTTCCTTTACAAACCAGTCCAGAAACTGCATCGTGCGATAGTCCTTCACCTCATGTGCAGCATCATAAATTGTATGAATCAGGCTGGTTACATAGCGCTCATGCTCCAACGCAAATTCCAGCGGATCCTTTAAGGCACTGCATACTTTATCCGGCTTATCCACCTGTTTCAGTGTGATGTGTTCCCCGTTATTCTGCAAATACTGCAGAAGCAGCATTGCATGATCGCGTTCCTCCTGCGTCTGAATCATGTACCAGTTGGCAAAGCCATCCAGCCCCTGCTCCTGATAATAGAGAGAGAAATCAAGATACAGATATGCGGAGTACAGCTCCTTGTTAATCTGATCATTCAGCAATTCGGATACTTTTTTATCAAGCATAATCATACCTCCTGTGTCTTATAGTATAAGTATACTCTGTATGGTTTGAATCCGGAAGTACCTTTTTACATTTTTTTACAATTTGTGACAGCTGTATGACTACTCCTTTGCGCGCTCCACCTTCAGCTTTTTGCCCTTGATGGTTTTCTGACGCAGCGCACGCAGCACCTGCAAGCCCTTACCATGCAGTATATCCACATAGGACTGATGATCCTGTACCTGGATGACGCCGATATCATCCCCGCAGACCCCTTCTATTTCACAAATGGCACCAACGATATCCCCAGGGCGGATTTTCTTTGTCTTCCCTCCGCCAAGATACAGCTTCATCATATCCTTGCGCAGTTCCTTCCCTTTTTCCTCTTTTTGAGATTTCGGAGTTCCCAGCTTTCTCAATGTCTCAGCGTCCGCAATAACAGCTTCAAGCTCACTGCTGTCATGAAACTCCAGTGCATTCCCCAGATATTCTTCCAGCTCCTGAAGGCGGAAATCATCATATTGTGAAACAAAGGATATCGCGGTACCGCTTCGATCCAGTCTTGCAGAACGGCCGATACGGTGTATGTAGGTCTCTTTTTTATTTGGCATATCGTAATTGATAATATGCGTAACATCCTGTATATCAATGCCTCTTGCGGCAACATCCGTAGCGGTTAAAATACGAAGCTTCCCTAAACGAAAGTCCTTCATATTTTCCAGTCGATCCTCCTGCAGCATACCGCCGTGCAGCTGATCGACACTGATGCCCTTATCATACAGCATACGGCATATTTCGCGAACATGCTCCTGTGTCTTTGCGAAGATGATACAGGATTCGGGAAGCTCCCTGCATAACAGCTTCAGCAGTGCCTGCGGCTTTTCGTGTTCCTTCAAACGGTATGCATAATGATGCATCAGCTCACTGACGGAGGTCTGCGACTCGATTTCCACAACTTCCGCCTGCTTCAGAAAGTCATGTGCAAGCTCCTGTATTTCCTGTGGCAGTGTTGCGGAGAACATGCAGACAGACGCGTTTTTTGGAAGACGAAAGAATATCTTCTGGACAGTTTCGATAAACCCCATATTCAGCATTTCATCCGCTTCATCGATAATGATATAGCGGATTTTTTCTGTTCGAAGGGTTCCCTGCTCCAGATGGTCAAGCACTCTTCCCGGTGTTCCTGCGACAACATGGGTCCGCTGCTTTACATCCTGTGCCTGAAAACGGAAAGGCTGCTTCCCGAATACGGCAGCCGTCTTAATGCGCTTATAGGCACCGATGTTATCAAATTCTCCCTTGATCTGCAGGGCAAGCTCTCTGGTCGGACTCAGTACCAAAGCCTGAGGTGAGCGTTCCTCCCAGATCAGGTCCTGTATGATAGGTATCGCAAAGGATGCGGTCTTTCCACTTCCAGTTCTGGATTTCACCAGAATATCCTTCTTTTCCAGCATGAGCGGTATGACAGCCTCCTGTACCGGCAGCGGACTTTGATAGCCCAGTGTATGCAGAGCCTCACAGATGGAGGCATCCAGCTTATAATCTTCAAATTTCATGTTTATCACCTATATGTTTCAGCTTTCCTACCTATTATACGGGATAACGTATGGAAACGCAAAGACAGTCTGCAGGAAATATTACAAAACTGTAATCTTGCTGTAAGCAGAAACACACGACAAACCAGTGTGCATACGATATAATGCAGATAGAAAGAAGGAGGAGATGGAGATGAAAAAGCTGTTGAGCTGGATTGGCACTGCACTCTGTTTGGCATTCTTTGGATATCATGCCTGAACATCTGATTTGACATCTTTCCTTTTTCATTGCAATAGGCGCCAAGAGGCGCTTTTTTTTGCTTACCTGTTTTCAGCCTTAATCAAATGAAGCAACAACCACGGCAGCTATGTAAAAGGAGAATGGCTGCGGATACTCATGTTGCTTTCTGATTCTGAATGAAATGCACAGGATTTTATATAAGATGTAAGGAACAGTATGATTATTGGTATTTGCTTAACAATAAAATCAGAATATGATGTTGTCTGTATGCGACGTTATACAGAACGAAATAAACGATTAGCCTGTCAATCAGCTAACAGGATTGTAAGCAAAGTGTAAGTAAATTCACACGACGAAGCAAAGTTCTTCCGGTATACTATAGGTGTAAGACAGGAGGGACGCTACCATGAATAAATTCATAGAAATTGCAGAAGCTATCGCATGTATCCTGTTTCTGGGATACCGTGAGGAAAACTTTATCCGATAACTTCCCACAGCAGTATCGCGCTGTGTAATATAGATCAGGCACCCTGCTGTTGCATGGGTGCCCTTTATATTTCTTTTACAGTTTCTTCTGAAGGCTGTATCTTTTCTGTTTCTGTAAGAATCGCGGAGTGCTCCCAGCGATGTCTGAGATAAATGGCTTGTGCCAGTATACATTCAAAGATATTGCTGAGCAGCATTGCCAGCCATATTCCTGTAATGCCAAGGCTCGTAAAGCGATGAAACAGCAGAATCATCGGAATGCGGAATGCCCAAAGACGCATCATGGATAAGATAAAGGTATAATTCGTATGACCGGAGCCATTGAACACGCCATCATTCAGGTTGATATACCATCCCATGAAAACACCGCACAGCAAGGCAAAAAATGCATATTCCTGTGTTAGCTCCATAAGCTGCGTAGATGCGTTTGGTACAAACAAGTGTATAAACGGTGTGATTACGAGCATTCCGATAATGGTCAGAGTAGATGAGAAAAGTGTTGACAGCTTCATCGCTGTATGAAATGCCTTTCGTGCACGCTCTGTATTGCCGGCTCCCAGATTCTGACCGACAAAGGTTGCCAGTACAGCTCCGATCGACATGACGGGAATATAGGCAAGCGTCACCATTTTTGCGCCGACACCGTATGCCGATATGGCAACAGCACCATAGTAGACGATATATTTGTTCATGATGACAAAGCCCAGATTTTCAAGAAACTGACCGCTTGCGGCAGGTATACAAAGCTTCAGTATGATTTTTCCATCCGCTGCATGAAACGGATATGCCCGAAAATCGATATGTACAGGAAAGGCTTTATCATGCAGACGCCGCCATGCAATCGGTACCATAACCAGCTTGGATACAACCGTGGCAATCGCAGCACCAAGGATACCGAAGTGAAAAACAAAAATGAATATCGGATCCATAATAGCATTCAGCAGGGAAGCGCACATATTCAGCTTTACACCGGATCGGCTGTCCCCCGCACTCTGTCGCATTGCCATATAGAGGTTCAGCATAAGAAGGCCGATATAGTCAAAGGAAATTCCGAGCAGATATTGATAACTGGCATCATAAATTTCCTTCGGGGTATCCAGCCAGCTTAGAATCGGATGCAGCAGAAGCAGTGTTCCTATGCTCAGTACAATGGCAAAGCCTATCGCAAAGTATAGAAGAGCAGTAGCGAAACGACAGGCGTCCCCCTTTTGATTGGCCCCAAGCCGCGTGGATAGTAAAGCAATCGCAGCCGCACTAAGCCCCATGGCAACACTTTGTGCACACCACATAATAGGACCGACAAGCGAAACGGCGCCAACCTGAAGCTCACCAAGCTGTCCGACCCAGAAGGTATCAATGATATTGTAGAGGGAGTTGACCAGATTCAGCACGAACAGCGGTACAGCCATGCGCAGCAATGCCTTTGTCAGATTTCCCTGTAATATACCCTTTTCCTGCATCGGTATCTCCCCTTTCTGTATTGTTATATCATAGCATATTTTCTACCCTTCGCCTATAGATATAGAGGGGTGAAAAAATAAGAAGACGGTGTGTTTCATTCTTTTTCATAAATAAATGTTAAACAGTATGCTGCATGTGATATCCTTATAATGCGAGGTGAGTATATGAAAAAGGGTTATAGAAATAAGATAACGGATGTTAAAGGCGTCCGTGTCGGACATAAAACAATAGCGGCGGGTAACGTACAGACCGGTGTTACGGTAATCCTGCCGACAGAGGGTGATATTTTTCGTGAGAAGCTGACAGCTTCATGCCATGTGATCAATGGCTTTGGAAAGACCGGCGGATTGATACAGCTGGAGGAGCTTGGTGTACTGGAAAGTCCGATCGCATTGACAAATACGCTGTGTGTGGGGACTGTTCAGCAGGCATTGGTGCGCTATATGCTGCAGGATCATCCGGAAATCGGTAC
Source organism: Erysipelatoclostridium sp. DFI.2.3 (assembly GCF_019132535.1). Lineage (NCBI taxonomy): Bacteria > Bacillati > Bacillota > Erysipelotrichia > Erysipelotrichales > Coprobacillaceae > Thomasclavelia > Erysipelatoclostridium sp. DFI.2.3. The sequence continues at coordinate 241,134 of NZ_JAHOOJ010000002.1, read as the reverse complement.
GACGAGCGGCACTGTGAATGTAGTGGTTGGGGAATGCAATGACGGATATCTGAATGATATACGGGCATGCAGCATTCAGGAGTCAAATGTATATGAGGCGATTGCGGATGCAGGGAAGGATTTTGCACTTGGGGCTGTGGGAGCAGGTCGCGGTATGAGTTGCTTCGAAATGAAGGGAGGTATCGGTTCCGCGTCAAGAGTGCTGGAATTGAATGGAGAAGAATATACGGTGGGGCTTCTCGTCTTATCTAATTTCGGATTAAAGAATGATTATATCAAGGAAAACGTATCCTTTCATGATTCTGTGAAGGAACAGGTGGAGCAGGGCAGTATTATAATAATCCTGGCAACAGATATACCAATGTCCGACAGACAGCTGAAGCGTGTATGCAAACGTATGCCGGTGGCACTCGCCCGCCTTGGTTCACATCTGGGAAATGGCAGTGGCGATATTGCGATTGCCTTTTCCACAGCAAATAAAATTCCTCATTCCGCTGATTGCTCATTTATATCGCAAACTATTCTTCATGAGCAGCAGATTGACAAGGTTTTCCGTGCTGGCATCGAAGCCTGTGAGGAAGCGATACAAAGCTCTCTGGACGCTGCGGAAACGGTAGTCGGAAGAGAGGGCCATTGCAGGTATAGCTTAAAGGATACTGTAGCAGAAATGAAGAAAGGATGAGACTGTTAGTGAACAGTATCAAGAATGAGAAAGGGTGATGCTTGAAATTGCTTAACCCTTTTTGACTATGCATCTGCTATTGACATTTTGATGTACTTTTGCAGTTCTGAATCACAGCAATAGATATAGCACCCCTTCATTCCTCTTGTCATCAACGTGTAATACGTATTCAGTATAATCTGTCGTTCAATATGTTTTGCCTTCTCCGGATTCTCACGATACAGCTTTTTCAGCCCCTTTACAGAAGAATCCGTTTTCGCTCTTTGCCTGTAGTCAGTCACAAGCTCATTGTTTTCATAACGAAGATCTTCACCAATAATAACTCCTACATAATCAAATTCAAGCCCCTGTGTAGTATGAATGCACCCTACTTGATGAACAGATCCCTGACTTATTGCATATGGATCACCAGCATCCAGATTCCAGCTCATTTTGAAATCACCAATTACAATGTCATCGTGATTCGGATCACTTCTACCGGCTTTTTCCCACTCCCAGCAGTATCCCGCCAATATTCTGGCTTTCCCTGATTCATCATTTTTTTCACAAATCATAGCTCTTAATTCATTTGGATCATCAATGACACGAAAATCAAAGCTGATATCCTTGAAATTGAAATTTGCTGTTTCTTCCAGCTGCAGCATATTTCTTATCCAGGCAAGATATCCATCCGATCCGTTACAGCGAAACTGTGAATGTAATTCATATTGTATAACCTCTGCATTTTGTAGCTGTGCCTGTTTCTGAAACTCGGAGATACTTCCAAAATCACGAAAATGAACACGCTGATAGGGATCGATAAAGAAAACGGTAAAGAGTGATGAACTTATCAGCTCCTGTATCTGGTTTTCACCTTTTTGAAACATACCTGATTTTTCTCGTAATCTATGCGCTTCATCCACAATCAAAAAATCATAATCATTTGGTTGCTGCTGATAAAATTTATCCGGTGCAGCGAACAGTGATTTGATTTTGTTTTTCTTCATTTTACCAGCAAGTCTATCTATATACACGTTGCGTGGAGCCGCATTCTTTGTTATATATTGTCCAAACATGTCTTCCTTCAGCAGATTCACCATCGCATTTACAGCAATCACGGACTTCCCTGTTCCTGAGCCGCCTTTTGCAATCATTACCCGTTTCCTTTTATCCTTTTGACACAATTTAGCCATATAAAGGATTTCTTCATAGACCACTTTCTGTGTATCTAGCATCGTAAATACCTGATTACCATCCAGCATAGAAGAAATGCAGTCCTGAAGGCTCTTGGAGGGTCGAATTCTGCCATTCTCTATTAGAAACAGCACCTCCTTACGATCCCCTTGTTTTAAATGCTTTTTGATAAATTCCCGCAGTCTAGGAATTTCTCCCTGTGTGAATAATGGTGATTTCTCAATACATGTATTGTAAATTGGATTTATGATATTTTGCTCTTTCTTTAAATCATAGTTATGCAGATATGCACAAGGGTACAGCTGTATGTCTTTTTTCCCTACTTCTTCGATATAATCATTCATATGCTGTACATAGGACCAGGCCTGATAACAGGGATGTACAACACGATGCACTCCTTTTCCCAGCGCTGTCATTACCTCGGTATTTATCAAATCCTCGCGGTTGAATACCGTTTCCACACGCTCCCATTGCTTTAGCTCGATGATAATAGCACTTGCCTTCCCATCATGATTATATCCGGACATAATAAAATCCACACGCTTGTTTGTTTTTGGAATATTATATTCAATAGCTACTCCGCAGGTATCCGGTATAGTAGGGTCATTCAATACCTTGTACATATATTGAAGTGAATTTTTCCACGAGGTTACTTCTTTTTTACTCGTATGGATGTGCATACGCTCATAAAGCTTTTCCTCTAAAAGATGAGGTATTTTATCAAGGTCCATATCCATTTTGAAATCATATTTTGTCCCTTCGTATATTAACATATTTAATTACCTCCATAAGTACAGGCTATTTTACCATTCTCTTACATTATACCTTAGTTATCAATTTATTCAATGAAACATTGATATTGACACGCCTTCATGTAAGCGCTATTATGGAATAGACAGGGGTGGGAGCATGAACATATTGGCACATATAAATAGCAATCAGGAAATGCAGTCATTACAGGAGCACAGCGAACATACCTTTACAGCGATTAAAGAATATGCAGCTGCAAGAGGTCTGACAAATTGCATGAAGCTGACTGCTTTTTTGCATGATTGCGGCAAGGCTTCCAGGGAATTTCAGAAGTACATAACAAAAGCAGCAATGGAAAATATATTTCTTCCCAAGGTTAATCATTCATCAGCCGGCGCGCAGATTCTGCTTGAGGTGTGCAGATCTTACAGTGATATGAGTGAGTGTCTGGTAAAACTCATGTTAGCAAATGCAATTGTTTCTCATCATGGGTTATGTGATTTCATAAATGTGCATGGTGATAATGCCTTGCGCAGCCGGTGTTATCCGAAAAAAGCATTGGATATGGAACACATTACCGCCTTTATGAATGACTTTATTTCCACAGAGGAATTGGAAAATCTTTTCCGTGCAGCGCATAAGGAACTTTCGGTCTATCTTGCAAATTTCATGAAGCAAAAAACGGCTCAAGATGCGAAGGACTATTATTTTTATATTGGAGCTTTACAACGACTTCTCATGTCTTTACTAATTCATGGAGATCGTGAAGATACTCGCAATTTCATGGAACACACACAAACAATCGTTTATACAGAAGATACTATATGGCAAGCAGCAACAGATAAGCTTGAGAGTCATTTAGCTGAGATAACTGCAAATTCCTCTTTCAATCCAATCAATGAATTGCGTGCCAGTATCTCTGATCAGTGTAAAGCATTTAGCAGCCATTCTCCTGGTATTTATCGTCTGTCCTGTCCAACTGGCTCAGGTAAAACGCTCGCATCACTTCGTTATGCTCTACATCATGCGAAAAAATACCATAAGAAGCATATCATTTATGTTGCACCCTTTAAGACCATATTGGAACAAAATGCGGAAGTGATGAAGCAATTTTTCAATGAAGATCTTGTTTTGGAGCATCATTCCAATATTATCCCATCTCAATATACAGATTATGATTACTACAGTTCCTCCTGGAATAAGCCCGTAATTTTGACGACAGCAGTTCGTCTGTTCGATGTGATGTTTAAAGATCGAACAACGGATGTACGCAGGTTTCATCAGTTAGCCGACTCTGTACTCATTATAGATGAAGCTCAGAAAATACCAGTTCAAACAATATCGATGTTTAATGAAATGATGAACTTTCTTGCTTATAATTGTAATACTACGGTGGTATTATGTACGGCAACACAGCCATTATTGGAAACTACCACCTATCCTATCAAGTTGGCTTCAGAATCTGAAATTGTAAAACAGACAAAGGAAATGCAGGAACAATTTAAGCGTGTCCATATAGAAGATGCCTGTCGCAGGGGCGGCTATTCAATTGCTGATTTATCAGATTTTATATTTCAAAAGCTGCAGCCCGGCTGCAGCATGCTGGTGATTGTCAATACAAAAGCAGAGGCACTAAATTTATATCGAGCTTGTGAGCAGCATCATGAAATAGACGGACTTCATCTATATCATTTATCTACTAGCATGTGTCCGGAGCATCGCCATCTTACATTGGAGGATTTAAAAGAGCATATGGAACAAAAAGATACTGTGTTGTGTATAGCGACTAATCTGATCGAAGCAGGAGTCGATATAGATTGTGATGTTGTCATACGTTCCCTATGCGGACTTGATAGTATTCTTCAGGCTGCTGGCAGATGCAATAGAAATGGTAAAAATTCAGAGTTAGGGACTGTCTATCTCATCAATTCCAATGAAGAACATATCGAAAAACTTAAGGATGTAAGAAAAGGACAGAATGAAACAGATATTTTATTATCACAACTACATGCTTCCAAAGAGGGAAACCGTGTGGATGAGCTTTTAACACTCCCCTTCATACGTCAGTATTATGATTCCTATTTGTTTGATCGCAGACAGGATACGGAATATTCAACAAAGATTGAGAATCGTAAAGTTTCCTTATTTGATCTATTTTCGCGAATAGGGAGTAAAAAGGAATCTGATGATCTTGCTCATCCTTGTCTGGGGCACGCATTAAAGAGTGCGGGAGAAAAATTTGAAATGATTGATTCTCAGAGTATTGGTGTTTTGGTTCCGTACAAAGATGGCGAGAAATTGATTAATCAGCTGAATAGTTCCATTAGCAATGCAGAAAAGTATGGACTGCTTGATAAGACACAGCGCTTTATGGTGAATGTTTATGAACACAAGTATAAGGAGCTGGAGAAGGAAGATATGATTTATCAGCTTGAGTTTAACGGCATGCTGGTTTTGAGGGATGGGTTTTATAAGAAGGATACAGGGTTGGAGGTTAGGAAGGAGTTAGAGGATATGTTTGTGTAAATAGAAAAAGGCATTTAGCCTTTCCTAAAACATAAATCATAAATACACAAATAAATTTTAATCCACAGTTTATAACTGACATACTTATTATATGGTCAATAATTTAATAAGTCAAAGAAAATAAAAACATAACAACATATCAAAAAATTACGAATCATTTCATATTTTCTTACATATATTTTCATCTTCTTATTAGTATAATTATTTGTTATAATAATGCCATAGGAAGCATGTAAGGGCTTTCTATATCCTGTGTTCAATCAAGATTTTTATTACAAATTAGGAGGTGTGAATCGTAAATCATGAAGAACTCTTGTAAAAGAAGAGATGAAGATGATGGCTATGTGCTACTACATAAAGGTTTTATGAATATAACCTTTAGAATCATTTATTGTTTAATTGTTGCTCTCATCTACGTACTTTTTAAACTGCTTTAGATTTTAAATACAATATGATGTTATTTCATACATCATATTGTATATAAAATAAATTTATTAGAAAGAAGGTGAAAAAAATGGAAAAGAAAAACGAAATCACATTTTGCGTAAAAAGTAAATATGCTCTTTATTCTGATCCTCTCAATCGTGTATCAGGAGAAAAGTTTTCTTATCAAATCCCAACATATGAAGCCTTAAAGGGAGTGGTTAAAAGTATTTACTTTAAGCCGACAATCAGCTGGTTTATTGATGAAGTTCGCATTATGAATGAGATTCAATTCACAACACAAGGTATTCGACCAATCAATTACCACGGAGGTAATACTCTCTCCTACTACACCTATTTAACAGATGTTGAATATCAGGTAAAAGCACACTTTGAATGGAATCTACACCATGAAGAATTAGAACAAGATCGTAATGAGAATAAACATTGGTTAATCGCAAAGCGCATGGTAAATCGTGGTGGACGAAGGGATATATTTCTTGGTACGCGTGAATGTCAGGCGTATGTAGAACCATGTGAATTTGGTGAAGGAAAAGGTTTTTATGATGACCATACCATAGTGCCTTTCAGTACTATGGTTCATGGATTTATCTACCCAGACGAATGGGTTTGTGAAGAAGAAAAAGGCAAGCTGATTGCGACTTTTTGGACACCAGTCATGAAAAAAGGTATTATTACATTCATCCGACCTGAACAATGTGCAATCAGGCGTATTGTAGGAACCGGCGATATCAAGAGATTTGAAAAAGATATCAATTTTAAGAGTGTTGAACATGAGGAAGGAGGTGAATTGCATGAGTTGGGCGAGTAAATTACTAGAAACCTATGATATATGTCAGAGTGAAGTGGGCAAGGAAAGTGAAACAGGGATGTTATTACCGCTTAGCCACCTAACTACAAAAGCACAGATTGAAGTTGTTTTGGATGAAAACGGAAAATTTATCCATGCAATAGAAATCCCTAATGATGATGCCGTCACTGTCATTCCTGTGACTGAGGATTCAGCGAGTAGATCAAGCGGTATTACGCCTCATCCTTTACACGATAAGCTAATTTATATCTCAAAAGATTATGCAGAATATACTGGAAAACGAAACGATCCGCATGTTCTTGCACACCAAAGTCTTCTAAAACAATGGATAGATTCTTCTTACACCCACTCTAGCATTATACCAATCTATCAATATCTTGAACAAGGTACACTCATCTCTGACTTGATCTCCTGCGATATCTTAAAATTGAATGGAGAACAATTGGATAAGAAATATAAAATCCAGAAAACAGTTGTTCAAACAGAAGCTTTTGTCCGCTTTAAAATCAGAGGTATACAAAAACGAATTGTTGAACCATGGTGTGACAAAATGTTATTCGATGCCTACCACAATTTCTATACCAGTCAACATACCGACGAGGATCTCTGCTATATAACTGGTAAAATGATGTATTGCACAGAAAAACATCCTGCTAAACTTCGTCAAGGAAAAGATAAAGCTAAGTTAATTTCTACTAATGATGCAAACGGTTTTACATATCGCGGCAGGTTCGTTTCTAAAAAAGAAGCGATTTCCGTTGGATATGAAACATCTCAGAAAATTCATAATGCTTTGCGATGGTTGATACAAAAACAGGCATATAAGCAAAATGGACAAACGATTTTGGTATGGAATGCACACTGTGATAACATTATGACGGCATTCGCATTAGACGAAAGCTTATTTCCTGCTTTACCGGACAAAGTAGATACAGAAGAAGATTACGCACAACGTGTAAACAAAGCAATTGACGGTTATAGGCAGAATATCAGCGATCATAATGATAACATCGTCATCATGGCAATGGACGCTGCTACGATTGGTAGATTTTCAATAACCTATTATCAGGAGATAGATGCTTCTACATACTACAAACATCTACAGAACTGGTTCACATATTGTAGCTGGCCTCAATACTCAAAAGCTGATCATATGAGCGATGTAATGACTCCAATTCCCAGAGAAATCATTTCTTGTGCATATGGTACACTGCGTGGTGCATTCTTTGAAGTGGATGATCAGTTGATGACGCTGCAAATGGGACGCCTACTGCCATGTATTTCTGAAGGGAAACCTATTCCGGATGATTTTATCATTCGACTTAACAATCAGATAAAGACCATGTCAACGAATACGAAGTATAACTGGAATAAATGTATCGGTATACTGTGTGCAGTATTCAAAAAATACTGTTACGATAGAGAAGGAGTGAATTGGAGTGTGAATATTATGGAAAACAAAAAATTAGCTAAATCAAATATCCCCTATTTATTAGGAAGAATTCTTGCAATATATGATGCAATTGAACAATATGCTTTAAACATTCAAAAGGAAGATCGTCCAACAAATGCAATGCGTTTATACGCACCATTTCAAGAGCATCCGTTTGTAACGCTTACTACGCTAGATAAGAAAATCAGACCTTATGTTGAGAAACTAGGGAGAAAATGTGATTATCTTCTTTCAATGAAACAGGACTTAATGGAAGAGTTATATACAGAAATGGATATAGAAGCTGTAGAACACATCCAAAACTTAAATGCATATTTTGTCATTGGTTTTGATTGTCAGAGAAATGAAATCAAACGAATCAATACTGAAAGAAAAGAAAAAAATAAACAAAAGGAGGAGTCTAAATTATGACAGCATTCACAAACAAAGTAGATTTCGCAGTTATTTTCACAGTTAACAAAGCTAACCCGAATGGTGATCCACTTTCTGGCAATCAACCTAGAATTGATTTTAAGGGATTTGGAGAAGTATCTGACGTATGCATTAAACGGAAAATTAGAAACCGTCTGCAGGATATGGGAGAAAATATCTTCGTCCAATCTGATGAAAGAAGCAATGATGGATTCAAGAGCTTAAGTGAACGTGCTTCCAATAATAAGGAATTAAAAGCGGTTTTAAAGGATCGTGAAGCTTATGCTTCAGCTGCCTGTAAACAATGGACTGATGTCAGAGCATTTGGGCAGGTCTTCGCATTTAAAGCGAATAATGTTTCTGTAGGTGTAAGAGGTCCTGTTTCTATAAGAACTGCAGAAAGTATCAATCCAGTTGTAACAACCGATATGCAGATAACAAAGAGTGTAAATAGTGAGCCATCCGAAAAGCGTTCCTCTGACACTATGGGAATGAAGCACCGTGTTGATTTTGGTTTATATGTATGTAAAGGAAGCATCAATCACCAGCTGGCAGAAAAAACAGGCTTCAGTGAAGAGGATGCTGAGAAAATCAAAGAAGCTTTATGTTCCCTGTTCATGAACGATGCCTCCAGTGCAAGACCGGAAGGAAGCATGGAAGTTTGTAAGGTATATTGGTGGAAGCATAATTGTTTAGCAGGGCAATACAGTTCAGCAAAAGTACACAATTCTTTAAAGGTTGAGGTAAAAAATGATGTGGATACGCCAAATTGCTTTGAAGATTTCACAATCACGTTATCTCCATTAGAAGGTCTAGAACCAGAAATTTATGATGGAATATAGTGAAGACGAATTTTTAATGCTTTCAGGTATACAACATTTTGCGTTTTGCCGCCGTCAATGGGCACTCATACATATTGAACAACAGTGGGCAGAGAATTACCGTACGATAGATGGTCAGATTTTTCATGAGAATGCACATAATGGTGCATTCTCTGAAACAAGAAATGGAATACTCATTCGTAGAGGACTCTCTGTATTTTCAAGGACTATGGGTATTAGTGGTAATTGTGATATTGTAGAATTTCATCCATCAGAAGAAGGCATTTCTATTTCAAAAGATTCTAAGCGCTATCTCCCTGTTCCTATTGAATATAAAAGAGGAGAGCCTAAACAATATCAAGCTGATGACTTACAGTTATGTGCACAGGCAATGTGTTTAGAAGAAATGCTTTTGTGTAAGATTGAAAAGGGCTATCTATTTTATGGAGAAACAAGACGAAGAACTGAAGTGTTATTTTCTTCTGACATGCGCAGTACAGTCAAAGCATTTTGTGAAGAAATGCATAAACTGTATTTAAAGCAATATACTCCTAAAGTAAAAATATCTAAAAAATGCAATGCATGTTCTTTAAAAGATATCTGTCTTCCTAAACTGAATCAAAATCCTTCTGTTGATGAATACTTTGATAAATATTTAGGAGACAAAGGTATATGAAAAAACTTTTGAACACATTGTATATAACAACACCTAGGACCTATTTATCATTGGATGGTGAAAACATTATCGCCACAAAAGAAGATAAATCTGTGTCGAGGTTTCCCTTACATAACATTGAAGGGATTGTTGGATTTGGTTTTACAGGCGCAAGTCCTGCTCTTATGGGTAAATGTGCAGATATGGGAATATCGTTAACATTTATGACAATGCATGGAAGATTTCTTGCTAGAGTTGTTGGAGAGGAACGTGGAAATGTCCTGTTGCGGAAAGAACAATTCAGAATATCTGAATCAAGCGATAAACGTCTTGCATATGCAAAAAACATGATAACAGCAAAGCTAATCAATTCCAGAAATATATTACTTCGTGCCAAACGAGATTATGGTATGAGAATAGATGTTGAAAAAATCGAAACAGCAGCTGAAGCGATCAGATTATCTGCAAATGAAGCTAGAAAAGCGGATTCTGCAGACTCTTTAAGAGGAATCGAAGGCAATGCAGCAAATTGTTACTTCCATGTATTTGATGATTTAGTTCTCCAACAGAAAAATGATTTCTATTTTCATGGTAGAAATAAACGACCTCCGCTAGATAATGTTAATGCTCTTCTTTCCTTTACCTATACACTTTTAGCAAAGGATGTCACATCAGCGCTTGAATCTGTTGGTTTAGATCCGTATGTTGGATTTTTACATACTGATCTTCCTGGACGCACCTCTTTAGCATTAGATTTAATGGAAGAATTACGCTCAATCCTGGCTGATCGTTTTGTTTTATCACTTATAAATATGAATATAGTAACTGCTGATGGATTTACAAAAACCGATAGTGGTGCTGTTTATATGGATGATACGACTAGAAAAGCGGTTCTGTCTTCATGGCAAAAGAAAAAACAGGAAACGATAAAGCATCCATTCCTTGATCAAAAGATAGAGTGGGGTTTGGTTCCTTACGTTCAGGCGCTATTACTTGCTAGAACAATTCGTGGTGATTTACCTGAATATCCACCGTTTTTATGGAAGTAATGAGAAATGCTTGTTATAATAACTTATGATGTCAACACCCAAAACAGCGCAGGTAAAAAAAGATTAAGGAACGTTGCTAAAGTATGTGTGAATTATGGTCAAAGGGTTCAAAATTCAGTTTTTGAATGTGTTATGGATCAAGCGAAATGCAGAGAGGTTAAACACAAGCTTACTGGATTAATTGATAAAGAACATGATAGTTTAAGATTTTACTATTTAGGTAACAATTACAAAAATAAAGTAGAACATATAGGAGTTAAGCCTAGCTTCAATGTTGAAGAAGATGTATTGTTTATATGAATTATTTTGCGCGAACCGTAAGCTCACATGAAACCCTTGGGAGGTTCGCGCCTTAAAATTGCGTTTTATCGCATTTTGTAACAGCTTTTTCATGTCCATAACATTCAATAGTTATGAAAAGAAATGATTTTGTTACAAACGTCTTAAAATGCAATAATTTTCACTGTCTAGCCTCCCTGAGGCTAGTGGATTTAAATTTATTAAATCGATAAAATTTGTGTTAAAGTAATCGTCTAGCCTCCCTGAGGCTAGTGGATTTAAATACGCCACTTGTAGTAATGCTATAAGTGATAGGCGGTCTAGCCTCCCTGAGGCTAGTGGATTTAAATATCAAATATAATGAGATTAACTTTATTATAATTTGGTCTAGCCTCCCTGAGGCTAGTGGATTTAAATCAATGCCAGAAAAGGAAGTTGAATCTTTGGCATCAGTCTAGCCTCCCTGAGGCTAGTGGATTTAAATAAATTTATCGCTTAATAAAACGACCCCTCCCCTGTCTAGCCTCCCTGAGGCTAGTGGATTTAAATTCATCGGCGTCCCATACAGCATTCTCGTATGCTTCGGTCTAGCCTCCCTGAGGCTAGCGTATCTAAATGTTTATTACATTGTCTTATGATACGGTATAAAAACAGTCTAGCCTCGTCTGAGGCTAGACATTTTAAGCTTAGACAAAAAAGCACAGCACTCCTTCTAATGCTGTATTTTATAAAATCCTACTTATTCTTCATATGTGATGTGACTTTAGTAAATCATTGAAACCTCCAAAAAAAACTTTATTTATCGTACTTTTGCAAGTGCCAAAAACTATATACCATTGAATATATCGTTTTCACGGAAAATTTAGTCTTTTATATGTGCCTATCTGTGAGGTGTAGTGTACCTGTATGTAATTGTATCGGATTACGAGTAATCCAACGAGGAAATGATAGAAGTGAGACACTGTACAAAAAGTTCCATCAATTCCTGTTTTGCAAGTGAATCAACGTTACTGCAAATTTATTAGCCATTTAAATCTGGATATTTTATTCTATAACGCATACAGTGATGAAGTACATGAAGGTTACATAAAAATATGTACAGAAAAAGAATATATTGATGTGTGTCTTCCTTTTTAAGTGCTTAAAAACTTAATGAGTGCAAAGCAGCATAAAGCTCCAATTGTACTTAATAATGTTCCTATTAAGTACTTTTCTTGAAAATGATTTTTATTATTATTGATATCCTTATATCTAACTAAAGTTTTTGCAGCAATAATAAAACCTATGGTAGAAATAGAATCAAAGATACATAATAAAAAAATTATAATTCTCTCTAAATATCCTATATACGTACCAATTTTTAACTCATGATTACTTTTCTCTTCTTTGAAGATAACTTTAAAGGCCAATGAAATCAATACGCCAGTTGGTTTCACTAATATTAATATCGCTAAAATTGATATTAAAGCCATATTGGATAATATGATTGTTAAATTCATATATGACGAACATAAATAAATAATGAATATATGTATAAACTGGTCACTGCAAAATATTAAGCACTCTTTTTCTTTGTATTTATTTTTCAGTTTAACTGAGCAAACATCGATTAACAGATGAGATAATGTGATTATTATCAATAAGGATACATTTATTTTAAAATAGATAAAAAGTAAAACAAAAGGTATTGAATAAATAATTGAATGTATCAGCATAAAAGTGTTTAAGTTTTCTTTATTCTTTGCTACTTCATCACTTTGCAAATAAAAATCTCCAACAATATGGAAAATAATAAATAATAACATATTATGCATTATCAAGCTCCTCAATCAGCCAACAAGCAACAGAAAAATCAATTTTTCTATTTTCATCTATATTTCCTAAGCGAATATGTTTATCAATATTTTGACGTGTAGTTCCTAATATTTCTGAAATCTTTGTAGACATTCCCTTCTTCCATGTATTTTCCACTAACATATTACTATCCTCTAAAAGTTTGCGTAATGGCATAAAATATACTTGACCAATATCATTTGAAATAACTATGTTGTTTTTCAATTCTCCCTTAGGAGAACTTCCGATTCTTGCATAACTCAAAGACTGCACAGGTACTATATTAGCTTTCATCTCTAATATAAAATTTAATTGGTCTTTAAATTCAATGTACGAAACCATAATGTTTTCATCAAAAATTGGATATAATAATTCGGCAATTAATTTAACATTTTGTACATTCACCGATTGTTGTCTTTGAAGCAGCTGTGACGAGTATAACATTGCATTCAAATATTTATCCTTTTTTGTTTTCGTATTTATTCTAATTCCAAAACTATTTTTACCAGAAAAGCTTTCTATAGCATATCTAGCATTATGATATACTTCACCGTCTAATTCGGTTGATTTCCAATTTTCATTATCAAATGCTAATTCTCCATATCCAATTCCTGCCCTAATTTTTACTGGATAACAAATCATCATGCAAAACCGAACACATAAATACGCTGCCAATGGTTCATAAAACAAGCCTTGAATTTCATCTCCTGCACTAAACATTAATGGTTTCTTTAAAGATTTATAAAATATTTTATTCAAGTACACAATAATACATTTCATAAATTCTTGGATTTCATTACGATTTTTATATTTCCTAGAATCAACTATGTCGATCATAATAGAACCATACTTTTTATTTGACAATGTCTTCACCTCTTAAATCAAGCATATAGTAAATAGGCAAATAACGCAACCCAAATAGGTTGCGTTATTTAATCGCAACCTATTTGGGCTGCGTTACTTTATTTGTTAAGACGCATATGCGGGAACAGCAACACTTCCCGTATCGTCTGCGAATTTGTCAACAGCATCACCAGTCGGTCAATTCCCAATCCAACACCACCGGTTGGCGGCAGACCATACTCCAATGCCTCCACATAATCCGTATCCATCTCATTTGCTTCATCATCCCCCAGATCACGCAGCTTCAGCTGATTCTCAAAACGCTCTCTTTGATCAATCGGATCATTCAGCTCAGAGAATGCATTCGCATACTCATGCCCGTCAATAAACAGCTCATAGCGATCCGCAAATCTAGGATCCTGCGCATTCTTCTTCGCAAGCGGACTGATTTCCACCGGATGCCCATATACATATGTTGGCTGAATCAGCGTTTCCTCAACATACTTCTCAAAAAACAGATTGATAATATGTCCGACACTGTTATGCTTCTTCTCAACCTCAATATCATGTTCCTTCGCGATTGCACATGCATCCGCAAAGCTCATTTCCTGCCAGAAATCAACGCCGCATGCTTCCTTGATACCATCCACCATATGTAATCTCTTAAACGGTGCCTTCAAAGAAATCGTCTTATCCTGCCACTCGATTTCTGTCGTTCCACATACCGTCTCTGCCACATGATTCAACAGACCTTCCACCAGATCCATCATCCCGCTCAGATCAGAATATGCCACATAGGCCTCCACCGTTGTAAACTCCGGATTGTGTGTAGCATCCATTCCCTCATTACGGAATAATCTGCCAATCTCATATACACCCTCAAGGCCACCGACGATCAGTCTCTTCAAAGGCAGCTCTGTTGCGATACGCAGATAAAACGGCATATCCAGAGTATTGTGATGCGTCACAAACGGTCTTGCACTCGCTCCACCCAGAATCGGCTGCAGCACCGGTGTCTCCACCTCAACCAATCCTTCACTGTCCAGATAATTCTGAATAGCACGGATAATTCTAGGTCTTGTCAATGCGATACGCTTGCTGTTTTCATTGGTAATCAAGTCCACATAACGGCGACGGAAACGCTCCTCCACATCCTGTAAGCCATGATACTTCTCAGGCAGTGGGCGCAGTGCCTTCGTCAGATGCGTATACACCTCGGCCTTTACAGAAAGCTCTCCATGATTTGTCTTCATGACCTTTCCTTCAATTCCTACAATATCTCCAAGATCCGACTTCTTGAACACCTCATAGGCCTCATCACCGATGACATCCTTACGAACATAAATCTGAATCTGTCCGTCGATATCCTGAATATGCATGAAGCCGGCCTTTCCCTGACGTCTCTTCGTCATGATACGTCCCGCAATTTTCACTGTCAGATCTTTTTCTTCCAGCTCTTCCTTCGTACAGTCTTCATATGCTGCACGTATTTCTCCGGATTTGTGTGTTCTCTGATATGCATGCCCGAACGGCTCGATGCCCATGGCACGCAGATCTTCCATTTTCTGTCGACGGATAACTTCCTGTTCAGTTAACTTTTCCATAATCTGCTCCTTTTCTATTTCCATATAAAAAGCTCTCTTCCGACATAGGGACGAGAGCTTCATCGTGGTACCACCCTAATTCGCCGGCAGGTTTCCCCGCACAGCCTTAGTGACTGTGTTTCAAGTCTCTTCGTAACGTGAAGGAAACGTCCTGATCGGAAAGCTCCAAGTCTTTATTTCCTGCAGGTCCACTGCTGCACTCTCACCAAACGTGCATACTCTCTGAAAGCTTTCACAAACAGTACTCTCTTATCACAGCCATATTTACGATTATGATTATATAGACAAACCCTGCCTTTGTCAATCGAAAACTCCTTAAAATTACCGATAAAACAAGGCTTTCCATGATTCCTTCCTTATGGTGAAAGGTTTATGAATACCATGTGGATGACAAGCCCTTCAAATGCTTCAGCACTTCATACAAGCCCTTCAGCTATCGCTGTCGGCACGCCATTTCAAGAATATGCAGCTTCCCCGTTACCGGCATCAAAGTGCTTTGTCATCCACCTGATCCAGATAGCTGCGGACTGCCTTCATGACATCCTTTAAGCACCCATCCGCAAATGGAACCTTCAGATTCGCTGCCGCAACGATTTGCGTGAATGTCTTCGTTCCACCAATCTGACAGATGCGATAATAATCCTCAAATGCGTTTTCATCCTTCTGATACAGACGATACCAGAACTGCAATGCACACACCTGTGCCAGTGTATAATCAATATAATAGAACGGTGTCATAAAGATATGACTCTGACGGAACCACCATCCTCCATTCTCCAGAAATTCACAGTCCGTATAATCCTTATGCGGCAGATACTGTTTTTCCAGTCTTCTCCAGGTCTGCCGTCTTTCCGCCGGAGTCATTTCCGGATGCTCATACACCTCATGCTGGAAATGATCCACCAGAACGCCGTAAGGGATGAACTTAGCGGCTCCGCCAAGATGAAGGAATCGATACTTGTCCGCATCCTCCTCAAAGAAGGTCTCCATCCACGGCCATGTAAAGAATTCCATACTCATAGAGTGAATTTCACAGCTCTCATAGGTCGGCCAGATACACTCCACCGGTCGGATTCCCATGGAAGTAAACACCTGGAAGGCATGCCCTGCCTCATGAGTGAGAACCTCCGCATCATGGCTTGTCTTATTAAAATTACTGAAAATAAACGGAGAGCGATCTTCGGCAAACACGGTGCAATAGCCTCCGCCTGCCTTTCCCTTTTTACTGTCAAGATCCAGCAGGGCATGCTCCACCATGAAATCAAAGAACGTTCCGCAGCGTTCATCCAGCTCATGATACATTGTGTTTGCGCGTTCAATCATTTCCTGTGTATCGTATTTCGGTGTCGGGTTGCCGCTTGCAAATTCGTATTTTTCATCGTATACGTGCAGCCTGTCATAGCCTAAACGTTCCCGCTGCCGTTCATATAATGCATTGCATAACGGTACAACATCCTCCAGAACCTGCCGGCGGTAATTTGCCACATCCTCCTGCTTGTAATCAAAGCGGCACTGCAGCATATATGCCAGCTCAACATAATTCTTATAGCCCAGCTTTTTCGCCATGCGATCGCGGACCTTAACCATGCGGTCATATAAATCATCAATCTCATCCTGGTGTGACTGCATCCATCCCCAGTATGCCTGGGTGGCACGTTTACGAATGTCACGATCATCACATTCCATCTTTACACCAAGCTCTGATAGAGTATAGATATCACCATCGAAGGGAATCTGTGCACTGGCTATCAGCTTCTGATAACTGCTCTGCAAACGGTTTTCCTCCTGCAGCTCTTCGATTATTTCATCACAAAAGCTCTTCTGTGCAAACTCCGCAAGCAGGAAATAGGTTTCCGGAACATCCTTTTTCAATTCCTCCGCAAACGGTGAAGCCAGCACCTCTTTGTCAAACGCCGTTGTCAGGGACTTCATCTTCGGCATTGCCTCGTCCCAGTAATCGTTTTCCTTCTGATAAAAGGCATCGTTTGTATTGATCGTATAGCGGACATAACAGATATTATACATCGTATCCAGATGCTCAAATGCCCGTTTCCCCTCATCAAATGCTTTCTTGAAGCTTTGATAGTCCTTTGCTTCCTTCAGCCTGGTGCCTGCCTGCTGCATTGCCTCTGCATAAGCCTCATAGCTGTAACGCTCATAGTTATAATCCTTAAATTTCATGCTATCACCTCATCAATCATTATACGAGATATTTCATCTAAAAGATATCCAAACAATGTGAAAATATGTCTCTTTCCTTTTGTTTATTGAATATGTACACACATATACTGATCCCTTCGTGCAAATAAAGAGAGAATTGCCCATGGAAAACCACGGCAGTTTTCAACAGAAAAACAGCATAGATTTTTTCGTATCTTCTTATAACTTCTTAATCCGTCAATATAACCCTGTTTATAAGGGTTTGGCGGTTTTTCTCTTTTCACAGATACACCGTGCAACTGAACCTTATCCGTATATCTTTGCTCTTAGTCGTTGTATATTTCGTTGCAAACCATGCAATAAGACTTCACATTTCCACATTTGCTCCTGTTTCAGAAGCATGAGTGTACAAATCCAGCGTGATTGTGATACTTGAATGTCAATGATGTATTGCAGATTTTTTGGGTTCATCTTCTTCTGCGCAAGTCTTGTTTGCGAATAACCGTAAGCATTACGTTTTTCTTTCAATGTTTTAATAAATTCCATGTCGTTCATGTTCATTCCTCCAATCAAAAAAGGCACATGCTCGCAGGAACATACCTTGTATCATGTATGTTTTGTTTCTTATATGCTGTTTTCAGCCTATCGGGTAGAAATGACAGAGTGCGAAGTGCAGTAAGTTCTTATAACCTTATAAATTGTTGCATATCGGCGTTTTTGTATTTGTTTTGCCTTTTGCATTTTGTAATAGTCCCCCCCTGTTAGATAACGGGGGCTAAGAAAGCTCGCTAACGCTCTCATAACCGACAAAGTGAACCAGACACTCGCCAGCAAGCTGGCGTGGCGATATATCTTACGACCGCCACCGTGTCTGGACCACTCCGTCGGACTTTCATCTACTCATAACAGAAATATCTATTCCTACAGCTAGGAAATCAAACCGAAATATTTTTCAAAAAAATTCATCAGCTTTTCTATCACGGTCTGCTTCTTTTTTACACGGTTTCCACCAGAAAAGCGGGATACAGGCGGAAGTATCCTGTCTATATCCGTTCCGGTCGTTTTTAACACGCCGTCACGGAATGAATTGTCGATGAAACGTCTTGTATCCTCATCTTTTAGACGTTCCGCTTTGATAAGCTCGGACAAATCTGTTTCTTTCTGTTCTTTGACAAACTTCTGCCAGTCTTCCTCTACTTTGGTATTCACGTTGACCTTTTCAATGAAGTTTTCGATCAGCTCTTTTTTGCTCCTCAACTGCATACTGGAATCCACAGCTTTTCGTATATCCACTAGTATTTCCTTATCTTCACAGTTGCTGTCGTGATATTTGGAAACCAACATAAGAATATAGTCGATATTTATCTCAACCTGTCTTACCAGTTCCATTTCAAACACAATATCATCATTGATATTTTCTTTCTCGACTTCATCTTTCTTTTTCCATTCTTGGTACAAATCAAGATATATACTTTGGTATTCCTGCTGCTGACGCTGTGTAAGTATTTCGTTTCCATCAAATTTATCAAAAGAAGATAAAATATTTTTTAACCTTAGGATTGCACCAAATAGGGAGATAAAATCTCTTTGGTTCTGCTCCCCGATTACCTGCTCATTGACGGGATATATCATTTTCAACTTTTCGATGAGTTCCATATATCCTGCATGATGTTTTCCATCTTCATCATAGCCGTAATAGTAGGATTCATAATTCTTTAGAAGCACAATACTTCCTGCATTTTCATCTCCGAACAAGGCAATGGCTTCATCTGTTTCTTTCTGCAAGTCCCGAAAGCATACAATATTCCCGTATGTCTTTACAGAATTTAAGATACGGTTCGTTCTGGAAAATGCCTGTATCAGTCCGTGCATTCTCAGATTTTTGTCTACCCAAAGGGTGTTGAGTGTCGTAGCGTCAAATCCTGTCAGAAACATATTTACAACAATCAGCAGATCAATCTCACGCCTTTTCATACGTTGCGACAGGTCTTTATAATAATTCTGAAAACCCTCGCTTGAAGTATCAAAGCTCTGCTTAAACTCCTTGTTGTAATCATCAATAGCACTTTGCAGGAAATCACGAGATGTCTTATCCAGTCCGTCTGTTTCAAATTCTTCTTCCTGTATAACATCTTCTGGGTCTTCCTCATTTGCTGAATAGCTGAAAATGGTCGCAATCGTAAGTTTTCTGTTGTTCTTTTCCAGCTGTTTTTTCAGTTCGACATAATATTTCTTTGCCATAGGAATGGAACTGACTGCAAAAATAGAATTAAATCCTGCAACTCTCTGTCCTTTAAGAGAGTAGAAGCTGTTTCGCTGTGTCTTCTGATCGAAATGTTCCAGTATATAGGAAACAATTTTTTCTACTCTTTCAGGTGCTTGCATTGCTTTCTCAATATCTATGGCTTTTACCTGCCTGTCTGCGATTTCCTCTTTTTTCTTGACCGTATCTACATAGTCTATGCGAAACGGCAGGACATTTCCGTCATTGATGGCATTTACTATCGTATAGGTGTGGAGCTTGTCGCCAAATGTCTGCGGTGTCGTCTTTAAAAGTGTTCTGCTTGAAGATGGTGCATTTTCTGAAAATATCGGCGTTCCTGTAAATCCAAAGATATGATAATTCTGGAATGCCTTGATAATCGCTGTATGCATATCTCCAAATTGGCTTCGATGGCACTCATCAAAGATAATCACGACATGCTTCTTGTAGATTTTGTGTGTCTTATTTCTGCGGATAAAATTATCCAGTTTCTGTATCGTAGTAATGATTATCTTTGTACTGTCTGTTTCAAGCTGTCGCTGAAGAATTTTAGTAGACTTATTGCTGTTTGCTGAACCTTTTTCAAATCGGTCATATTCTTTCATGGTCTGATAGTCCAAATCCTTGCGGTCTACAACAAACAGAACCTTGTCAATATATGGCAGGGCGGTAGCAAGCTGTGCTGTCTTAAAAGAAGTCAATGTCTTTCCGCTTCCTGTCGTATGCCAGATATATCCACCTGCTTCAATCGTTCCAGTCTTTTTATAGTTTGTTGATATTTCTATTCGCTTTAATATTTTTTCCGTTGCCGAAATCTGATAAGGACGCATGGCCATTAGTAAGTCCTCTGCTGTAAATACACAGTATCTTGTGAGGATATTTAAAATGGTGTATCTTGCAAAGAATGTTTTTGTAAAATCTATCAAATCGGCAATGACCTTGTTTTTACCGTCAGCCCAGTACGATGTGAATTCAAAGCTATTGCTTGTCTTTCTGCTGGCATTTCTTCCGCTTGTACTGTTTTCTTTTATATGGCTGATTCGTGTCGTATTGGCATAGTATTTTGTATGCGTACCATTGGAAATCACAAATATCTGTATATACTCATACAAACCACTTCCAGCCCAGAAGCTGTCCCTCTGATACCTTTTTATCTGATTGAATGCTTCTCGGATTGCCACCCCACGCCGTTTCAGCTCTATATGTACCATAGGCAATCCATTGACAAGGATTGTAACGTCATAGCGTGTTTCGTGACTGCCGTTTTTTTCCTCGTACTGATTGACAACCTGCAACCGATTATTGTAGATGTTCTTTTTATCAATCAGCATGATGTTCTTTGTCGAACCATCATCTTTCTTTAGGTTCTGTATATGGTCTGCTTGGATTTTTCTTGTTTTTTCTACGATGCCCTCATTACTGCTGGCTATGCATTCACGAAAAAAACGTTCCCATTCCGTATCTGAAAAATCATAATGGTTCAGAATTTCCAACTGCTTTCTCAGGTTGGAATTCATTTCCTGTTCGCTGTTCAATGCAATATATTCATATCCCTGCATTGTCAGAAGTCTTATAAACTCCTGTTCCAGCTGTGCTTCGCTCTGGTAAGCGTCAGAGCGTGATGTTTCTGGTATGTATTCCGTAACCACCGTACTTTCATTGGTTGAAGCTACGATGTTTAATGTATTCATGTACCTTACACCTCCTTGAATGTAAGCAACTTATCCCGATAGTATTCATATTGTTTTTGTCTTGCCTCTATTTCTGCTGGAAGTCCGTTACTCAAATCGTTGCATATAGTTTCAAACTTATCAAGTATTTCTATAATTCTTTCTTGTTCTTTTATTTCAGGTAATGAAATTTCATACTCCATAATTGCATTTTTATCTCCTCTTGGCATTTTCGCCCCCTTTGCAAACTGCATATCAAAAGCAAAAAATTTATCAGAAGATAATATGTAATATAGATATTTTTCAAGAATAATATCTATATTTGGCTGTACTACCAACACATCTCCATTTGTTCCACCGTTTCTATCAGAAAACCAAATCTTCTTTAAATATGGACGTATATTTCCAATCAGGATATTTCCTGATTTAAATTCTGTTAACCTACCTGATTCTGGAACAAATGATGAATCTAATTTTCCGAATTTGTCTTGGAGCAGATTATCAACACCTACATAGTTGTTTTTATCCACACTTTCAGCACTAATTTTAGAGCTTGAGTAACCAGCAATATCTTTTAATTTTATGTCTACAAAACCAAATACATATTGAATAAGCCTAATTATTGCTTGTCTGTCTGTCTGTCTGTCTGTCTGTCTGTCTGTCTGTCTGTCTGTCTGTCTGTCTGTCTGTCTGTACGATTATGTCGCCTGTTTCAGCGAATGTCAAGAGCAAATCACGATAAAATTCATATTGTTTTTTTCGTGCTTCTATCTCTGCTGGCAGACCTATGTTCAGGTCATTGCAGATAGTTTCAAAGTTATCTAATACATCAACCAGTTTATCTTGAACCTCTCGACTAGGCAAAGGAATTTCAATTTCTCCTATTGAATTGGTATTTGTATGTACTACTTTGCTTTTTATTTTCCCCTTGCTTTTCTGTTTTTTAGCATTATTGGTAGATAATACATAGGATAAGTATTTTGGATTTTGATTATGTTTCATTACAAGTATATCTCCACCAACCAAACATCTTTCTTGTCCTACATATGCAGTAGATTTACCAATATCTTTAACGCTCTCTCCTGTAATTGCAAATAATATATCACCGTACTCTATATATTTTTTATTCTCAATCAACGTTTCATCAGTATAGGACTTGCATTTATCAAAATAAATTCCATAATCTGTATAAATTTCTCCATAACGAACACAAGGAATACCGTTTTCTTTTACCTGTTCTCTTTTTATGCCATTTCCCCTATACATTTGAGTAGCAATATATTTTAATTTTACTGTTTTTATATTGATATTTCTATTCAAAAGATAATCTCTATAATACTCGTACTGCTTCTTGCGAGCTGTAAGCTCTGCTGTAAGCTCTGCTGTAAGCAACGTGAAAGAGTCCAACACGCGGACAATTTCACGTTGTACCTCCAACGGAGGTACAGGAATACTTAATTCTCTCATTTTAGATAAACTAACTATTGGCATACCTCCACTTTGATTAGCAATTTTTTTACACAATTCATCAATTATATCAAAATAGTAAAAACAATATTTAATTGATAGTTTATCCTTATAATTATCTTTTATTGTAATACATGTCAACTGTTGATTACATAAAAAGTCACATTCTATCAAAGCATGCTCTCCAATAGTTGCAGTTGTTGCAACTATCAACGAATTAGATGGGAATTTTAGTTTTTTTACTGCTTTCTCTGTAACATTTTGAATAGCCTTATTCAAAATTCTTCCATTTTTCCTTATATCTTCCATTCTAAACCATGGGACAGTTCCATCATTCCAATAATCTGGGTTGCTTTTAGATGGTGTATACCCATTTTTTAATACAAAAACTTCTTCTAACTTTTTATATTCCACTCCACCAGGACACAATTTTTGTATCAATTCATTTATTCTATTCATGATTTTCCTCCATTGCTTTATGAATTAACTGTAATGACTTTTCATATTCAAATTTTCTATTTTTATATTCATCAGAATTTAAATAGTTCTCGTCAAACCCAGTCTTTGCAATCGATAGAAAATATTTGCCATATTGTTCTATATTGGGAGCATAATCAGAAGTACCTGCACAACAAATGGTTTTTTTGTTATATCTTAACCTATCATTTTTTCTTGTACCTATTCTTAGCCTTACCTCTCGTAAAGAAAGTTTCTTAAAACCTTTTTCAAAAAACAAGAAATTAAGTCCGCCTTTTTTAGCAAACGAATTATAGGCTAAACAGTCTGGTTTCTCATCAGCAATTCTTTTAACAATAGACTTCTCCATATCGTCTAAATCAATTCCTTGCTCTATTTTGTTTAATACTTTCTCAAACTTTAATTCTCTTCCATCTATGATATATAGAGGCTGACGGTCAACGTTAGTAGGAAATGTACTTGACATATCATCATATGCCCAGAATGTAACCACATTTAAACCAGCACCATGTTTTCTTATTTCTTTTAGCCCCGTATCTGGACTATCTGCCCAATATGATATTTTTTCATTGGCAAATAATTTAGAATATCGTCCCAAGTGGTTATTATGTCTTAAATTTCCATGATGTAGTTCGCTGACTGTTTTACCGTAGAATTTTTTATTAAATTCTACACAACGATAAAAGTTAAATTCATGTGTAACATATATTGGCAAATCCTTATGTTTTAGTATTTGACTTAGATATGAATGGTTTGGGAATAGGCTACTCATAGTCTGCCACCTCAATTTCAGCTATGATTTTGTCTATCTCTTCACGCAATTCTTGTTCTCTGGCAACTATCTTTTTAATTTCTTCGTTTAATTCTATAATATTTATTTTTTCGCTTGTATCTTCCTTTTCAACATATGTCGATACAGACAAATTATAATTTTCTTCTGCTATCTTTTCACTTGACACTAATGCACAGAAATATTCCTGATTTTCTCGTTTGGTGTATGCTTCTAAAATTGTGTTTATATGTTTTTGCTCCATCTTATTACTGTTTGTTACTTTCGTACACAGCTTTGAAGCGTCAATAAATAATACGTTGTTATCATTTCTTGAATGCTTTAACACCATAATACAGGTTGCAATTGATGTTCCGTAAAACAGATTATCTGGAAGCTGTATGATACAGTCTATTTTTGAATAATCTATCAGATATTTTCTGATTTTCTGTTCTGCACCGCCACGATACATAACTCCCGGAAAACATACAATCGCCGCAGTACCGTTTGTTGCCAGCCATGAAAGGGAATGCATGATAAATGCCAAGTCTGCTTTAGATTTTGGAGCTAATACACCAGCAGGAGAGAAACGTTCATCATTCATCAGTAACGGATTGCTATCTCCCTCCCATTTTATTGAATAAGGTGGATTAGATACGATTGCTTCAAAAGGCTCATCGTCCCAATGTTTAGGCTCTGTCAATGTATCTCCATGTGCTATATCAAACTTATCATAATCTATATCATGCAAAAACATATTGATACGGCAAAGATTATAAGTCGTGATATTGATTTCCTGTCCGTAAAATCCCTGACGAACATTATCACGTCCTAAAACTTTAGCAAACTTTAAAAGCAATGAACCAGAGCCACATGCTGGGTCATATACTTTATTCACTTCTGTTTTACCAACAAGCGTTAATTTCGTTAAAAGTTCAGATACTTCCTGTGGTGTATAATATTCTCCACCGCTTTTTCCAGCATTAGAAGCATACATTCCCATTAGATACTCATATGCATCTCCAAATGCGTCAATCGTGTTATCCTGATAATTGCCCAACTGCATTGAACCGATACCGTCCATGAGTTTTACCAGCTTCTCATTCCTTTTTGCAACAGTACCGCCTAATTTGTTGCTGTTTACATCAATATCATCAAACAGCCCTTTGAAATCATCTTCGCTGGCGCTTCCTTGAGCGGACGCTTCAATAGAATGAAAGGCATTTTCAAGCGATTCATTTAAGTTTTCATCATGTTCTGCCGTTTTATGCACATTGCAAAACAATTGGCTTGGAAGAATGAAAAAACCTTTTGTTGATACCATATCTTCCCGTGCCTGTTCAGCTTCCTCATCGGATAAATTTTCATATCGAAAATCTGTATATCCTGCTTCAATCTCTCCCTGATTGATGTAATTGGCTAAGTTTTCAGAAATATATCTATAAAACAGCATACCTAATACATACTGTTTAAAATCCCAGCCGTCAACACTTCCTCTCAAATCATTTGCAATGTTCCAAATGGTACGGTGCAGTTCTGCACGTTCCAGTTCTTTCTTATTATCCACTATATCTGCTCCTATCTACATATATTTGAAAATAATATTATAAAGAAATACTCTGTAATCACAGTATGATTTTCAAATCATTTTCAAAGTTAATTTTAGCATAAATTTACATTATCAACAATTCGTTAAAAGTATGATTTATCCTTTACATAAAGGATATTTCAAATAAAAAATTTAGATATGTAAAAAATGACACCTTCATTTATTCAAGTGTCATTTTCTCATAACTTTATATATCTTTGCATAAGTCGTTACTTTAGGCTCTTTCATTTGTTGTAAATTCGTTGTAATTTTCTTCTTTTTCATTTAGCTACTATATTGATAAATATAGTGGCTATACGGGTATTTTAGATTTTTCAACTATTTTTACAAAGAAAAACACGAATACATGCTGGGACATTATTCCCATATACCTCCTAACTATAAAATTGTCAGCAACTAAGGTATATGGATAAAAGATCTGATTCTTCCATACCGCAATGTAAAAAGAAAAACCGTCTGAAACGGATGGCATAACAAAGCACAGCGATATCTACCCGGCTATGAAGCACCACCTCAACGGTTCCCCTGTTTATACTGTTCCTGTATTCTCGCATACTCTGCTTCATATGCGGATAATATGCTTTGCATTTCCTCGTAGGTTTCGATTTTGCTCAGCTGATCCTTGAGCTGATGGCTCTTTGGCAGCCCCTTCACATACCATGCAGCATGTCCGCGCATTTCTCGAATACCGACGAATTCACCCTTCAGATTACACAGGCGTTTTGCGTGCAGTCTGGCCATTGCGAACGTTTCCTCCAGCGTTACCTCCGGCATATGCTTACCGCATTCCAGATAATGGGCAATATCCTTGATCAGCCAGGGATCCCCCAAAACACCGCGGCCGATCATGACAGCATCACAGCCGGTTTCCTTCAGCATCCTCTCTGCATCCTCACCGCTTCGCACATCCCCGTTCCCCATTACGGGAATGGATACGGCTTCCTTCACCTTTTTAATATAGGACCAGTCTGCACAGCCCTCATACATCTGTTTTCTGGTTCGTCCATGCACAGCAAGTGCCTGCACTCCGACAGACTCCAGACCGCGGGCAAGCTCAAGACAAGTAATCTGATCCATATCCCAGCCAATCCGCATTTTTACGGTAACCGGTTTTTTCACACTCTGAACAACCGCCCTGCTCATTTCCACAGCATGATCAACATCCTTCATCAGGGCGCTTCCCGCAAAGGATTTCACAATTTTTGTGACAGGACATCCCATATTGATATCAATGATATCACAATCGGTTTTTTCATCCAGAAATTTTGCGGCATATACCATTGTCTCTATATCATGTCCGAAAATCTGCATGGCCAAAGGATGCTCCTGTTCCTCGACATCCGTCATACCTACTGTTTTTTCATTATCATAATACAGCGCCTTATCCGAAACCATCTCTGTATAAATAAGACCGGCACCAAATTCCTTGCAGATTACACGAAAGGCAGGATTGGATATCCCTGCCATCGGTGCGATTACCACCTGATTCGGTATTACAATATCTCTGATTTTCCAGCTGTTATTTGGCATGTGCATCCATAAACCTTTCCAGCTCCAGAAGCTCTTCCTCGCTGAATTGATATTTCTCTCCACAGAAATTGCAGGTAATCTCACAGCCGTGATCCTCTTCGATCATCTGCTGGCGTTCCTCCTTTGGAAGGGTTGTCAGAACACGCTTCATGGTTGCACGATCACATTTACAGCGGAATTCAATATCCTGTCCTGTCAGGATTCTGACATCGTCAAACAGATCACGGAGAATATCCTCCAGACTTTCATATTCCTGAATCATCGTGGACATATGCCTTAGATTTGCTACAATCTGTTCCACCTTTACGATATCCTCTTCCTCTGCATCCGGAAGCATCTGGATAATCATGCCGCCTGCGGAAAGAATGGAATTATCGGTATCAACCAGTACACCGACACTGACTGCGGACGGTGTCTGTTCACTTGCGGTAAAATAGTAGGCAAAGTCATCACCGATTTCACCACTCTGCAGAGCAACGGTACCGCTCCAGTTTTCCTTCATGTTCATATCCTTCACAACTTCCAGATATCCGTCTTTTCCCACAGCAGCTCCGACCGCCAGTTTTCCGGTATCATTGTATTGCAGCATGATATGCGGGTCACTCACAAAGCCGCGCACATGACCGTCACTGTAGGCATCTACCAGAATGGTACCGATGGGACCTCCGCCGTTGATGCGAATCGTAATCTGTTCCTGTGCTGTTTTCAGCATGCTTCCCATCATGGAACCCACAGTTAACACACGTCCCAGGGTAGCCGCACTAGTCGGCCATAAATCAAAACGTTTTCTTGCTTCCTCCGCCATATGCGTAGAAGAGCATATATAGATTCTCACATGCTCATTGCACGCAAGCGCCTTTACTAAATAATCTTTCATCATAGAAATCACTCCCTGCCTTACAGGCAACTGTAGTATACCACAAAAACCTGCAGAATGAGAAGAAAATCGACTTCGTTATACTGTTGTGTACGTTGAATGCTGCAGGCAAGGAAAAAGAGGGTGAATGTATCTGATATATAGAAAAAGGTACAGTATTATCTAATCCTGTACCCGTCGTATGCATACGTTAATCGTACGGCTTGATTTCCACTGTCTTTTTATCAAAGTCTAGGAAGATCTGAAACGCATTGCGGTTCTCATCCTCATCCCATATTTCCACGAATCGCGGGGTTACCTCAATCAGAATCTCCGTATCCTCATGGCTGTATGCATTATAGCTCTGCCACAGATATTTCTTATACAAGGCTTCAAACCTTCTTCCCGGCTCGTCCACGACAAGCCCCTTGTTTACGGCGATTCCCTCTACCTGAACGCCACCTGTGCAGAGTGCCACCTGCGGGTTTCGATACAGCTGCTGTGTCTTGCGGAAATTCTTATCGGTCTTGAAATAGATTTTTCCATCATAAAACAGACAGCTTACATTACGCACCATGACGTAATCATTAACGCTGGAGCCAAGTGCCATAATTTTGGAATCTCCCAGTTTGTGAAACAGCAATGCTACTCCTTCTTCAAATGTCATCTTCTTTTCCTCCTTACTGACGATTTGCGAATCGGTGAATCATCGGACTTATTTTCTTGTATACGGCAAAGGTAATCAGGCAGCTGATACCGTATTTTATCAGGTTAAACGGTACGATGCCCAGTATCACCATGGTAGTGACAGAATTCATCATCGGATTGACCTTGGAACAGGAAAGGATAATCTGGTCCATATTCATATCATACAGGGCAACATAGAACGGAATAATCAAATACAGATTGGTCAGCACTGCAACAAAGGTACTAACCAGAGTCCCTGCTGTCATTCCCAGCAGTGCTTCCTTTCGTGTCTTCTTGTGACGGTACAGCAAAGACGCAGGCAGTACCAGGGCAACTCCCAGCAAAAAGCTCTGCAGCTCTCCGGTAAACATGGAATTGGATCCGGAAATCACCATCTGAACCATAACACGGATAAAGACAATCAGAACACCTGCCACCGGTCCCAGAGCGAAGGCTCCGATCAGCTCCGGAATTGCGGCCAGATCAAAGCTTAGAAAGGGCGGCATAAACGGAATGGGAAAGCGAAACATCATCAGTATCGCTCCCAGTGCACCAAGCATACCGATCAGGGCAAGCCGTTTTGCACTCATGTTGTTTTTCAATTCACATCTCCTCCATTTCAAAAAAACACCTGACTACGAAAAAACTCGTCTTCAGGTGTGCGTTTACAGAAAATGTCTTTTCTCATCCGGACTTTACCGTCGGTGCCAGAATTTCGCTGGCTCAGCCGCTCATTACGCGGGTCATGGACTATCACCATCGGTAGGGAATTTCACCCTGCCACAAAGACTTGTTATTCAATTTTGAATGCAGGTCATGCGTCAACACAATCTGTATATTCATTATAGCTCATGAAACAGCATGTGTAAATAAGAAACAGAAATGTAAATTTTTTCATGTATCTGATGTAATACGCATCGCCAAGTAGAAAACAGTACAGAAAAGAAACACCGGGTTCTAGCCTGTTGCTGATAAAATATGTGAGCAACCTGCTGTTTTGTAAGGTGCTTTTCCTTTCATTCGTCTTTAGTGTATGTAGATTCCAATAAATATCAATAATTCGTGGATTATTTAGGAATTCAGCATCTTCCATACGTATATAGGGGTGTAAGGAACCCTTACAGAATGGAGGACATATAAATGTCAAATGCAATGAATCAGCTAAACTACAGTAACGATCTTTTTTTTAAGTACACCCTTTCCCGTGAGGATGAAGGCTCTGTGTACGCCCGCAACACCATTATTGAACGCGTTACCGGAATCCGGGTAAAGGAAAGCACTGTGCTCAATCCCAATCTGGATCCGGACATTATCGGAAAGAAGCGCATCATTCTGGATGTTCATGTGAAGGATGAACAAAACCGTCATTTCAATATCGAGATGCAGACCACCTACAAGGGATTAGCGGAAATGATGCGTTTTGAATTTTACGGTGCCAGAGCATTGAACAATCAGCTGAACAGCGGTAAGAAGTATAAGGATTTAAAGCCGGTATATCAGATTATTTTCATTGACGAGTATGCATGGAACAACAGAAATCTGATCAATCAGTATCAGATGCGCAATGAGCAGGGAGAGAAGGAAAGCTACTATCCGCTCATCCTTCGCACCTATATTCATATGCCGGCAATCAATGACATCGTAAGGGAGAAGGAAATACAGAGGCTGAATGACTTTGAACAGCTGGTGTATCTGTTTGAAAACAATGGAAAAAATGATATACTGAAGTCAAAGGAAAGGCTGGTGAAGGTATTCATGGACAAGTACGAGGAAATGCAGAAGGATGATGAGCTGTGGTCAACCGCAATGGCGATTCAGATGGGGGAGGCACGTTACCGCTATGGCTTGGAGGACAGCTTTGAAGAAGGAAAAAAGGAAGGAGAAGCATTGCTGTTAATAAAGCAGCTTAAAAGTAAGTATCATGAGGATTGCTCAGCCTGGCTGCTCTCTTTGAATGATGAACAGTTTGAAGCCGTATCCAACTTGATACTGGTCTGCAACACTTATCAGGAGCTGAAGAATCAGGTTATGTCAATGTAGTAATACATACAATCCCAAATAAGAAAACTGTTTTATAAGCATAAGACTTTATAAAACAGTTTTTTCATCCAACTTTCTGCCGCATCCGTATCACAGGTATTAAAAATATTGTTAAAATTACATGATGGGATGCTGCATATTTTTAACAGGTATCAGGCGCTCTGCGTTAATGCATGGAATGCTCATAGATAAGGAAATCATACACCTAGAACTCAGCGCAGAATTTGATAACATCCTTTAGGGATATGCTTTCCTTCAGCAACCCATACACTTCCTTCAGCTTATCCGCGGAGTGAAAATTCTCATACATCTTCATAAGAGTATCCGGATTGCTGTTTTCCTTCACCACAGCATACCGCATAGCCGCAGCTGCCGCAAGTAGGATATACCCGCATTTCTGTCCATATTTTTCAGCAAGCCGAAGAGGCTCATACAGCCGCTCTTCTTTGTTCAGCTTCCGTTGTGCCTGCCGCGCATTCCGATACACCGTATCATAGATTTCCCGATTACGGAATTTATGCACTGCTCGCATGGTAAAGGCAAGCTGCACATCCTGTTCCACTGCATATTCTCTTGCGATGATTGTACTGACAACCGGTACTGCTCGATCCATCAGCTCCATAATCTGCGGATCATTTGCGGCTTCTCCGTAAACCTCATATTGCAGATAATCCCCAAGATACGCAACAATCGCACTCATGAAATTATACGTATAAATTTTTCTTTGAATCAGGGATGGAAAATCTGCTTCCAGCGGCATTCCCACAATGTCTGGAATCATCCCCTTTACACTGCCGTCCACTGGCAGCTCTGCGACATCCTCGCTGATCAGTGCCAGACTTTTTTCCTTTGGCTGCAGTGTTGTACAGAAGATCACACCCTCGGAAATGCTGTCGGATATATTCGCATCCACAAGCGGCTGTTTTACGTGGACACCGTTTTCACAGCATACGATCCGCAACTGCTTTTCACCACACAGTTCAGCCGCAGCACTCAGTAGCCCTACCAGCTTCTTTATATTGCCTGCGAATACACTTGTCGTAATCAAATCTGAGTGTGCCAGCTTCTCTATGACTTCCTCATCCGCTGTCGTATAAGCATCATAGCCGGTAACAGTAACCGGCTCCTTCCCATCACCGAAGTAGTGAACGGTATAGGATTTTTCCGCATTCAGCCGGTCGATAAGCTCTTTATTTTTATCAATAAACGTAATATGATATGCATTTGTCTGCAGGATGGGTGCGATAAAGCCGCGCCCTGTCTGTCCTGCACCAATAAGTACTGCCTCTTTCATGTTCCTCCAATCTCCCATTTCTCCATGGGTCCATATCGCAAGGCGGTTGACATCTTTTTAACATGTAGAACTTGCTTTTCTACATTGCTTTTTCTACAGCCCATGCTATAGAAAAGCAAAATACCTTATGGAAAGCGGCCTGCGCTGCAGACCGCTGTACTCTTATACAAGTGGTTACATTTAACCCTTGTGCTTTCTATCCCTTGCTTTTTCCTCCGGATACCGGAATGGTGACACCGGTAATATAGCTGGCATGATCAGAAATCAGATAACAGATCAGATCCGCTACCTCATACAGATGGCCCGGTCTTCCCAGCGGTATAGAGGATTTGTAGTTTTTAAAGAACTCCTCCGGTCTGGTGTTGACATCCCAGCCGCGACCGTATGCCTGTGCTCTATATTTTTCATCATTATTGGCAGGAGTACGGTCCAGAATATCCGGTGCCACACCGACAACACGAATATTATACGGTCCCAGCTCCTTTGCCCAGGAAATTGTAAAGGCATGAATCGCAGCCTTTGTGGCAGAATAGCAGCTATGTCCTCTGGAGCCCATCAATCCTGCACAGGAGGATAGGTTGATGATAACACCCTCCTTTTTTCCATACAATACGCGTGTTACCGCCTGTGATACCAGAAAGGTTCCCTTCTGATTGACACCAACCATAAAATCAAAATCCTCTTCGCTCAGCTCATACTGCGGTTCGCTGCCATAGTAATCCACAAGGATCCTCGGTCTGGTCACACCGGCATCGTTTACCAGAGCATCCACCGTGCCGAATTTCTGTACAACGGCATCAACAGCAGCCTCAACCTCTTTTTTGTTTCGGATATCCAGATGCACATACATCCTGCGATCATCCTCAGAAAAATCCTTCGGCTTTGCCAGATCGAAGATTGCGACTCTGGCATTGCAGGCAAGCAGATCCTTTACCATGGCTTCTCCGATTCCCATCGCACCACCGGTAACTATCACAACCTTGTTATTCAAGTCAATCCATTGCTTTTGTTCCATACATGCTCCTCCTTATACGATACCGAAGAAGGAAAGTACCACAGACAGCACCAGGATGGATACCAGAATGCGCACATACTTCGGACCGCTTTTCTTAATATAGAAATAAATGCCAAACACGACGAACAGCGGCAGAATATTCGGGAAAATCTTATTCAAAACATCCTGCAGCAGCTGTTTTTCACCAACTGCATTTGCCCATGATATCGGTGTAACAAGCTTTACATAGGTGGAAGACAATGCCCCCATCATAAACAGACCAAGCACGCTGGCTGTCTTGATAAACTGATTCAGCTTACCGGATTTCAGAATGGATACCACTGATTTTCTACCCAGTGTATAGCCCTTTGTGACAAGTGTATACGCAAGAAATGTTATGGCAACACCCCAGATCAGCAGCGGTCCGACACCTGCCAGCCAGTTCCCCTCTGCGGCCAGTGGAATAAACATGGATAGCAGCAGCGGACGAAGCATTCCGTGATTGATGGTGTCTCCAATTCCTGCCAGCGGTCCCATCAGACCAACCTTCAGGTTGCTGATCATATCAGCGGAGGCCTCCAGTTCTTCACTGCCCGCCCCTTCCTGCAGCATAATCGCACGCTCCTCCTCCAAAGCACAGGTCATACCGAAAATAACGGAGCCCCAGGTTGCCTCAGAGTTGTAGAACATTAAATGACGCTGTAATGCTTTTTTGTATTCCTCCTCATCCTCCTTATACAGCTTCGCAAGAATAGCACTCATACCATAGGAGAATGCCGGAGCCGTCAAACGCTCAAAGCCGGAATTTACCTCGGCGGTAAGATAATATTTTGCCCAGCCCTTGATTACCTCATTTTTCTTCAGATTAAGTTCGCTCATATCAGAAATCTCCTTCATCATCATCCACAGCGACTGTGCTGCCTGTACTGTTGGTAAACTGCGATTGAAGAATTGCAATACAGATTGCAATTACCGCAATTCCAATCGTATTCATTCCTGTATAGGCATACATCGCAAAGCCAAGAATAAAGTATGGGATAAGCTCCTTTTTCCCAATGACCATGATAGTTACCGCAAAGCCAAGTGCAGGAAGCAGACCGCCTGCCACACTCAGACCGTTCATCGCCCATGCAGGAATCGCATTCAGGAACGCGGATACGGCATCGGTTCCAAACAGCAGTGCCAGTGTTGTCGGAAGAACACGCAGCGGAATGGAACAGAAGAACGGATACCAGAATTCCGCTCTGCCCATTGCCTTCATATCACCTTTTTCAGCTGCCTTGTCCGCAAGGTGGACAAAGTAGGAATGATAGGTACGCTTCAGATTATCCAGCAGAACTCCCAGAAGTCCTACCGGAACAGCAATGGTTACAGCGATATCCGGCTCTAATCCGGCTGCCAGTGCCACCGGAATCGTAATGCAGGATGCCAGCGCCTCATCCGCAGGCAGTGTACCTCCCGGAGCTATTGCGCCTAAATAAATCATCTGCAGAGATGCGCCGATTTTCATCGCATCCCCCAGGTTTCCCATAATAAGTCCAATCGGAACCGCCAGCACCAGTGGCTGACGGACGAGATGCAGTGTACCATACCAGAGTTTATTGGTTGCCAGCCAGTAGAGTACACCAAATACCAGGGCTAATCCTATGTTCATAAATATCTCCTTTTCATTTCATTTTATAATTCCTGAAATATGCTTTTTAATGCTCCCTCTTTGCTGTACCATGCGGTTTAAACCCTCGTTTTCACCGCATGTCAGCATTATTTCCCTCGTACTTCCTTCAAAGCGTCGTGGAGTGTGAAGGCCGGATCCTTCGGCGTTACCTGCAGCGTTACCGCTACTCCCTCATTCTGCATAGCCTCCAGCATTTCCGCTTCCTGTTCGCTTAACGACAACTCATTTGAAATCATGACCTTGTTTGTCCCGTTGCCAAGACCACCTACCTGCAGTGCCTTCATCGGAAATCCCAGATCAAAGGCCTTCTTTGCATTTTCCACAGATTTAAACAAAATCAGCAGCTTCTTATCCTTGAATACATCCTTTTTAAATGCAGCTACCGCTTTTTCAATCGGACGTATTGCCACCTTTACTCCCGGAGGCGCCGCCATCAGGAATACCTGTGCCAAAAACTTGTCTGCCGCCAGCTTATCATCCACAATCAGGATGGAATCTGCGGATACCTGCTTGATCCAGTTCGTGACAACCTGTCCGTGCATCAGTCGAAAGTCGATTCGTATCAGTTTGATTTCTGTCATGCTCTTCACCCTCTTTCTTCATCGAATGCAATTGGATTCGGCTGTATGATGGACGCTCTGGCCGCCTCAAGACCAGCCTCCATTAACTCCTGGATCGTGCATTCTTCATTGTTGCGCTTCAAGATCAGCTCTATCAGCATCGGCAGATTGATACCGCACACTACATGGAGTGAAAACTCCCGCTGCAGCATCATGCCCACATTGGAGGGAGTTCCTCCATACAGATCCGCCAACACAAGGATTTCTCCCTGAACGCCTGTTAGATAGTCTCTGACCTCCTCGTAATACTCCTCTATTGACATTCCGGACAATAGAGAAACTGCATGAATATGCTCTGTCTTTCCTGCAATCAGCTCTGCGCTTTTGATCAGCTCCTCTCCAAATCTACCATGATTCAGTATCAC
Source organism: Erysipelatoclostridium sp. DFI.2.3 (assembly GCF_019132535.1). Classification (NCBI taxonomy): domain Bacteria; kingdom Bacillati; phylum Bacillota; class Erysipelotrichia; order Erysipelotrichales; family Coprobacillaceae; genus Thomasclavelia; species Erysipelatoclostridium sp. DFI.2.3. The sequence continues at coordinate 205,324 of NZ_JAHOOJ010000002.1, read as the reverse complement.
ATACGTTATCGGCTCTATCACTTCTTCACTTCCTTTACCTAATGTTCAACGGCCTTTGAACTACACCCTTACTTTACCATTGCACGAGCCTTTTATTTTTTCTTTTATTGCACCAGCAATCGTGCAGCTTTTCCGAAGGATTGCTTTTTCCATTCTGCACGGATGCTCGTGCAATAAGATTAAAATATTTTTGAAATGGATTGGGGTATACTAGAAAATGAAACAGAGGGGGTAAGGATTGCAGGTGATAAAATGCTGACAAAGAGACAATACTCGATATTATCTTTTTATGTGGAAAACCGGGGAACGTATGTTTCATCCAATGAACTCGCTGCTATGTTTGATATCAGTGTACGGACAGTAAAAAACGAGCTGAAGATCGTCCGTGATTTTTGCGATTCCTATTCCTCATTTGTACTGGATACACTTGCAGGAAAGGGAACCAGATTATGTGTACTGGATGATGCGGCATTTGAAAAGGACATGGAGATTCTGCGCAAGAAAACGCTGCAGCTTTCCTGTAATACAAAAAACCGAGTTCACTCCGTTATGAAAATGCTGATGGATGCGACCGGCTATGTATCGAAATACACACTGACAGAGACCTTCTATATCAGTGAATCCACACTGTATCACGCACTGAACGAAATCAAAAAGCTGTTAAAGCAATACGATCTTGCACTGGTACATAAAACAAATCTCGGCTATAAGATCGAGGGCAGAGAAATTGACAAGCGGATGTGCATCGCAAAAAATGAAATCAATGATGAATCCACCGATCACTTTGCATTATCCGAGGATGTATCGAATATATACAATGTAGTGGCTGATGTGTTTTTCAAATACCATTATCAGATCAATGAACAGACCATTCAGAATATTACTGCGCATATCGCACTCACACTGCGCAGAGTCAGAAAGGGACATTTCATTGAACAGCAAATGGAACAGGATATGCCGGATTCCACAGAATATCAGATTTCCACGGAAATACTGACGCGCTTTCTTACCAGATACCGCATCAAGAAGCAATACATGATGAACGAGATCAATCTGTTGACGCAGACCATTCTGGGAAAGCTTGATTACTCCAGAAATGATCATCTACAAAAGGAGGTCAATGATTTTATCAACGATTCCTTTTTGTATATTCGCAACAAGTTCTGTGTCAACTTTGAGCCTGCGGAAAGCCTGAAGCTGTTTCTTGCACTGCATCTGGTACCGCTCATTTACCGTATCAAATCCGGAACACAGCTTAATAATATGATGGCACCGGAAATCAAACAGTCCTTTCCGCTTGCTTATGATATCGCCCTATACTTTACGCTGCTGATCAAGGAACGGTTTCATCTGAATGTTTCTGCGGATGAAATTTCCTATCTGTCCCTGTATTTCAATTACGGGCTGGAAAATATTCATCTGGGAAATTCCGCAAAGAAAATCTTGATTATCACATCGCTTCGCAAGTCGGAAACAGTCCTGCTGCGTCATAAGATTTTAACCTGGTTTCCCAATCAGATTGCAGAGATTACCTTTATCACCGGAGACAATGACGATTTCGATACCGAGGATTATGATGCTATTTTCTCCACCGATAGAAACAGTGAGAAATATAAGGGTGGTATTACACTGATCAGTATTTTCCCGGATGAGAAGGATTTTGAAAAAATCAATCTGGCAATCAACGGCTATACAGACACGGATTCCATACTGGAGAAGTTCAGTGAGGATTGTTATTTCTATGGTGAGGTGAAGGATAAGGAAGAAATTCTGGATATTATCTGTCGCAATGCCATTGAAAAATATAAGCTGGATGATGAGTTTCTGGAGGTCATTAAAGCAAGGGAACAGATTACCAGCTCTTACTTCGGTAACTGCATTGCCGTACCGCATCCGCTCACACCGTTTTCGGATGAAACCTTTGTATCTCTGGGGGTATTGAAAAAGCCCATCGCATGGGATAAGAATCACAATGTTCGTGTAGTTATGCTGGTATCCATTGAAAAGAATAATCCGAAGGCATTTCAGTTCTGGTATTATATGAGCACCTTTGTGCGCAATGAGGAGCTGCTGCAGAATTTTTTCAAAAAACCCAGCTTTCTGCGTTTTACGGAAATATTGAAAATATCACTGGAAAAGGATTTTGACTAGCCTGCTGGTTGGAATTCTTTTTTCATATAGCTGCCTTCGTTTTTACAGCTTCTGTTTCATAAAAAGACAAGCTTTAAGCTATCGATTCGATCCTGCTTACGGGGATACCTGTTTTTATTTTTGTACAGCTTTGCCGTTGCATTAGTAAAAATGACATCTGCAATCCTGTGCAAATGCCATTGTTTTGGTTATGGTAATTCAATTTTTTGATATGCTTCCATCGTATGCATCTCCAGCTGCTGTTCCTTTCTTTTGAGATCACGATAGAAAAACACCATCAGACACGGTCCCATGAGCGACCATGCAATCGGTTCCGCAAGGCACACACCGGTATAGCCGGTAAACGGGATCAAGGCAAAGGTTGCCGCTATTTTCACCGCCATTTCGATACAGCTGGAAATGATCGGACCCCTGCCGTTGCCCAGACCCTGCAAACCGTTTCGATAAATAAACAAGACAGCCAGGATGAAATAGAAGACACTGCTGATGCGGGTATAATAAGCCGCCAGAGAGATCACCTCCGTCTGCTTTGCATTGACAAGAAAGCCGATGAAGAAGTCAATGCAGGTAAAGGATAAGAGAACCACAATACACACCCACAGAAAGCTGATCCATACACTGGATTTCATACCTGCACGGATTCTGGAAAACCGCTGTGCACCGAGGTTCTGAGAAACAAAGGTCGTATCGGCAATCGCAATGCTGATCAGCGGCTGCATAAACATTTCCACTACCTTGCGGGCTGCGGTATGTGCTGCAATCGTTACTTCTCCCAGACTGTTTACCGCACTTTGCAATATGACAGAGCCTAGAGAAACGATGGAATTCATCAAGCCCATGGAAATTCCCATGGATAACTGCTTTCTCAGAATTTCACGCTCGACATGGAAATCCTCTTTTTTAACGATGAACATCGGATATTTCTTACGCATATAAAGAAAGCAGAGGATAACGCTTACCAGCTGTGCAATAACAGTAGCATATGCTGCACCAGCCACCCCCAGCTGGATGATTGCGATAAATATATAGTCAAGAGCCACGTTGAGAATGGATGCTATGATTAGAAAATACAGAGGTGTCCGACTGTCTCCGATGGAACGCATCATACTCGCCATCATATTGTATGCCATGGTCACAAACAGTCCAACGATAATAATGGTCAGATAGGAATCCGCCATCCCCAGAATGGAGGATGGTGTCTGTAACAGATACAGCAGCGGCTTTTTCAACAGGATTGCGACTACAAAGATCACAACAACACTGATCATGCAAAGCTTGATACATCCTGCCGTGGCTTTTTTCATGCCCTCTTCATCACGCGCTCCGTAATATTGAGCAATCATGATGGAAACACCCATGGAAACACCAGTGCAAAGTCCAATAACCAGATTGGAAAGCGACGCACTCGCACCGATAGCCGCAAGGGAATTTACCCCCAGAATCTGACCAACCATCATGGTATCCGCCATGGTATAGAATTGCTGAAATACATTACCAAGTAAAACAGGTATCGCAAATGCCATAATCAGCTTTGTGACATTGCCCTGTGTCATATTTTTCATTTTATCACCTACAAGGCTTCATTTTATCATATTTTTCACAATAGGAATACAGGAATAGAAAAAAAATACGGATGACAGCCTGATTCTTTTAAATCGCTAAAGTGAAATATAAAAAATGCCAGAACTATACAGAATCCGGCATTGTGTTGATTTCTTTCACAAGACTGTGTTTTATGAAAATGCTGCTTCATAGCATCAGATATGAGCATACGCAGCTTCGCACACCTCTGTTTACCTATATCCGTTTTTTACAGTTATACAATCGATTAAGAAATCTAATCTCCCCTGTATGAGCAGCGCTGCTTCCTTGTTTCAGCACAATGGTATCACCTGTACAAAGAATTCAATGATTTTCGGCAGTGATTCTCTGGACAGGTATTCCTGAAACTGCAGGTATTCCTGCGAATCCAGAAAGCAGGTATTGGAGGAGCGCAGATGGTATACGATATCCCCAACCGGATTTGTCCCCATCGCAATCTCACCATATGCAAGAGCGCCGATGGCAAATTTAAACCCGATGGAAATCGCACCGATACTGTATACACCGATAGCAATCGCACCGATGCTGATGTAGCCGATAGCCAGACAGCCAATGGCAAAGTAGGATAATGCAAGCGGACCGATGGCGAACAATAGCCCCAGTGTGAGCAGACCCAGACTGCATAGTCCCACACTTAAAAGTCCGATGGAAATCACGCCGACGGAAACATTTCCAATCGCAATAATTCCCTTGGCAACCCGCCAATAGCCTTCCTCCGTACGTCCTCTTCCAACATTGATATCCACAAGGGGAATTCCACAGATTGACAGCTTGGAGCGATACCGCTTTTCATATGTATAGCGGTTATGCACATAAATAACTTCCTTTTCCTTAACAACCTCTTTTTCCAGGGGGATTTTATTTCCCAGCAGCTCATCAATGCTGACCCGCAAGCTTCTGGAGAGTGTTTTCAGATTCTCCATATCCGGATTGGCAGTACCAGTTTCCCTTAGTTAAAGATATGAAACCTCTTTATCAGTCTACTTTTCCAATAAATCGGTAGTATATCTCTATTTCCTGTATTCTTTCGTTGTCCTCATTCGTTGTTGCTTCGTGAATGAGTATTTTTTCTATCATTGCATTTAATAACGGTGCTGTAAGTTCCTTTGGTACGGAATACTCCTTGATTAACTCAATCCACTTTTCAGCACCTATCATATCCTGTTCCATTTTACTTAATTCTTCTCTTAGGTTGGTTATCTGCTGTTCTAATTCTATCTGTTCCTTTTGATATTTCCCCGACAGCATAATGAAGTTTCGTTCTGTTATCTTCTCACAGGCTCTATCTTCATACATTTTCGCAAATAAACGGTCAATCTCATTTTGTCGGTTCTCGGCTTTCTTCAAAGCATTTGCCTTTTTCTTCTTTTCCCGTATCCGCTCTGCATTACCGACTTTCTGTATCTTATGCAATACCTTTTCTTCGTCCTGCTGTACTGCCTTAGCCCAATACTGCAATCGTTCCAATACGGCTTGATACAGCACATCATAGCGGATATAGTGCATAGAACAATAACCTTTACCAAACTGTCCGTAGAAACTGCAAGAATAATAACTATACGGTGTTTTATTTGCCTTATTTGTTGCAAATCTCATAGACCAGCCACAATCCGCACACTTGACAAGCCCTGCAAATATCGGCGTTGCCTTTTCCTTTGTCTGTCTACGCCTTGATTTTATCTGTTCCTGCACACGATAGAACATTTCCTTGTCAATAATCGGTTCGTGCGTGTTTTCTACTCAAAACCATTCGCTTTCGGGCTTTCGTACTTTCTTCTTGCTTTTGAAAGAAACGGTTGATTGTCGATTATGAACGCTGTTTCCTATATAGACTTCACTTTTTAATATTGCTTTAACATGAGCAATCGTCCACTCATAACGTTTACTTTCGGGCTTTCCCTCAAAGATATGTGCAAAAGTACCGTACCTTGTAAAATTCAACCAAGACGCTGTCGGGACTTTTTCTTCTCGCAGTATTTTTGTGATTTTTGCACTACCGTAACCTTGATAGGCTAAAGAGAAGATTTTTTCAACAATCCATTTTGTTTCCTCATCAACCAACAGTTTCCCTTTGATGTCGGGGTGTTTCTTATATCCTAACGGAGCATAAGCCCCATAATACGCACCCTCTGCAAATTTTGTCTTAAAAGCTGATTTCACTTTACGGCTCGTATCTCTTGCAACCCATTCATTGATGATATTTTTAAATGGTGCAATCTCACTTTCGCCTTTTTCGCTGTCTACACCGTCATCAATCGCTATGTAACGGACATTATGACTTGGGAAATACAATTCTGTATATTGCCCAGTCATAATATAGTTTCTGCCAAGACGGGAAAGGTCTTTCGTAACAACACAGTTGATTTTTCCTGCTTCTATATCTTCAATCATTCTTTGGAAACTCGGTCTTTCAAAATTTGTTCCCGACCAGCCATCGTCAATATATTCATCAACGACATTCAAATGATGTTCTTTCGCATAAAGACGCAACATACTCCTCTGTGTGGTAATGCTGGAACTTTCACCCTGTAATTCATCATCTCGGCTCAACCTAAGATAAAGTGCGGTATTGTAAATCTGTTGTTTCATCTGTCAGTTATCCTCCTTTATAACCAACCCATGCTTACAATACCTGCTTGCAGATAAAGTATAACATGGGTTGTTTTTCTCATTCAATCTATTTTTACAACAGCACTCTTTTTATGCGATTGTCTGCTTCGCTTTTTCTAACATGACATCAGTTAAAAGTTCTTCCATTGTTTTACCCTGTTTTGAAAAATGCTCTTTTACAACGATTTTTGTTGTTCGTCTGCTGGCAATTTTCATTGTCTGTTGATTCGTCTTTTTTTGATTTTTTACAGCATTATCAATAATACATTCCTCCTTTCTTTCGATATTTTCTAAGCAGTCAAACGGTATTTGTCATTACCCACAGGAATTTCACCTCTGCATGGTTCTCATGCAACCGTACCCATTGCGTGCGACGCTTTGAACGCTCAAACTATGGCTGTACGGGAGTATCATTATCAGACAGAACAGGTCATGGCGAAGAAAGAGGACAAATTTTTCTCATGGACGCTGACAGTGGTTCGCTCGCTTAGCTTAGATAAGGTCATGGCGTATCGGCTCCAAAGGCTCGCTGATTGTCTAACGTATCTGACTGCTTTATTCAGTTGTCAAAGAACACTGGAAAGAAGAAAATCACCTATTCCGTCATTAGTACGTATGGAACGGATAAAATGGCAATCATCAATCATTTTTTCTTTCCGACCAACACTCGACACAAAAGCGTGATTTGTTGCCATTTTCAGAAAAATATAGAGATTTCCTTTCACCCACTAGCTACCCACGCAAAGCGAAATTGTTGCAGAAAATGAATATTTTCCTGTTTTTTCTTCCGCTTCATATAGGGAATGAAACGTATCATTTGTTAAGTCGGACAGATAAAAGAATGATTTTCTTCTGTATAACACTCAACACGAAACCTTGATTTGCAACTCATTTTAAAAATTTTTTCTCCATGCACTAAAAAATACCGTCATTCTCTTGTGGAACAGCGGTATCAATCCTGTCTCTTATATCTGATTTTTCTAATTGCAACAGGTGTTTATGCTTTTCTTTTAACTCTGTATGTTCAATCATATCTTGCAGTATCGTTGTATGGTTCTGCTTATCTAGTTCCGCCACCATCTTTAGCGTAGGAGCAACCTGTCTGTGTAGCCACTGCAACGCTCGTTCCAGCGTGTATGGTTCAGGCTGTGTCGTCAGTTTCAGCTTTTCCCGATTTTCCCCGATAAACCATGCCCAGTCGGCATTGAGTTTCCATTTATTCTTTGGTTTCCCGTCCTCTCTGTCCACAAAACGCAGATAGTGGTTGATGATAGAAAAAGCGGTATGCTCCACGTCACGATAAGTCAGTAAATCCATGACCGCATGAATGGCTCGGTCATCTTTCAATCGTATCTCAAAACGGTTTTTAATCTCCGTATCTTCAATATTTGCACCGTTCTTTACATACTGCTCATAATTCTTTTGATAAATGCAGGAATGGAGCTGACTGTTGGTTGAACCGAGATACAGCGTTTCCCCCGTATTCTTTGGAACATCATCACCGCATTTTTGTGAACCGCCATAGTCTTTTTGACTACGAAAGTAGGAGATACATTCGCCAGCCTTGTATTTTGCCTTTAGCGTGGGAATATCCAATATTCCTGCTTTGTCATTGATAGCGAGGTCAATCCGCTTCATTACCCCGTCAGCAGTCAGACAGTTCAGCATGAAATCATACCAGCTTTTTTCCTGTGCCAGCAGATAGCTTTCCATCTGCCGACAGCCTTTGCCCCTTAATTCAATCAGAACTCCTAACTGTATGTTTTGTGAACACAGTACCGCAATATCGCCGATAACATACTGACACTCATATCCGTATTTCCCGTAATCCTCATAGAGCATATATTTTGGATTGATATGTAAAATATTTCTTATAATCCTTAGTGCGTCTGTCGTAGGGAAACGGACACGAAAGTAATCAATCAGCTGGAACAATGGCTCTTGCGGATTGAAACGCTCGATTTCCTTTGTTAAGGTTTCCTTGAGTTTTTCTGTCAATGGAAGTTTCCCTTTTTCAATGCGGTTGTAATGCTCACGAGTGATACCGCAGGCAACCGCCAGCTTATTTTGTGATACTCCGTATTCTTCACGTTTCAGTTTTAATTCTCTGATAAAATCATCATTGTTCAATATTCATTCCTCCAATCAAAAAGGCAACTACCGCTTATGGATAATTGCCTGTGTCATAATCAATAAAAAAAGACAGCCAACTTATTAAAAATCAACTGTCTTTCATGCTACAATATTCAGTTTTCATAGTAATATCGGCAACTTTTTTATCACATCTGTTAAAATGCCGATTTACCTTGTAAATACAGCGTTTTCTGTCTGTTGTGATATACAGTTTCCAGTTTTTTGTGCCCCCCTTGTTAGATAACGGGGGCTATACAATCGCTCGCCACAGGCTCTCTCACAGATGAAGTGAACCAGCCACTTGCAAGCATGGCAGAAAAATCTTGGGATTTCCCCGCCACCGTGTCTGGTTCACTCCGTCAATGTGAGTTATGTAGCCGTTACAATCTTATTTAAAGATCTTTATCGGTTTTTCAATATTTTCTTTTTCTTCAATACAGCTAAAATGGCAATTAACAGTCCGCTCATTGCAAACAATGATAGATATAACTCTATATTTGTTTTGTCATCCGTTTTTGGAGTTTTTGGAGTGTCTGACGCGTCAGGTTTATCAGGTGTGGACGGCTTCTCTGATGTTACTTCCTTGTAGTTGATAAACTTGATATCCACATCACCATTCGCCGGAACAGTTCCCTTATCTCCTTTAGATGTCGTTACATAGCCGTCTTGGTTGGCTTCTGTTTCTTCCACGGTATATCCGATACCTGCAGGAAGTCCCGTTGCCGTTGATCTCTGTCCGTGTTTTAATGTGATTGCCGCCACGCCGTCCGTGAAGTCCATATCACCAAATTTTCCGCTGATCGTCTTATCATCGAGCGTTATCGTGAAATGGAACTCCCTGTCTTTATCGCCGTGCGTTCCTCCAACTTCTTTTGTTACTGTCAAGCCACTTGTTTCTATTTTTGCATTGACATATTTAATGGTATTAGATGGCGTTTTTTGATCTATCACGCTCACATTCTCATCCACTACAATAGTTCCAGTAACCTTTCCAGAAGCTTCGTCTTTATTTATCGTCCCACTTCCTGTAATAACAATCTCTTCGACCCCATAATTTGTGTTTTTGGCTTCTGTAATAGTATAGGTTGCCCCTTCTGGTAAATTATAAATCAGAACCTTTTCACCAGCTTTAATTGATAACACGCCTTTACCATCTTGCAATTCAATATCTGATTGTTCAACCCAGTTTGGACTTTCAATATCAGTCAAGCTTTTAAACCATGATAAAGAATTCAAAGGTGTCCCATCTGCTTTTGTGAAATAGACGTTGAAATTGAAATCCTCATCTGTTGATTCCGTACCAACAGATAATTGCTTTTCTAATTCTAACATTCCAGGTTCTTTGGCATTAATAAAACGAACATAATTGTTTTTATCAAATTCATCCTCATAACTAACACCTAATATTAAATTTTGACCTAATCCCTCTTTAATTGTTCCTGTCATAAAGGTTGTTGAATCTTTTGGAGTCAATGGAATAACTGTAACATCACCTGGGTTCAAGTCATCAGGGTATCCCTTACTAGATGAATCTATTCTTCCTAATTCTCTTACAGTATATCCATAGCCTTTCTCCAAATCCTTCTCAGTATCTTTTGGCAAATGAGAAATCAGCACTTTCTCTCCATCCTTTAAAAAGAATTTTGTTCCACTGACAATTGAAGCATTAGAAGTACTAATTTCTTTTCCATTTGCATCATATCTCTTATATGGATATTTATTAACCATAGAAATTCCATTAGGTGTCGTTAAATCCAACTGAAATGCATATACACCCTTATCTTCTGCTGAATTGCTCTTAACAATTTTCTCGATTTTAAGTTCTTGATCAAAAGTGACTGGATTTGTTGCCAGTTCTTCAAATGGAACTGTAAATCTCATATAGCATGAAGAGCCAGATGCTCCTCTTTCTGTGTAATATACAGATAAACGATATGTTTTCTTCTCACCTTCATATGGAATACCTTTGGCAATTGCATCTCCATCTTTATTTTTTATATCTTCTGCTCCATTGATAAATTCCCACAAATCTACGTACATACCTAATGACGAGTGAACTCCACCCATGTCTGCCACTTGTACACTTTTCGTATGATCAACTGTAACTGTACCATCCTCAGAAACAGTTGTTTCTGATAAGAACACTAATAAATCATCATCTCCATAAAAGAAGTAATTCAATGGTCCACAATATCCGGGTTGTAACACAAAGTCAAAATATGTTGTCATCCCAAAGTAAGAATTATGATCATTACCTTGATCATCACTTGTTGGAAGGGATCCAGATGCATCAATTCCAACAAATTTTCTAAAATCTTTGGAATTTGGATTTCCAAATTTAAGATCGTGTCCATCTGTTCCATATGAAGAAGCATAATCCATCGGCCAAAATTCATTAGAATAAATAGATGAAGCGTTTTTTGAAAATTTATCTAAATTCCTACTAACTTGGTACCCATCATTTTTCTTAACTCCAGATAAAGTATATGTACCTCCCAAACGTGAAAACTGCAAGCTATAATTTTCTTCAGAATTTTCTGTCCCATATGCACTATATTTTAAATATGCCGTTTTTCCTTGTATTCCTTTTGGATTATCTATACCATCTAAATTCAAAGTATCTGTAGCTGTTGAAAAGATTGGAGGTGCATTTACCCCCTCACTCCACCTAATGCTTCCATTTTCATTGACACCTTGAGCCAAATTAAATGTTGCCCCTCGAAGACTTGGGCCAAAGAATTTACCACCCCATCTACTGGTTCCAGCGCGATTTCCTACATTAGTCATATTTAATGATGTCTCTACACCTTCAGGATCCGTCCAAGTATTCTTTCCTAATCCAGTCCCAGCATTATCGTTGCCAAAAGCAAATTTTTGTTCTACTCCAGTAGGAAGATTATTGGGGTTATTTATACCTTGTTTTGCTGTGTTTGCATAAAATGTTACATTTTTCAATTCATCCTTGCTTTGATAAGAAGTTGGAAGTTTACCATCTACATTCCATGTACTGCCTGAAACTAATCCTTCTAAATTTTGGTTTTCTATTGCCTCATCAACCTCTTTGCTTATATTAGGTACCGCTTCACCATTTCTTGCTGAATTAACTGCACCTTCTGTAGTATAAATCCATCCATCCGTTATATCATAATCGAAAAAATTCACTGCATCATAATTATAATTTTCTTCTGTAGTTGGTTCAAAAACCAGGCGGATGACCGTATCTTCAGTAATTAAAATCGTATAACCATCGTCTTCATTTCCAACAAATTTCACACCATTATTATTTATAGTACCTTTAGACTTAAATGCCTGATTGTCTTCATAATTAGTGAAAATAAACTTAGAGGGATCATGGTGGATTCCATCATCCATAACAGGCACATTTAAAATATAAAAATCATCTTCTTCAGTACTATCTTTATCACAATCTTTTTTCAAAAGCCAAACCTGTTTTAATGTGTAATTTTTATTATAATGATTTTCACTTGCATTATTATAAAGTTTATTCATGAATCGCATTTGTGATTTTTCAAAGAAATATGTTTTCTCATCAGCGAACAATTTTCGTAATTCATTTTTTGTTTTTACTGTTCCATCATTATTTAAGTTTATTTGAGAATGTGGACTTTGTTCATATAATTCATCCACATTATGTTCTTCTCCATAACTATTTTGTTTCTTAAAATTACGTGGTAAATTGTTTTCTCGTGAAGCGTCTGTTCGCCATACAATCATCGTATCTGTCTTAGATGCTTGCTCATTTACTAAATCCATGCCTGTCTTATTATCATTATTTGGAATATCTAAAACCATTGCTGGGTAATTTAAGTAATGTTGAATGGTATATTTTGGATTATATTCACTATCTGTTATATTCCCATTCGTATTCTCTTCTGCTTTGATTTGCAAAGGCATATAATTTAATATTAAAATTACTGCAAAAACCACACGCACACATTTTGACATTATGTAACGAAAATTCTTCTTGACACTTTCTTTATACATTTTTGTACACCCCCTATTCATTAGAACAAAAAAACCACTATACCTAAAAATAGATATAATGGTGTCTATGTATTTAAAATCACGATTTGATTGTACGCAAAAAAACAGACTTTCCCTTACTGTCTGTCTGTCTGTCTGTCTGTCTGTCTGTCTGTCTGTCTGTCTGTCTGTCTGTCTGTCTGTCTGTCTGTCTGTCTGTCTGTCATAGTATGCCAGTTCCTAAGCATATCTGTCAACCCCTTTATAACTAAAATTAAAAAGTAAAAAGTATTTTTCTTTTCTTTTCCTAATCGGTTTAATTTTACACTATTTTTAAGCACTTGTCTATAATATTTTCAGCATTCATCAAACATAGCAAAAACATAGCAAAAAATAAATTTGGTATGTTCGCTAACTGCCGTTTCTTTACTTTCACAGTATAGAAAAAGACACTCTATTTCAAGTATCATTTCTCCATATCTCTGTATTTCTTAAGTATTTTCGCAAGCAGGCAAACACAGGTTATTTCTTAATATCCTTTTGTTTGGGATGCTCCATTTTCCCACTTGGATATCGCCTGCCGCGATACATCACACAGTGCTGCAAGCTCTTCCTGCGACATTCCTTTTTCTTTTCTTATTCGATATAAATTGTCTTTGAATTCCATACATTTTCCTCATTTCCTGATGACTGTATTCTATCAGTTTCTATGCTGTTTTACCATACTTCATACATTCCAAATCCGCAACCACTGGTAGCAAAACCGCCTTTTGCAGTTTTTTTGGATTATAATCACCTGAAAACTTAAAGCTTTATACAAAAAGCAGACCTTCATTTTATCTTCATCCGGCCTGCTTTTCTGCATTATCTTTTCTATCCTATATCTGCATTTATCATATCTGCTACAAGGCACCTTGCTTACTGTTTGAATTATTCGATATGATATCCAATCCTCTTTCTACAGTTATCAATGCCTGTGAAGAATGCCGTCGTCTTCTATTTGTCAGCCTTAAAGCGTTCAAATGACTCATGAATTCCATATAGTCTTTTTTCTACCACTTGGCCAGCTTCAACAATCCCATGCATACCGCAAGTGTGGAGGCGATATATTGATGCCGGTTCCGTACTGCTCTCATTTTCTCATTTCTACCCATAAATACCTATGTGTGTCAATTTCCATCTATCATGTATATAAGGTGCAAATTTTTGCATTACCGGTACAGCGGCAGGCTTCCGCATAATCTGTTGATTTTCTTTTTATCACCATACAGGCCTATACCGAGGTAATGAAACTGATTCTCCGGCAGATTTTTTGCCTTCACAATCCAGTCCTCATACACATTGCAGGTTTGTGCTGCATCACTGAAATCAACGATAATGACATCTTTATATTCCTGATCAAACAGCTGCCGACGCAACTCCTGAAGCTTTTCTGTTTCCATCTTCAGAATCGGAAGCGGTATTTGCAGAATGCCCATATGTATATTTCCATCCGCATCCTGAACATCACAGCCGATGGCTTCCTTCCCCTTACTACCCAGCGTCATCCCCAGCAGTGCCGCGGTATTTGCGGCAATTCCCGGTGCCAGTGATGCATCCATCACCATGACGCATTTTCTGTTTTTCTCCATACACGTTCTCCTTTACGATTCTGCGACAGCAGAAGACCCAATACAATCATCACGATACCAAGCACACCGACGATAGTGACCGTTTCCTTCAAAATCCATACCGATGCCAGCGTAGTGACAACCGGCACAGCATAGATATACACACTTGTCTGTACAGTACCCAGAATACGTACGGCACTGTTCCAGGAAACAAAGCACATCGCACTGGCTCCCAGTCCCAGAAACAGTATATTGGCAATATTTAATCCCGTAAGCTGTTCCACCTTCGGCAGTTCCATACCGGATAGCATAATAACCGGAAGCATGCACAGCAAACCGTAAAAGAAGATTCTGCGGGTCATCGGGATGGTTGTGTATTCAAAGTTGCTTATTTTCTTTGTTATCGTAGAATATAGTGCCCATACGATGGCAGCTCCCAGCGCAAGCAGATCACCCTTTGGATTTAATGCCAAATTCTGACTTCCCTCCAGGGAAATACAGAGAATTCCAGTCATGGCAATCAAAAAACCAATGAAAAAGCGTACTCCGGGACGCGTTTGTTTTAACAGCCAGATTCCGAAAAACATAGTGAAAAACGGTGAAACAGCCACGATGATACCAACATTGCTTGCCTGTGTGTAGGTAAGTGCTATATTCTCCATAAGAAAATACAGGGTAACTCCACAGAGTCCTGCCGCAAGAAAATACAGCTCTTCCTTTTTCTCTTTAACTCTGGTCAGCCTTGGAGCGACAGCCCATAAAGCCAGATAACCGATCATAAACCGAGTGAACAGTATCTGCAAAGGTGTAAAATCCCGCAGCAGCACCTTGGTTGAAATAAAGGTGGTTCCCCATATAAGAATAGTCATACACGCAAGCATATGACCCTTGATCCGCTCATTCATCCAATTCGCTCCTTTTCTGTGTGAATATACTCTGATACTGCTTTGGTGTTATACCGATAAAGCTTTTAAAGTAGTTTGTAAAATGGCTCTGATCGGAAAACCCGCAATCCAGCGCAAGCTTACCGATTGCTTCACCCTGTTCCAGCAGACGCTTTGCTTTTGCGATCCGAATGGATTGCAGATAACGATATGGAGAAACACCAACCTCTCTGGTGAACAGACGCAGCAGCTGATAGCGGCTCATCTTGCTAATCTTTGAAAGTGTATCAAGAGAAATGGATTCTTCATAATGCGTATCCAGATATTCCTTCATAGCCTTCACCGCTTCCGTAAGCTCTCTGCTTGCCTCTACTGGAACCATATGTTCTTCCAGCAGCTGTTCAATCAGAAAGTAAAAGGCCTCCTCACGTACCAGCAGACTGCTCTGTGATACGATAACATCATACAGCTCACGAATGGACAGTGCCAGCTCTGCCTGTGGAATCAGCGTATCCTTAAACTGAAGATGGATGTGTTTCCCGGTTATCTCCTTTACTGCCTTATCCATGACATCTACAGGAACATTGATTGCACGATAATCCAGAACCTCTCCGGCTACCGGCGCACAATTATGTGTTTCACGCGGATTGAATAAAATAACATCTCCGCGCTGTGTATCATATTCCTGATTTCGACACCAGAGATGACGTTTTCCACCCTCCATAAATCCGATTACATAAAATTCATGAAAGTGAACAGGAAATTTCTGTACGATTCCACTTAAATTATACGCCTCGATCTGAAGGTCTTTATCATAATAGATGTGTCGCTGCTCCTGCAATGCTGCCATGCCCATTCCTTCTTTCTGTCGCTGTATGTATGGTAACATAAAAAAAATGATATTCTCTTGTAAGATATTGCATCCGGATAAGCGCTGTAAAAGCTGTTCGTGTGCTGAAAAGGCAGAAGTAGGATGAAACCTGTGTCCTGCATCTTGCATGATGACTTGAAAGTTTGTGTGCCAATTGCCGCAGTACCTTACGAAAAGGTTTTGCATTTATACAGACGCACTTCGCATGGTCAAAGACATTTCACTGTCCTTAAATGCTCATTGTGATTTATCAAAAGCTGAAACCTTACTATTCTCTTTTTGCGCATCTATAGTATAGCATGGCTGCGGACGCAGAAACAGCGCAATTTGCACGCAGCCATTCTGCACACTGTGAAGCTGAAATATAAAAGCATCATTATGAAAATTCCAGCGTGCTCAAAAAAACTTTTGTGAATAAAAAGGAGGAAATTCTGACAATCTCCTTCCTGTTCCTTATTCTGCCAATCCCCTACGCTGCCGGTAATGCGCAAGCGCCCCCAGCAGATTGGCATCCTGCCGATACGTACAGCATTCCAAACGCGGTGTCAGTGTTGCAAAATCCAGCCCCTTCTGCAGCTTCTCATACGCTTCCATGATTCGCTGTGTAAAATCCCTTCGTGCACTGATTGCACCCCCAAACAGAATCATTTCCGGATCCAGCATATGCTGCACATTGAAGACACCAAAGGCAAGCTCCTCATAAAAGGTCTGAATAACCTTGCTGCACAGTTCATATCCCTGCTGTGCTTCTTCAAAAATCCGCACACCATTCCATTCTTCCGCTGTCAAAGCCTCCATTTTGCGCACCATACTCGAGGTAGAGGCACACAGACTGAAATTTTGGACACTGCCGTCCGGCTGCTTTACCAGCATCATGCCAAATTCACCGCCATAGCGATGCGCTCCATGGCAAATGTTACGATTTCTTACGATTGCACCACCCACACCGGTTCCAATCACCAGAAACGCCATATCCTGTATGTTCTTCGCCTTGCCGTAAAACAATTCCGATAATGCAGCACAGTTCGCATCATTCTCTATTTCACAGCACAGTCCCAGCTCCCTCTGTATCCTTTCCTTCCACGAAAAGCCGTGGATAAAGGGAACTGCACTGCTTCCGCCGATCACGCCGCTGTCACAATTCACTGCCCCGCAGGAGCTGATTGCCACACCGGACAAGTCGACACCCTGCATGGTGATATCCTTCTTATATGCTTTCATATATGCGAGCAGTCCCTCTATGTCTGCGCTCATAGGATAGGATCTGGTATGGAAAAGCCTTCCTTCCTCATCTGCAGCTGCACATTTCAGAGAGCTTCCTCCGATGTCAAAACAAAGATACGTATCCATTAGAACCCCCGTTTCTCTGCCAGCTCGCGGAACCAGCAGCCACTTTTCTTTATCGTACGCTTTCCGGTTTCCAAATCAATAGAAATCAGTCCGTAGCGGTTTTTATATGCATTCAGCCAGCTCCAGCAGTCAATGCCCGTCCATACATGGTAGCCGATACAGTTACTGCCTTCCTCAATTCCCTTATGCAGCCAGGTAAGGTGCTCCTTATAGAAATCAATTCGGTAGTCATCCTCAATTCTGCCATCCTTGATAAACCGTGCTTCGTTTTCAACGCCCATTCCGTTTTCCGTTATCATCCATTCGATATTATCGTATTTGGTACGAATGTTGGTTGCAATATCATACATCCCCTTCGGATAGATTTCCCATCCGCGATAGGGATTGATTCTTCGGTTTGGCATTTCATAGAAATCATAGAAGCTCTCCGGCGTTATCATCGCTGCAGGGTCCACCGGTGTTTCCTTCGCTTTGACACGGATCGGCTGATAATAATTCACTCCGAGAAAATCCACGGTATTTTCCTTTATGACTGCAAGCTCTTGTTCCTCATAGTCCGGCAAAAGCGTATGCTCCTTCAACAGCTCCACCAGCTCCTTCGGATATACTCCAAGAACAGCGGGGTCAAGAAAGCTTCGAGCAGAAAACAGCTCTGCAATGCGGGATGCCTCGACATCCTCCTTTGCCTGACTGCGTGGATAATTCGGGGTCAGGTTTAAGATAATGCCGATTTTCCCATCACACATCGCATGGAAGGCCTGCACTGCTCTGGCACTGGCAAGTGCCGTATGATAAGCCACCTGTACAGCAGCCTTCATATCATGGCGGCATGGATAATGAAAGCCGTTCAGATACCCGCACTCCACATGAACGATCGGTTCATTGAAGGTGAACCAGCGCCGTACCTTTTTCCCATAGAGAGAAAAGCAGGTACGTGCATATTCCACATAGGCATCCACAACATGATCGCTTTCCCAGCCCCCCTGCTTTTGCAATTCCGCCGGCATATCAAAATGAAACAGATTGATCATGACCTCAATGCCTTCCTCATGAAAGGCATCAATGACATTATGATAATGTGCTGCGGCAAGCGGATTCAGCTCACCATCCCCTCTTGGAAACATACGGCTCCAGCTAATGGAAATCCGGCAGGAATTGTGTCCTGTTTCCTTCAAGAGTCGAATATCTTCCCGATACTGTGTATAGAATCCGGAAGCCTCCTTCGGCCCGATTCTGTCATGAAATTTCTCGGGCTCCTGTTCAAACCAGATATCCCATATATTTTTTCCTTTGCCATCAATGGCTGATGCCCCCTCGCTCTGTGTTGCGCTGGTGGCACTTCCAAAATAGAATCCTTTCGGAAATTGTAGCATAAGCTTCCTCCTTATAAAGTTATTTCTATAAAGCACTACGGCATGCGCTTCCTATATCGTAAAATTCGTTCGCTTCATAATGCGGCAATACTATGCTTCCATACCGAGAATTATCTGCATGGCATGCGATATTCCTATGTGAAAAATGCCGACTGCATCGAAGGCCCTCTCCATGGGAGAGAGCCTTTCTATGTGAAGCTGTAACAACTGCATATCTGCAGCTTTTCTATGTCTATTCCTTTCGATCCTTTAAAATCTCCTCTGTACTTGCCCAGTTTGTCAAAGCGTCGCTGTAGGTGCGTACATAATGGTAGTACAGCATATCGATCATGATTAAAATCGGTATCTGACCGGATATCATCCCGGTGGACTCCTCCCCGGACAGCGATGAGGTATACAGAACAACATCACTGAGCTTTTTCAGGCGGCTGTTCTGATTTCCCAGAATGCTTACCACAAGAATTCCCCGTAATGTCAGCTCTGCGGCAAGCTCCTCCAGATAGGTATTCCCGCGCAGGGTGAAGATAAAAACCAGATCCTGCTTCTGCAATACCCGCGAGCTCATTTTGATGGCATCCTTATCATGAATGACCTCTATAAATTTACCGAGGCGGGAAAAACGGAAACGAAAGTCCTCTGCTGCAGTAGCACTCAGTCCGAATGCAAAGATGTTGATAATGCGATGCTCATAAATATATCTGCATACCTGCTCCATCGCCTTGGCATCAAAGTTTTGATCCACCAGATGAAAGATGCGGAAATATTCACTCTGTAAATCCAATGAAATATTAGAAATCTGCGGCGCATTCTGCATATTCAGATGCTGCTCATACAGATACATCAGCTCCTTGAAATTGTTCAGTCCGATTTTCTTACAGAAGCGTGTAATGGAGGAGCTGGAAATAGAAAGCTCTCTTGCGAGCTCGTGAATCGTGAGCGGTTTTCTCCCGTCTGTGAAATATTGTGCAATCGTTTCTTCCACATAGGTGAAATTAACCTTTGCCAGATTGATTCTTAAAAGAATTTCCTTTTCCATATGCATTCCTCCATCGCTACCGGTATTATACTCTATTTCACGATGATTTTATAGGTTCTGATTTCCTCCGGCTGTATGTTTGACAGCGTCACAGGGTGTTGTTCAGCTTCACAGTCAGCGATCGGCTCATGCAGCATATTCGTCTGCTGTATGGTTTCTCCTGTATAACACAGTGAATCTTCCTTTACCATCTCATTGCGACTGTTATATACCCGCAGAATCGCCTGTTTATCATCCAGCGGATACAGGGAAGAAAATTGCAGGCAGTCACTTTTATCCATATTGAGAATAGCGCTATGCAGAGGTTTTACCGCATTCGGATACGGGTGAGTTACAAAGTATTTCTGTGTATTCACAAAGCGGTTGACCTCCTGCAGCTGATAAAACAGGACATCATTCGCATAGCGCAGCCATGTTTTCTGCACTTCCATAGCATCGTATCCATTCCGCAGGCACAGGGCAAAGGAGAAGCTCATGGTCTGCCGCAGCTCTGATTTCGGTGTCGGTATATATTTAAATTCATTTCCGCTCGCAATTCCAGGACGGCGGTTCAAATCCGGACGTCCAAGCAATGGTACGCTGCGAAACAGTGTCAGTGCGATATCGGTATGCTTCAGGATTTCATATTCCTTTATTCCCTTACAGAAACAAGTCAGCACCTGGTTTGTTCCATTCGATACATGGTGCAGCATCGGATAAATCGGCGTAGGCTCCTCACGATAGCCAGCCTCCTTCCAGTCCTCCATGTGCTTGGGATCATGTGCTCTTTGAATGGTACCGAACGGGGTGTCTGCAATACTGCAGGATGAGCTGCTTAAACCACGTAAAATCACACGCATGCGATGCTCCATCGCCGTGTTGTCAATGGTCATTTCACATTGTAATACATCTGAGGCCTGATGCAGCTGTATACAAAGCGTATATGCGATATCCTGACTGCATTTCCCATCAACACGCTCCTGCAAATTCTCGGGAAGCTGCCATGCTCCATGCAATACCAGCGTATCCGCAAGTGCTCCATGCTTCCATTCTGCCTGTGCATCCTGAAAGTGAAGCGTATAGATATGGTCATGCGCCGGCCAGGAGTAATCATAGGTATCTCCCTCATCTCCGCTGTCCTCTACATACAGGAAATCCTCAACAACTTTCCCGTTTGCTTTGTCCAGCAGTCGCAGACTGCCGTTTTCCATGGTAATCTTATAAAATGTATTTTCAAGAGCACTGCATTCCTGCAGCTGTTCCGTGTGCTCACATGCTTCCAGATGCAGTATACGCATACTCATTGGCTTCATCGTCATGGCAATACGGATATCACTCTGATAATAATACAAATCCTCATCGTATACAGACGGATCCCTGCGTATGCTTCCGCTGTATACACGCTGTGTCCCAAGACAGTCATAAACAACCTCACAGCCGGCTTCATCCACAATACGGAAGTGCCTTGCTTTCGTGGATACAGACACTTGGTATACATCATCTCTAGTATATGGCAGCGTATTATAGAACACCAGATCCTGTTCACGGATTCCCTCGATGGATTCACTCAGCTTGCGTACCTGATAATCCAAAAGCATCGAGCTCATCTGATCACAGTCCCTTAATCTTTGCAGGATGGCATCGTTGGTAGCATCACTGTTACAGCCGCAGGCACTGTCATGCGCATGGTTTAAAAGCACCTTCTTCCACAGCTTCCTCAGGAGTGAGGTTTTGGGTTTGATCCTCATCTGCATCTGCATAACCATAAATGGCTCCAGCTGATAAATCATGCGTCGTTCAATTATATCATTCAGCTGTTTATGATCATAGCGTGAGGAATAAATGGAGTGGTGAATCTTGGAAACGGAGGCATCAATAAACTCGCCCGTAATCTGCGGCAGTCCTTCCTCCTCTCGCAGCTCTTTAAAGAAGCTTTCCAAATCGCTTTCAAAATATTGAATATCATGTGTGGAGCGTTCGTTGTAATAGTTCAGACGCTCCTGCAGATTGAAATCCACATAACGCTGATCCCCTCCCAGAGGAAGCAGCTGATGGGTTGTGGAGGCACCGTTCAAAACACGGTTTTCCACCTTATCCACATCATCGGTGTAAATCAGATTTCCACCATAGAAGTATCCGTCCCGGATATGATAGCACAGCACTTCACTTCCATCAGTATTGTGCCAGTAAAATTCTCTTTGTTTACATACATCATTGGGAACTCCTCTCCAGAACAGAGCTTCGCGAATATCAAAGCCGTTATACAGCTTGGGCATATCCTTGCTTTGTCCAAAGGAATCCGGCAGATAACCGATCATCATACAGTTACCCAGTTCTCTTGCATAGCTTATCCCATACCACAGATTTCTCGCAAGGCTTTCTCCACTGATGATCAGTTCATCGCTCTGGGTATACCAGGGTCCGATCATCAGCTTTCCTTCTTCTACCAGCTTGCGTATCACAGGCTCTTTTTCAGGCATCATATGCAGATATTCCTCCAGAATACTCACCTGAGAATCCAGTAAATAGGTCTTCAGTGTTCCGCTTTCCAGTGCGGAAATCACCTCATCCATGTGATAAATCAGCTGTATGATGGATTCACTTGCGGTAAAATACCATTCATAATCCCAATGTGTATGAGAATACACATGCATTTTCTTCATAGCTATCTATCGCTTACAGCTCCACTGCAGCGATCACCTCATACAGCGCATCAACATCAGTTCCGGTTTTCAGTGCCGTTCGGAATTCCTCACTGATCATTTTGCGTGCCAGCTTGCTCAGGATACGCAGATGCACATCACCGCCATCCTCTGGAATCGTAAGCCCCAGTGCCACCTGTACAGGCTCACCATCCAGCGCATTCCATGCAATCGGGTGTTCAAATTTCACAAGGAAGATTCCCGGCTTTATGCAGGTCGCATGCTTGCTGTGCGGTATAGCGATCCCATCCTGAAAGCCGGTTGTCGCCTCTTTTTCACGCTCACACATACCTTCAAAATAAGCATTCTCATCCTTTACATAGCCTGCTTCATATGCTGCGTGTGCAATCACATGAAAGGCTTCCTTTTGTGTTTTCGCTTCTGTATCAAACTGAATATGATGCCTGTCAAATACACTCTTATCCATAACTGCCTCCTGTTACTCGTTTTCTTCTACAACCGGTTTTCGCCAGAAGCCGATAATCAATGCCGTTACCACAATCCCTGCAAGTACACAGAGAATCCAGGTGATAAAGGGTATCGGCTGTTCGATATATCCGATAAAGGTTCCCAGCGGTGATCCGATACCGCCATAAAATTTACAGCCTGTCAAAGCTACCAGACCTCCTGCCAGTGCAGAGCCTGCCACACTTGCGGTAATCATCTGTAGCGGATTGGCTGCAGCGAAGGGAATCGCCCCTTCTGTTACACCGACCATTCCCATGCCGAAGGCGCTTGTCGCAGAAATCTTTTCAGTTTTTGAGAATTTGTTTTTGAAAATCACAGATGCTAGCCAGATACCAAGCGGCGCAACGGAAATCGCTGCCTGTGTGGCACTCTGCGGCACGAAGTTGGCACCCTGTACACCGTATTTGGTCATTGTATCCGTAAATACAGCTGTTCCGAAAATCAATGCCGTCTTATTTACCGGACCGCCGAAGTCAAAGCCGACCATTGCCCCAATGATCGCCCCGATAATAAATGGAGCTGCCGCATATTGTTCATTCAGTGTTGTCAGTCCGCTGTATAATGCATCCATTGCGAATGCAATCGGCTGACCGATCAAAAACAGAACGATAATCATAATCACCAGAGTGGATACGAACGGAATAATCATAATACCGGTAAGTGGCTGCACGATTTTCGGCCAGGGAATACGCTTCATCCCCTTTACAAAATATCCTACGATGAATGCAACCAGAATCGCAGACAGGAAACCACCGCCTGTCTGTGTTCCCAGAAATTCAGGATCGTTGGCAATATAGGCACCGATCATAGCCGGAGCGATTGCCGGTTTGTCTGCGATGGATTTCGCAACAAAGCCTGCGAACAGTGGAATCATCAGCTTGAAGCCTGTCTGTCCCACCATGAACAGCTTCTGCATAAAGTAGCCCATCGCTGTTTTGTTATCAAAGCCCCAGTTTACAATTCTACCCAGATCGTCCTTCTGAAATGCAAATACATTCGCAATCGCCAGCAGTAAACCTGCGGCAATACACATCGGGACCATGTAGGAAATACCGCTCATAATGTGTTTGATAATCGGATTTTCCGTTTTCCCCAGTGTGATGTTTCCCGCCTTGCTTCCTTTTTCGCCATACAGCGTTGCCTCGTTTAATGCACGTTCAATCAATGCGTTGGCATCCTTGATTGCATCCACGCTTCTTACCTTCATGACACGTTTTCCAGCAAAGCGGGCACAATCAATATCAATATCAGCTGCCACGATGACAACGTCTGCCTGTTTGATTTCCTGTTCACTCAGAACGTTTTCCGCTCCAATGGACCCCTGTGTTTCTACACGTACAGAATCCCCACGTTTCTTCCCTGCCTGCTCCAGAGATTCCGCAGCCATGTACGTATGTGCAATACCTGCTGCACATGCTGTAATTGCTACAATATGCTTACTCATAAGTTTTCCTCCTATCAAGTTCTCGTATAGTATATCCTGTACCTTTTTTAATGTAAACACTTACAGTCCATTCAGGGTGCAGTATCCTTTTTTCTTAAACTGATGAAACTAATTTCACTGTAAACGGTTGTATTTTGTGATTTTTCATGTAAAATATCAGATAATTTGCTCAATAGAATAATTTTATGAAATTTTTGTCCATTTATTTCTACTATATGAATTTTCATTTTAATAAGTAAGGGCTATGCATACAGCCTAAAGCATAGTCTGTTTCATCATTCACCATAATGTTGACGATACCGATTTTCATGCCTGCTATTTCGGGTATATCTAATTGATTGCGGGGATAAAGTTCCCCTTTCCATTCATTGGATTACCATATAATGCTAAATATAGCTTTGATTCATTGAAAAAAGTCATGGAACGTTTACCCGCTCGCATGACTCTGTTTTACTATTCCTTATGTTCGTCGTAATCGTTTTTAGTCAGCTCTTTTAAGGCTGCATCAAAATCAATATCCGGCTCCTTTGAATCCTGTACGTCTTCGTGCACTTCCTCAGCAGTATCTTCCTGTGTAATGCCTGCCTCCAGATCCTTCAGCTTCTGCTCGGCCGCTTTGGCTTTTGCTTCCGCTGCACGTACTTCATCCTCAGGAGAAATCAGCTTACCATAATTCATCAGATTGTAAATCTGTTCGCTGGTGATGGTTTCTTCCTCAATCAGCGTTTCTGCAATCAATGTCAGCAAATCCTTGTTATCCTCAATAATCTGTTTTGCACGATCGTAGCATTCATTGATAATCTTACGGATTTCCTTGTCGATTTCATATGCAATCTCACCGGAATAATTGCTTCCGCTGCCATAATCTCTGCCCAGGAATACATTTCCGGTACCATCATCATACTGAATCGGTCCCAGAGAGGACATACCCCAGCTTCGAACCATAGCCTTTGCAATTTTTGTAGCCTTCTGAATATCATTGCTTGCTCCGGCAGATACTTCATCAAACATAACCTCTTCAGCAACACGTCCACCCATTAAGCCGGTGATCTGTGCCATGAAGTCTGCCTTTGTCGGCATCATTTTTTCTTCCTTCGGTGTCATCAGGTTATAGCCGCCTGCTTCACCACGCGGAATAATCGTAACCTTTTCCACCTTGTCTGCGTCATCCAGCTTCAAGCCGATAACAGCGTGCCCTGCCTCATGGAAGGCTACCAGGCGTTTTTCTCTGTCTGTATATTTCTTGGATTTCTTGGCAGGCCCCATCATAACACGGTCAATAGCCTCGTCAAGATCCTCCATTGTAATTACCTTACGTTTATCACGTACAGCTAATATAGCACCCTCATTCAACACGTTTTCCAAATCGGCACCTGAGAAGCCCGGTGTCCGCTTTGCCAGACCCTCCAGATTTGCATTCGGCGCCAGCTTTTTGTTTCTTGCGTGTACCTTCAAAATTTCATAGCGTCCACGCTTATCCGGCAGGTTCACTGTAATCTGGCGATCAAATCGTCCGCTTCGCAGCAACGCAGGGTCCAAAACATCCGGACGGTTGGTAGCCGCAATGATTACAATACCCTTATTCTCACCCATACCATCCATTTCAACAAGCAGCTGGTTCAGGGTTTGTTCACGCTCATCGTTTCCACCGCCCATACCGGCTCCACGCTGTCTTCCGACGGCGTCAATCTCATCAATAAAGACGATACACGGTGCAGTCTGCTGTGCTTTTTTAAACATGTCACGGACACGGCTCGCACCGGTACCGACAAACATTTCAACGAAATCAGAACCGGAAATAGAGAAGAACGGTACATCTGCCTCTCCTGCTACTGCCTTGGCAAGCAGCGTCTTACCGGTACCTGGAGGACCTACCATCAGCATGCCCTTCGGAATACGGGCACCCATATCTGTGAACCGCTTTGGATCCTTCAGATAGTCGATGATTTCCTTAACCTCTTCTTTTTCCTCATCACAGCCCGCAACATCCTTGAAGCGAACCTTGATATTTCCTTCGATCTTTGCACGGGATTTACTGAATTCAAATGCCTTATTGTTTCCTCCCGCGTTCATTTTAGAGAACATGAAGAACGCCACACCTGCAATCAGCAGGAACGGGAACACATTCATCAGGAATTTCATTAACAGGCTTTCCCTGTTTGGATCGCTTACTGTTAAATTGGTACTCTTGCTTTTTTTGAATACGTCTGTCAGATAGGAAACATTCTTTTCCGTATTTGGCACACGAACGGTGAAGTTTACATCTTTGCCTTTCTCACTATACGACCCTTTTACATCAATAACGGTAGTTCCCATTGACATTTCCGCTTTGGTGAATGTCATGGTATTTGCCTTTGTCATAAATTCGTTATAGTTAAAGTTTTTTGTATTACCCTCTGATCCATAGGAAATCAGAAGCAGCATAATACCAAGGACTAAGATATAAGGTAGAAAGCTTATAAACTTTTTATTGTTCATTCAATCGTCCTCCTAACGTTTTATTTGTATACTTCAGGTTTCAGTACTCCTATATAAGGCAGATTGCGGTAATGCTGGTCATAATCAAGACCGAAGCCCACAACAAATTCGTTGGGAATCTCAAAACCTACATAATCTGCAGTTATATCTACAACACGACGATCCGGTTTATCTAACAGAGAAACGACTTTTACATCGCTTGCCCCTTTGTTTTTCAACAGACGTGTCACTTCCTTCAGCGTGCGTCCGGTATCAACGATATCCTCCACAAGCAGAATCGGTACGCCCTTTACTGAACAGTCCAGATCCTTGACAATTTTAATATCTCCGATGGACTCTGTTCCTTCATAGCTTGATACATCCATGAAGTCAAACTGGATATCCAAATCTATATGCTTAATCAGCTCTGCAAGAAAAGGAACACTTCCCTTCAGTAAGGCTACCAGCAGCGGTGCCTTCCCTGTTTTGCGGTAATCATCACTGATTTGTTTTCCTAATTCCATACTTCTTTTTACGATGTCTTCCTCGGACACCAATACTTTTTCAACTACGTCGTGCATGCAAAATCCTCCTAATACAGCTATCTACTATTTTAACACAAATAGCGTAGGATTGTTAGAAAAATGTGCAATATCACAGCCAATTTTAGGCACCAGAATCACATTTCCCGCAGCATTCACAACAACCGGCCATAATTTGCGTTCCTTTTTGGGAATTTTGCGGTCTATGAACCAGCGGTTCAGCTTTTTTACGCCGAATCGAAGCTGTATGGCGTCCTGCGGCTGTGCATTTCTTATGGTTATCGGCCAGTCTGTTGCCTGCAGAGTAACCGCCTCAACCCCTGTTCCGTGAGGAGCTGTTTCAAAGTACGGGGTTTTCTCAAATACTGCATGATCGTATACATAGGAATAGCTGATTTCCTCACTGGTATCAATTACCAGCTTTCCGTATTCACTGTATATATCATACCCGCCGGCGATATCGCGTGTCCAATAGTTTGCATTGTTCATAATCAGCTCCCGCAGCACCTGAATTTCATGCATGGACAGATAACAGCTGCATGTATCATGAATCCAGGTGATCAGCACCTGTTCCAGAAAATAGCTGTCCAGTACCCGCAGTTTTTTCAGACTTCCGTCCCAGCTGTTTAAAAACGCACGGCAATCCGCACGCAGCTGCTGCATGCGCATGTTTTCCCGGGAAATGGTTTCCATCAGCGCTTCTTTTTCCTTTTCCGACATTCTATCCACAATCTCATGCCGGATTCTGTTTCTTGCATAGTGATCCGTAAGGTTGCTTTCGTCAATTCCAAAAGGCACGGCATTCTCTCTACAGTATGCTTCCAGTTCCCGTTTGCTATACGCCATTAGCGGACGGATGATGGTACAGCCCATGATGCATGCTTCCTCCTGTATACCGAGATATTCCTTCATACTGCCGCGCTCTTTTGCCATGAGATAGGTTTCCAGATGGTCATCCAAATGATGTGCCAGCAATACGGCAGCCGCCTGATACTTCTGTAAAAGCTCGCGATACATACGATAGCGCTCTTCTCTGGCAAACGCCTGAAAGTTGCCCACACAGGGCTTTGTCTGCAGTCTCGCTTCAAAGGGAATATGAAAACGTGCACAATAGCTGCGCACCAGTTCCATATCCCGATCCGCCGTATCACGCTTCTTATAATTCATATGCGCGACTACCAGCTGGAATCCTTCTTTTCTGCACATATCCAGCAATGCCATAGAGTCCGGGCCTCCGCTGACACCGATGATATAGGTTCCTTTTTCCAGTTTCTTCATTTGTTTCATGCGGCTATTATACGGTAAATACGATCATTAGGCAATATGAAAAATAAATAGCCACGTGAATTTATCATATCACTGGTAGAAAACGAACACGTTGTCTATGAAAAAACAGATGAGGGATATTCATCATCCAACACCTGCTTTTATATCCTGAAATCTCAGACAGACTGCTATTCTGCTTTTACAATCAGACAGGATTTCTTACAAAAGACGATTCCGTATGCGACGATATCTGTATAGCCTTTCTTATACAGACCTTCCAGATACTTCCTATCTTTTATCTGCCGGCATGCCTGTTCTGCGGCTATTTCCATATGTTCCATATTTTTTACCACCTTTACTTCAAACAACAGGCCTCTTTCTTTGGCATATGCCGGAAGAACAGCAAGATCAAACCTGCCTTCTCCTGATTCCTGATTAGACACTACCTGATAGTCATTTAACATGCCTATTAAAACACCATGATAGAACCTTTCATTGTAATCAAAATAGCTGATTGACTGAAATAAAACATCGTTCAGTACTTTATTAGCCGCTTTCACATCTTCTACCATCAGCGCTTCTGCAAATTTTATACTGTTTTGCATTACCTGCTGTTCAAACCATTCACGGAAGATCATCGTATAAATCCGATTGATTTCCTTGTTTGGAATCATCAACTGGTAGATTCCCTTCTCTTGATCCGTGCATTGAACAGCTTTCAGATAACCGGTAAACAGTAAAAAGCTGTAAATATTATTAACTTGATCCAATTCCCTATACGTTATATTATCCTTGATTGTTTTTTCAATAACTCCGCCTGATGCCAGTATATCGAATTCTTCTCTCATTTTAGAGCTTGCTTCTTTTACGTAGCGATAGATAATATCATTTCCACTCGTATTCGCCCAAAAAGACTCCGGTGTTTGTTTATCCGTTTTCATCAATTTATCAAGATACATCAAAACACTCCACGGGTTAGACTCTGTCCGCTAGTAGCGTAAATTTCACAGTTTCCAAACTGATAGCCATCGCGCCATGGGCGGGCAGCGCCTACCATTCCTTCACCTGCCCCTGATATTCATTTGCCTGATAATCAAGCAACAAGGAATCGATTTCATTCTGCGTGAAGCCAAATCGCTGTTTGGAGGTTTCATCAAAAATAGAAAGTACCTTAAAATTATTCAGTCCGGTAAAAAGGCTAAAGCCTGCCTGTGGTGTCGATTCTTTCGCAATCCTTAAACAGCCTGTCAGTATCCCTTTCTCTAAGGCATTGTTTGTTTTTAAAGCAGCACTGAATACATTTCCAAGGAAAGCAACCATATCATCATAATAACCGTTCAAATAGGCATTCTGTAAAGGGACATCACGCCATGGGCGGGCAGCGCCTATTCATCGATGAGTATGATTACCTGCTTTTGATAATGTTGTTCCAGACATCCCGAAATGAATCTTAAAGCATTTTGCAGCTCCACTTCATTTTGTGCACCATGGTATAAACTTTTCATTCGCTCCTTGTCAAATTCATTGATCCGCTCACTTGTTAGCAATTCATGATTATTTCTAATGATTTCCTGCATCAGATAGGAAAACATTGTCAGTTGTTTTTCAAAGGTATTATTTTTCATATCTTTTAAAGTAAGAAAAATAACCGGATACTGATTCTGTAGTTTCATAACCTGCGCATCTTTTGTGATATCCAATCCCTCAAACAGATAAGCGCTTTCCTTTTGTTTGATCGAAAAGAAATAATACAGCACGCCTGGGCGGGCAGCGCCTACTCATATTCAAGGTTTTTCCCGCTACTAGCGCGCCTCTTGTCGGATACCAAAGGTATCGACACTATTTCGGTGAAATCGCCTCGGTCTTGTATATAACGCGACTTTTTCATTGCATACATCTTTGATAAAGTTTGTTTTATCGACATAATAATATTGATGATCAATCATTTCTTTGAAATTTTCTATACCGATTGGCAAAGCTTTCATATTATCAGCTCCTGTCTGCATAGCTTTATTATATCATACTCTTTCTACATTATATCATGCAGGTGGGTATGAATTTCATGTATGATGAAGCCTAATACAAATTCCCTTACAACAAAGCAAAGAAGTAGATATGAAATTCAGATAGAATCAAATTCTGCATGATTTGCGTTTAGAATAGCTAAGAAAAGGAATGCCCTATTATAAGCACTCCCATACTAATTCTTTATCACGCTATGCCATGGTCACCTCAGTTATTTCGATATGGTAAGTTCCCTTATTCTGCTTCACAGCAAGTGTCATATGCTCCAGATAATGAAATATAACATCTCCATCAGGATCGTCATAGTGTACTGTGGTTATCAGCAACAAGGTATTTTCATCCTGTATCGTCAGGTTACTATCTATATTGGCGATTCCAATGTGTTTGGTATCATTCGCCAGCACGGTATTCTCCTTCATGATGGATGTAAAAACGGTGACTTCATTCTCACGATCAAGTGTTCCATCTGCGTTTATGACACAATTTCCTTCATAAGCAACACTGTATCCCTCACTCACCGGCTGCGTTAGCGAAAATGACAGTATCTGTTTATCTAATAATGCTTTCGTATGGGACTCCATTACGACAGGTTGTTGCGTTACTTCTATTTTTAGTTTCTCACCTGCACTAGAGCATCCGCATAAGCAGACCATACATATCACAGAAACCCATATTCGGAATTTTAAGTGTTTTTCTTTGTCTTCAAGCATCTTCATGCTCCTGTGCTTCAAAGCGTGAAGGTTATGTATAACCATTACTACCAACCCCTATCGTTCCTCTTACACCTATATACTATCATATAAATTTTAAAGGAAACAGGCTGGTAATATAACATTTTCGTTGTTATGATTACTTTATACAGTATTCTATAAATACAGCACTGAGCTTTAATTATCGCAAACGTAATTTCACGGAGTTTCTAATATCTTTAAGCTGGCACAGTTTCCTATACCTCATCCACTCTGGCCAGTACAATCGTAGAATCGTCCTTACGTCTTGTCTTTTTTAACAGCTCCGTAAAGCTTTCCACATCCGCCTTCACACTTGTCTGTGTCCTCTGATTGAGCCATTTATAAATCTCATTCATATATATGCCATCGGATATCATAAGGTATTCATCCCCTGCCTTTACATCAACCTGGAAGCAGTCCGGCTGCATCTGACTGATGATTCCCACAGGCAACGCACTGCCGTTAATTTCATATATCTGATCATCCCGCAGCAGAAATGTCGGACAGGCTGCGGATTTTGATATGTAGGCAACCCCCTGTGAACGGTTAAAGCAGATGACATCCAGCGTTGCATAGGTATCGCTTTGAATCAGCTTGTTTATACATTTGATGGCGCTGTCCTGTGGAATTCCACTGACCATCATACGTTGGAAAATATTCGTAATCAGGCGTGAGCTTTGGGCAGCACGCTCACCGTTTCCCATACCATCCGAAATCATGCACACCACACTCTGACGAAATCTGAAGATGGAAAAGGTGTCCCCGCTGGAGGTGTAGGAGTTTTTTACACTGTCCGCATAGGCATCAATGGCAAAGGGAATATCATCACAGACGGTGATGGAATGATAGCCGCGCATGAATTTTCGATTGCGAATGTCCGCGATCTGCAGATTGCGGTGAAGCAGGACTTCAAGCAGCGGAAGCAGCGTGGTTCGTATTTCTCCGCGTTTGATATTTGCTATTTCCACACAAACCTGTATACAGCCCTCCTTCGGTTCTTCAATACTCAGCTCACGCACATCATATTGATAGCCTTCCAGCGCCTTGGCGACACGTACCGTATCCTTTTCGTAGCCGTCTATTTTTCGTATGGCGTCTGCATTATATTGCAAAGCGTTGGACATATTGGCAAGCAGTTCAGCCTGCACATCACTGATCTGTGCATAATATTCCGACAGGGATTGAAAGATATTGGCATAATTCTGCATCTGCCGCTTTAGCATACTCGTCTGAGAAAGCCGGTACTCCTGTTCATTTTGAAGCTCCGTACTCATATGCAGGGAAGCTGCATTCGCCGGTACAAGCAGAACACCGCTCATACACAGCAGCAGATATATCAAATCCTCTGTATTATCCGGATACAGGAAGCATGCCCCCAGCAACAGCAGCATGGCACTCTTGCGATCCTTTTTCAAAACACTTAAAAGAACCGTAAGGACAAGTGCCGGCAGCACACGGATATCCAGCAGGAAATATATCATCAGCGCCACAGTCACTGTGATCCATGCATTGCTTGATAAAGCAATCAGCAGCATGGTAATCATAATGACCTCCTGTGCATATACTGGTAACAGCTCCACCCCCAATAAGCCGATGGTAAACAGCAGGATCCCCCGCATGCAGGCATTATGCAGCATCCCCTTCTGAATCCACTGATAATCCGCAAACAGCTCCTGCATCAACACAAAGCTCAGTACCGGCAGAATCACAGCCGTATTGTGCAGTCCATACTGCTGGACACTGAACGCCGCACTTAACAGTGCTGTCAGATACGGCATCCACTGGTATAAATTCTGATTCATCACCTTAACCATATGAATAATCACAAAGTAACAGGCAAAGCCAAGCGCATAGCTGTACGCCGGCAGAATTCCTCTGGTTAACGAGCACAGAAGAATAAAAAATACGCTGATCATCGCTTCCCGGATCGTACGCATATAGGAATAGGATACATACAGAAATGCAAGTGTATAACTAAGCGGAGAAGCCAGTGTACCAAGAATTATTGAAATTCCGGCACAGGCCAAATCCTCCGCATGAATGGAAAATTTCCCCTTCAGTCTCTTGTTCATCACCTTTTCCAAACAAAACCACCTCTTTCATGCGTTATTGTAGAAGACATTTCGCATGGATTCTGTCATATTTTGTCTGTTCTGCAAATTTGCCTGCTTTTCCACAACATTCTTCATCATCCTGACATTCCCTAGCTCTTCAAATTGCATTTCCCCGTCAAACAAGCGCCTTGCATTAGTCCAGACAGTTTTTCACACGGTCCTTTATTTCACGGAACAGCTCACTGTCACGCCTTAAATGTGCTTTGACATCAATAATTCTGGCAGTATTGATCCATTTTGCATCATTGATGAACAAAACCGATTCCTTATTCATTCCCTTGATTTTCCCCAGGCGCATCAAATGACGCTTCCCTTTCGGATTCTCCTTGCTGTAGGCCTGCAGATAAGCCGTATGATTCCCGCTCATCGGCACAACGAATGCCTTGTTATGAAAAATTGTTATAATCAGACCAAAATGCTGATAACCAATTTCTGAAATATATGCTTCACCAAAATCTATGTAACAGATATCACCAACACGGATATCCACACCAAGCTCACCACAGCTTCCCGCATGACGGCGTTCTCTCAGATTCTGTTCCGACACCAGCCGCGGTATCGCCTCCTTCACACTCAAAGATGCATAATCCATGCTCTTCTCCTCGATGTAGCATTCCCACAGATCCTTCCAATACGCCTTCTCTCCAAGGGAACCCTCCTTCTGATCCTCATCGACCATTTCGTATAATTTTTTAACTTCCATTTTTCTCACCTCACTATATACATACGATAGAAAAAGGGCCAATTCCTAAAAAATCCTGAAATTGCGGATATTTTTTTTACTAAAATCCACAAAGTCTTCATAATTAGGGAAAATGCCGTAAATGTCCCATAAAAACAATTCTTACAATATGGAGTCATTCACAGCAGCATTCCTACAGCTGTTTCCTGTTAGAAGAAAGGAAAATGTAAAAATAATACAAAATATACCCCCCTCTGTAATGGCTTTGCCTATAGTAAAAACAACAGCCATGTCTGACATCGCAGCTATGAAATCGGTGTTGCTTTAACGCTATGGCAAACAAAGATATGATTTTCATCACACGAGAATCAAATACAAAATGTAAAAAAGAGAATCCAAGCACTGCAATCATGGTTGCAGCTCTGAATTCTCATATTTTTTATTTTCATCCTGAATGCCAAGGATTTCTACAGCATTAGATTTGCTATTTTTCCTGTTTCGTATCCGGACTTTTCTTTGAAAATTTCCGATACAGCTTTCTGGCACGCTTCTGAATGGTATTTGCTATCGACAGCAACGGGTGATACTGCTTGGATATCATCCCGGAAAACTCGATAAACAGCTCAACAACCAGTGCGATGATAAACAAAACAAGAAATCCTGTCGCTTTATTTATCAGATAGATGTACGCTGTAAAGCCGAACAGCGCAGTCACCACATACAAAATAATGACCGTATTGCGATGTCCGAACCGCTGCATCAGCAGATGGTGCAGATGGTTCTTGTCGGCTTCCGAAAATTTATGCCCACTCAGCTTTCTTCTCAAAATTGCCCCAATGGTATCCACAATGGGAACCGCCAGCAGCAGAATCGGAAGTGCCAGTGTCATAATCGTGGAGCTCTTGAAGCCCAGCAATGAGATAGCGGATATAATAAAGCCCAGAAACAAGGCTCCGCAGTCCCCCATGAAAATACTTGCCGGATGTGAATTATACAGCAGAAACCCCATGGTTGCCCCTGCCAGAATCAAAGACATCGTCTGGATATCCAGACGTCCCTCGATCACGGAAAGACATGCAATGACAACCAGAATAATCGCAGAGATTCCCCCTGCCAGACCATCCAGTCCGTCAATCAGGTTCACCGCATTGGTGATACCGATAATCCACACAAAGGTTACAATAAAGGATACCAGTCCCATATCGATGGAAATTCCCATCGGCAGACGGATCACATCGAGTGAAACCTTTCCCACTGTCATTAAAACGATGGCGGCAGCAACTTCAAATGCAAGCTTATACTTCGGTTTCAGATTGACCATATCATCGATCAGACCGCCTATGAACATGATTGTCCCACCAATCAGAATACCGTTGATGGTCATATCCGTCTTCATAAAAACCGCCATGCACACGACAAAGGATATATAAATGGCTACACCGCCAATACGTGCAATTTTTCCCTTATGTACGGTTCGCTCATTCACCTGTGCATAAATATCCAGCCGGTAGGCGACGATTTTCAGAAAAGGAGTAATCAGTGCGGATAAGGCCAATGGAATAATCAGATATTTCAGCCAATCCATATAGATACCTCGCTTTTATTTTCTATTGTACAAGATGCAGATTCTCGAGCAGAATTCCCGTACCTTCGGCCACACAGCGAAGTGCATTCTCCGCAACATATACCGGAATGTGCAGTTCATTACGCAGCAGCTCGTCAATACCGTGCAGCAGCGCACCGCCACCGGTCAGTACGATACCTCTTGTCACAATATCACTTGCTAGCTCGGGAGGTGTCTGTTCCAGAACCGTTTTGCAGGCACGAACAACATCCTGCAGACTTTCCGCCATACTGCCCTGAATTTCCTCACTGGACAGGGTAATGGTTGTCGGCAGACCGGTTACCAGGTCACGTCCACTTACTTCAATCGTTTCATGCATGCTGCCCTTCCATGCAGTTCCGATCTGTTTCTTCACTTCCTCTGCTGTACGATCACCAATCAGCAGCTTTTTATTTTCTTTAACAAATTTGATAATATCACGATCCAGCGTATCCCCTGCAATCTTCAGGGAGGTACTGCTTACGATTTCACCTAAAGAAATCACCGCAACGTCAGTCGTACCACCACCGATATCCAGAACCATGCATCCGCTTGGCTTTCCGATATCCAGTCCGGCACCGACAGCAGCCACCTTCGGCTCCTCCTCGATATACACTTTTTTCGCACCTGCACGATAAGCCGCATCACGAATGGCATTTCTTTCCACACTGGTGATGTTGCTTGGACAGCAGATCAGAATGGTAGGACGCTTAAACATCCCCTTGATAGCCAGCTTCTTGAAAAAGAAGTTCAGCATGATTTCCGTTACCTCGAAATCCGCAATAACCCCATCCTTCAGAGGACGGATTGCCAGTACTCTGCCCGGTGTTCTTCCAAGCATGTCCTTCGCATCCTGCCCGGCAGCCAGACATTTCTTTGTTTCTGCATCTATCGCAACTACACTAGGCTCGTCAATTACGATGCCTTCACCTTTTACATACATCAGTAAGTTTGCTGTTCCTAAGTCGATTCCTACTTCTTTTGAAAACATAGTCCTTCATTCCTTTCGTGCGTTCATATTTCTTCCATAAGAATTTGATCCGCATTTTTTACAGTTGTCCGCACAGATTCTGAAATAGATAAGAAATATCCGTTTCCAAACATACCATGCGCTATTTATACTCAATTTCAAGCAATTACCATTATAACACAAAATCCGAAATGTAAAAGTGTTAATATGCCTTTCCTTTTCTTAAAATTCCGTAATATGTATGGATGGGCTTTCACATATGAAAATAGTACCGCAAGGGTACTATTTGATCTCAGCGTTCGTTTTGCCGTACATCAGCTCCGGATCTATAATCTTGCCGTTTTTCTCTACGACGATATGCAGATGATTGCCCAGCTCCTTGTTGTAAATATTGCTTCCGGCCTTTGCAATGGGATCCTTCTGATTGACCTTATCGCCCTTTTTCACAGTGATATCGGACAGGCTCTGATAGGTTATGCTCAGATCCTTGCTGGTGATTGTAACACTTTTGCCGAAGATATTATCTTCCTTCACATCACTCACCTCGCCGCTGAAGCTTGCCAGAACATCGAAAGCCTCTTTGTTGAAGGAATAGTCCATGCCCTGATTGGCTCGGTAGACGCCTTCAAACTTTGTCATACTGTCAACCTTGCTGTCCTTTCCATCAAAATAATCAAGAACGACCTCTGCCTTGACCGCAAACGGCTGGATGCCTTTTTCTTCCTCAGCTGAGCTGGGAAGCGAGAGCACCGGCGTGGTGTCTTCCTTAAACACGGAAGTGTCCTTTGCAGGATTCTTCATGGAATATTCATAAGTCAGAAAGGCAGCTGCGGCAATCAGCAGGCAGCTTAAGGAAACAATCAGTCTGCGTTTTGGAAATTTCTTTTCCTTTGTATAGCTATACATTTCATCACCTCTAGTGATGATTATGCCCGCCCCTTTTTTCTTTATACATCATTCTTTTACAATCTGTACGCCGGTATAATAATGCTTCAGTATTTCCTTGTAATTCTTTTTCTCCAGCGCCATTCCCTGCGCCCCGTACTGACTCATGCCGAGACCATGACCAAAGCCTCTGGTTGTTACCGCATAACCGCCGCTTGTTTTCTTTATGGAAAAGCAGGAGGAGCGAAGATTCAGCTTTTCACGAATCTCTCTGCCACTGAAGACAATGCGGTCAATCGTTATGGATTTTACATAGCCGGAAGCGTAATGGGAAGGCTTACCCACTTCCTTCACCGGATTCTCAAAGCCGAGCATCGTATGAAAATCCTCCTCTGAAATAACAGCTGTTTTTTCATAGCCGTCTTCCTCTTTATCCCAATGTGAATCCACACTGCGCAGATACGGCGTCCTGCTGTCCCAGTATTCCTCACTGTTGGCTGTTTTCCCACATGATCCACTGAAAAACACAGCAGAAATCGGTTCACCCTGATAAGTCATGATTTCCCCTTCTGTCTCCTGCAGCGCCTTCACAACCCTGGCATGCATCTTATCATACGAACTCCCCCAGATCTGACGCATCTGCTTATCGTCGTGATAAACCTGCGTCCGTGTGGTATCATCCACCTCAAATCCGCGCTTCGTCACAAAGGTCCTGGCAGCTACACATTGAGCCTTCAGCGCCTCCATCTCAAAGGAAGCCGGCATCTCCGAGCCGATCACTCCCTCCAGATATGTTTCCAGCGGCAGCTTCAGACTGGTTCCGTCCTGTCTTGTAATATGTACGGTCTGTTCTTTGTCCTTTGCTTTTTCCTTATCCTTCTTTTCCTGCTCCTGCACCGATTCCTTACCCGTATTCCATAAAATCGGTGAGGATGTGCCCATATTCAGCCAGAGAAAAAAAGAGACAAGAATTATGGAGAGTACAAGGAGAAACTTCACAGCTATCTTCAAAAAAATCACACCCTCTCTACACTGTATGAAAGGGTGTGTGCACTTATTCCTCGGTATCCGGATGCAGCTTCTTTTTAAACTCACTTGGCGATACATTATAGTATTTCTTGAATACCTTGTTGAAATAGAGCTGGTCATCCATACCGACCGCCGCTGCGACATCCTTGATCATGCTGGACTCCCCGCGCAGCAGCTCCATCGCTTTTTTCATTTTCTTCTCATTGATATAGTAATTCAGATTCACGCCGGTTTCATTTTTAAACAAGCGGCTCAAAGAGCTTTCATTCATACCGATGCTGTCTGCGATTTCCTTTAGTGTCAGCTTGCGGTTCAGGTTTGCATCAATATATTCCATAACCTCCAGAATTTTGCGGCGATAGCGTCTGTTTGATTGATCCTTCATCCATGCCTCAATCTGATCAAACGAGGAGGAGACAATTTCCTCCAGCTTGTCTGCTGTTTCACACAGTCGCAGCTTTGCTGTTATCGTATCAAACGGAAAGGTCTGCCGAATCCCCCGTGCCATTTCATTTCCCTCTATATTATGGAAAATGAAGATGAAATACTCCAGTACCGCATGCGGATCAATTTCATGAAATTTCATATACTCCAGAGTTTCCTTCAGCTTGTGCTGTACCGTATTAAAATCCTTAGCGGCAACCGCGTCCAGCAGCTCCAGATGAAAGGTCACCTCATTCATATCCAGCTCCTGAAACGCGTCATGCTCCTCGCTTTGAATCAGACATCCCTCACCCACATAAAACCTTCGCTCATGTGATTTCAGAAGCAGCTCGAACTGATCGTAAAATTCATCCAGTGATGCAATGATATCCGACAATGTAATGGACAGATGTATATCCAGATACTGTGTGATATTTCGAATGATGCTGTTGCATATATTCAGAATACGAAGCTTTTCTCTGCTTTCAAACATCAGGATGCCGGAATGGTTGCTCATAAAAATCAGGTGATGATGCACGGCAAGCGGCATGGATTCCCGTATTAAATCCTGCAGATGCTTATGCAGTGCCGCATGGTCCTTCAGCTTGGTTCGATACAGATGATTGATGTTATCCACGCGAAAATATGCCATCTGAAATCCCTTTTGATAGGGCTCAAACACCGGCTGTGACAGTGCTTCCTGAAATTCCTTACGGCTCAGAATATGCTCGTTCTTGGTAAGAATCAGACATTGCTGCAGCTCCTTTAACGCAGATTCATATTCCACATGGTCATTCAAACTGCTTTCCACACAGGATTCCTTCACCTGCGTGATAATGCGTTCCAGCTCCTTCTTTTCCAGCGTAACCTTTAAAAGATAATCAAACGCACCGGCCTTCATGGCATCCCGCACATATTCAAAATCGGAATAATTGCTGAGTGCAATCACCTGTGTGTTTTTATTGACCTCCTTGATTTTGGATATCAGATCAATTCCATCCATACCCGGCATTTTCAAATCCGTAATAACGATTTCCGGCTGAATATCCGTGAAAATGTGAAATGCTTCCTCCCCATCCTTTGCTGTAGCGATTACCTCACAGTCAAGTGCCTTCCAATCAATCATGTTTTTTAATGTGATCCGGATTAAGCGCTCATCATCTGCTATCAGTACCTTGTACATGAGGCCTACCTCCCCTCTGTTTTTTTAAACGGCAGCAGCAGTGTCACAATCGTACCGGTGCCTACCACGCTTTGTATATCCATCGAATAGTCTTCTCCATACATGAGACGAATACGCTCCTGAATATTTCCAATGCCGATACCACTCAGCTTCTTATTGCGGTTTTCCTGCATATCCAAAGCGAAGCCCTTGCCGTTGTCACCAATCTCTATTTTCAGATATTTTCCCTCCGCCTTGGCGCGAATTGTCAGAATCTGATGCTCCCTGTCCTCCTCAAAGGCATGAAGAATGCTGTTCTCTGCAATCGGCTGCAGCAGAAATTTCAAAATAGCACAGCTGCGCACGTTATCATCTATATTATATACGGTTTCAAACACATCACCATAGCGAAGCTTCTGAATGATGA
Source organism: Erysipelatoclostridium sp. DFI.2.3 (assembly GCF_019132535.1). Taxonomy (NCBI): domain Bacteria; kingdom Bacillati; phylum Bacillota; class Erysipelotrichia; order Erysipelotrichales; family Coprobacillaceae; genus Thomasclavelia; species Erysipelatoclostridium sp. DFI.2.3. Next base: position 164,811 of record NZ_JAHOOJ010000002.1, on the reverse strand, counting down.
TATAATTTTTCAGATTTTCGATTTCCTCTTCCACCGTAACAACTTCCTTGCTGTCCACAATGGTGTTGCGCAGCAGTCTGGCAAGGGCGGTGATTCCCTCACTGACCGGCTTATCCTCATTCAGGATGGCAAGGTAATGCAGTGTGTTCAGGGTATTGAACAGGAAATGCGGGTTGATCTGTGCCTGCAGCAGCTGAAACTGGGTTTCTCTTTTCTGTTCCTGCTCCTGGTGCACAGTATGCAGCAGCTCCTGTACCCGATCCAGCAGGTCATTGAAGTTGATACTCAGTTCATGAATTTCATCACGACCATCATCCTCCACACGATTCATTGCCAGATTATTCTCATCCAGTGTCCGCATGGAATACAGAATGTTATGAACCGGGTCATAGATGCTGTGATATACGAAGTAGGCAATGGCAGCCAGAAGGACAAAGAAGACGATTCCATATGCCACCAGCATATTGCGGAAATTATGGATTTCCTCCAGCACATAGTTTTCATCATTCAGATAAACCACATACCAGGGCGTTCCCTCAATTTTTTTATCAGACATATAATAGGAATGCTGATCGATCTCTACGGTGGATGCCTGTAAATCAATGATTTCCTTTATATCATCCGGATTGCTTCCAAACAGAACCTGTCCGTTTGCATCAACGACAAGCATATGGCCTCCTGCCTGCGTGGATTGTGAGAGGGATGCGTTGAAGGCTTCCTGCGCAAAGCTGCAAAATACATAACCCAGCGGCTGATCATACAGATCCCGAATTTCCCTTGTCAGCATAATCATCTGCGCTTCGTTATCATATAGCCAGTAGCCGCCCTGCTTCTGTGCCTGAATTTCTGCTTTATATGCTTTTAAATCTACGGGAAAGAGGGTTCCCTCCTCATAGAGCAGCTTCCCTGTTTCATCATACAGCTGCAGCCCCTTTCTGCCGGCAAGCAGGTCATTGTCGTGCAGATTATGAGAGAAGGCACGCCGCATTGCGGTATCTGCAGGATAGTATAAATAATTCCGCAAGTAGGTGGACGCCGCAAGATTATCGATTTGTTCATTTAATGCATTCGCATTCAAATGGAAGATTTCCTCGGACATGGTCACCATCTGTGCAGACGCCTGTTCATTTTTATCCCGTATAACAGTTGTGCTAAAGGAATAATAGATAAGAAAAAACACAATCATCAGACAAAGCGGTACAAAGATAAAGGCCAGCGTCAGTCTTGTTTTAATATCCGTTCTGCGCAGCAGATTTCTGTTTCCTCTCAGCATAACAACCAGCACCTTTCATCATGTATCAGCTGTAGGTCCTTTCCTATCTATAAATAAAGCCTCTACAGTCCGTTGTATACGGAAATAGCAAGCAAAAACTGCGCTACCAGATATCCCAGACCCAGAGACAGCAGCAACAGCAGCAGACGCACCTGACCAGGCTTTCTCACATTTGTAAAGGTTTCAAAACGTACACAGCTCAATGCCCAGAAGCTCAGTGTAAAGGATAGTACATGAACAGCCAGATTCATTAGAAAATATTGCATATATAACCTCCATAAGTTTATTATACCTGTTTCCACATTTATAAAAGCGTGCCTGACATCCATGAGATGGCGGTCGCAGTACGCGTTTACATAGCAAGTGCTTATCCATATATCCTACAGACAATACCGGTGCAGGCTTCTCACTCCTGTTTTTTTATCCCGGATTTTTCACAGATGATTACTATTACAAGCTGTAATACTGCAATCATACAAATGCTGTGAATACGAGGGCTTCGCTTACTCAAGCCGCGCCGTCTTTAGCACCTGGTTCAAATACTCCATCCATTTGTAAAGGGAAGGATAGAAAAGAAAAGACATAAGCCGTCTTGGAAATGCTTGCTGCTCATCTGTATAATTCGCCTATTTCATTCTGGTTACATTATACCATAAGATGAAATGCTCCGGCAGTTTTTCCTTATAAAATATAAGACAAGCTCCTGTCAGTTTTCAGATGATATTGTAATGTGCTATACCTGTAGGGATAAGCGTGAAAGAATAAACGAAAGGTATGAAATAATCTAATTTTCATAAAACTTTATGTTCGCGAATGGTAGAGAAATCTATGGCATATCGTTGGAAAGGCTGCCCATAGAAAGCTGCATTTTCACAGAAAATTTGTGTAATTCGCAAGTCATGTCAAGTATTTCCTATATCTTTCCCTTATAATAGAAGCAGTATATAAATGAGGTGAAGCAAAATGTATGAGTGGCAGAAGCAGATTCAGATTATTGTCGATGAAATTGACAGCTGCATAAAAAGCTATCAGGATGAAGCACTGACACTGCGAACCCTTTCACAAAAGCTGGGCTATTCTGAATATTATACAACGAGAAAGTTCAAGGAGATATCCGGTATGAAGCTTCGGGAATATCTCCGACAGCGAAAGCTGGCCTTCGCCCTGAAGGAAATCCGTGACAGTGAGAAAAGCATATTGAAGATTGCTCTTGATTATGGCTTTTCTTCTCATGAGGCGTTTACCAGAGCATTTAAAGCTGCATACGGAAGGACACCGAGTGCGTACCGGAAACAGCCCAGTCCTGTTGTTCTACGTACCAAAATCAATCCGTTTGACCGCTATCTTCTAGGTCTGGATGAGCTTGGAGAAATAAATTCAGCGAAAGCTGTAAAGACCTACTTCGTGACCATTCCCGCACATAAGTTCCTGTTTATCGAAAACCGGGAGAGTAACGGCTACTGGGATTTCTGGCAGAAGCAGAATCAGATTCCCGGCCAGGATATGGATACGGTTTGCGGACTACTGGACAGCATCAAAGGAAAGCTCGATGATAGTGGCGGGAGTGACATCAACAGCGGAGGCGGTCAGATTATGGCCTATCGCAATGATCGAAACGGCAGATTGTGTGACTGGGGATACCTGCGGACAGAGTGTTATGGTGTCCGTCTTCCTGTTCATTATACCGGAGATGTTCCACATGATATGCAGCTGCTTGATATTGCGGAAGCAGAGTATCTTGTATTTGAACACGGACCATTTGATTATGAGCAGGAGAATCGAAGTGTTGAGCATAGGATGGAGGATGCAATGACTGCATTTGATTTTACAAATACCGGCTACTGCTTTGATGATACCCCCGGCAGAATGCTGTACTTTTACTTTCAGCCGGAGCGCTGCTGGAAGTATATATGTCCGGTGAAAAAAAGGATGCAATAAACTGTGCTGTTATTTTACTTTTTCTGAAAGCTTAGAACATTTCTTATTTTGTTTAAATCAGTTAGCAGTTTTTATTCTCCTGCTGCAAATATAAAATATCTTTATTCTTTTGATAGTATACAAACAGAACCACATTTTATTTCATCATAAAACAAAAATGCTCTACTGTTCCTATTGCCATACGCTGATTCGGAAGCCTTAATAAAAAGTTATGAGAAGTGCTCTCTCCTTTTTATAGGCTGGTATGCGATAGGAGTTTTTGGCCTATGCTATACGCAAGCAGAATTCTTTTATTTCCTTTCCACATTAGAAAAGGTATAATAAATATGAAAATCATTTAAAGGTGGGTGAAAAAATGCTTTCAGAGAAAGAATTATTAAATATATTAGATAATAAAGAAAAAGTAAATGTTGAATTTAAAGAAGCTAAAAGAGGAGTACCTAAAAGTATATATGAAACTTATTCTTCTTTTGCCAATACCAATGGCGGCTTGATTATTTTAGGAGTAAAAGAAATAAAAACAGGCACAGCTGTAAATTATGAAATTAGTGGAGTAGAAAATGCAAATTCTATTATTTCTGACTTTTGGAATACGATAAATTCCGGTAAAGTAAATAGAAACATTTTAAAGGATGCAGACGTTTATTCATTAACAGTCCAGGGCTTAGAGCTTGTTATTCTGCATATACCAAGAGCCTTGTACAATCAGAAACCTATCTATATCGGCAGTAATCCTTATGCCGGTACGTTTAAAAGAAATTTTGAAGGAGATTATAGATGTACGAAGGAATCTGTAAATTCAATGATACGTGACTCTTTTCAGAACGCTGGCGATAATGAGATTCTCGAATGGTTAAATATTGGCGATCTTGATAAAAACACAATTGCAGTATACAGGACACGATTTAGAAATAATAATGAAGGGCATATTTATGAAGAATTATCAGATAAAGACTTTCTAACAAAGATGGGTGCATACCGCTTTGATAAGAAAAGAAATATTGAGGGAGTTACATCTGCAGGTGTTTTGATGTTTGGGAAAACTGAAACATTTAACGAAATTTATCATAATGTCAATCTGGATTATAGAGATGAAACCAATTTGTTTGGTGATATGCGTTGGAGTGATCGAATAATAGAAAATGGTTTATGGGAGAAAAATTTATATAATTTCATTACAAAAGTGTATCCTAAACTTATTTCTGAATTCCCTGTACCATTTCAAATGAAAGATTCATTGCAAAGAAATGATGAAACAAAATTGCAGGTAGCTGCTAGAGAAGCATTAGTTAATTCAGTTATACATGCTGATTTTAAGGAAGAAAGCTGCTCAATATTGGTTATTAAAAAAGACAATTACATTTCTTATTCTAATCCAGGGTTACTAAGAATTCCTATTGAACAGATTTATCAAGGTGGAGTATCTGTTCCTAGAAATATCACATTACAAAAACTTTTCAGGTTTATTGGATTTGGAGAAAGTGCAGGATCTGGATATGACAAAATATTAGCTCCCTCCAGAGCTGAAGGCTTTCAAGTGCCTGAGTTGTATGAAAATCAAGACATGAGAATTACGAATCTTAAGTTATGGATTGTAAAGAAAGAGCATGGGGCATTAAGTGGGGCATTAAGTGGGGCATTAAGTGGGGCATTAGAAAAGCCAAATCATATATTAAATGAAAAAGAACAGATTGTTTTAAATGTTATAAGAGAATTTCCTAATCTAAATAGAAAGAAAATCTTTGAAAAAACAAAGATTCCTCTAACTAGCTTGGATCGGTATTTAGATAAACTAATAGCTTTAGATTTAATTCAGAAGAAAGGTTCACGTAAGACAGTCAGTTATAATGTCAAAAATACTGATATATAATAAAGCTTCATACATATCATGGAATCGATTCTTTGATTTATAACTGTGTAATGGACTCAACATACTATGAAACATGTAACTGATGATAACTGCGGACATCATGAAGAACAGACAGGAATTGATCCTAAAGGAAGGTATCTATAAGAAATTTAAATTCATGATAATCATGCACTGTTAAAGATTTCCAGTATAGAAAAAGGAGTGAAAGATCTATAAATCTTCACTCCTTTGTTTTACCTATATCTCAAAGTCAATTGTAATCAATTCGAAAGTGACTTACAACTGCCCCTCCTCAATCATCTGTTTAAAAGCCTCCATGGCAATTTTATAGCTGTGCTTACCCATTCCTGCAATTTGACCCAGACATTCGGATGCCGTCACAGAGATATGACGGAAATCATCCCGTCCATGGATATTGGACATGTGAACTTCAATTGCCGGTATCAGCGTATGTACGGACTCCAATGCATCCTTAATTGCATAGCTGTAATGCGTGAATGCTCCCGGGTTTAGTACCAGCGGAATCTTGCATCCACTTTTCTCCGCTTCAAAATATAAGCTCTGGAAGTAATCGATAAGTGCCCCTTCCCCATTGCTCTGAAATGCCTCAACCTCAAATCCGATGGATGCACCATATTCCTTCAGCTCTTCGATCAAATCAGCGTATAACTGATTTCCGTACTGCCCTTTGTTTCGTATTCCATAGAAATTATTATTTGGTCCGTTTACAATTACTAATTTTCGCATATTCTCTCTCCTAATCTACCCACGGCTTCTGACTTATGATCGTATGAAGTACCTCGTTGTTTCCTCTTTTTAACTCGATAACAATGCCATTCGGCATTTTCAGCCAGTTATCCCCTGCCGGAAGAACTGTGCAGCCCCATGCAAGACACTTCTCAAAAACATTCTCGTAATCTGTTGTCATAAGAGCTATGTGATCCAGTCTGCCTTCCTTTTCGTCAAAGGTGATATCCTCATTCAATTGAATCCCGGCATGCAGCCAGATTTTACGATTCGGTTTCTCACCCAGAGAAAGTCTGATCGGCATATCAAATACCTCAGTAAAGAATTTCACACACCAGTCCAGATCCTTCACCTTACATGCTGTATGCTCTACATATGTTGCCATAGCACTACCCCTTTTTCAATGACGGTTCATACTTTAAAATATACTTTTCGATTCCTTTTACGCAGGCTACCAGCGTCTGGTTCACCGGTGTTGCAATACCGTATTTTTTCCCCCATTCCACAATGGAGCCGTTGATGAAATCAATTTCTGTGGGACGCTTTAATTCCAGAGACTGCAGAATAGAGGTTTTAAACGTTCCCGGTAGTCCCTCACTTGCGGCAACCCATGGGTATTGCGGATCTTCACTCTTCAATACGACACCGGCTGCCTTTGCGACCTGAATTCCTTCCTGAATTGCGGCTACCGCTACATCCTTAATATAATCCTCTTCATACAGCGGACCGTAAGGTAAACGCGTAATTCCACACAATGCTCCTGCCGCAACATTAATCAGCAGTTTATCCCAGATCAGACCCTTGATATTATCACTTACCTCACACAGCAGCCCTGCATCATTGAATACGTTGCATACCGTTTGAATGCGGTCCGTGATTTCTCCGTTCAATTCTCCGATATAGGTCCATTTCCCCTGTACGCCTGCGGAGATATAGCCCGCCTGAATCAGTCTGCCGCCAACATACGTTTTACCGCTGATGACATTTTCAGAGCCGATGACAGAAGCAATCGTTTCTTCATTGCCCAAACCGTTTTGTAAGGACATGACCAGGGTGTTCTTTCCGATAACATTCGTCTGCTTTAACTGCTCCACTGCCTGCTTTGTCGCAAAGGATTTCACAAGGACAATGACCAGATCCGCCTCACCGATCGTATCGGCAGTTGTTCTTGCGTCCACCCTGACATACCAGTCTTCTTTTTCATTTGTCATATGCAGACCGTCTTTGTTGATCAGATCCACATGCTCCTGCCACATATCAACGAAATGGACATCGTTTCCGCCCATCGCCAGAGTTCCGCCAATCGTACTACCCAAAGCACCGGCACCTAACATTACTATTTTCATATTCCGCCTCCCGGTTTACTTTTCTTCCAAAGGGAAGAACTTCAGAATATGGATGGCAAAGACAACGATTTCTCCCTTTTGGTTAAAGATTTCCAATTTTGAATACGTTTTATTTGTTTCTTCTTCGATTCTGTCAACGGTATATCTGCAGGTCAGCGTATCTCCGAAATATACCGGATTGATAAAACGCAGCTTATCGTATCCGTAGGATGCGGAAGGAACTGGTGATTTTACCTGTTCCTGAATTTTTGTGGATGCTGTACATCCGATTGCAAATGTTAAGATACCGTGTGCGATTCTAGTGCCGTACATTGTTTTCTTCATGTATTCCTCATTGAAATGCATCTGACTGTAATCGCCCGTCAAGCCACCGAACAGTACGACATCTGTTTCCGTAATCGTTTTTTCAAATACTGCACTGTCCCCTATCTTTAAAGGGATATCCACTTTTGTGATTTCTTTTTTTTCTGCCATGTTTTTTCTCCTTTGTAATTTGTTATGTAATCAAAAACTGACTCCATCCTATGCATACCAGGCATAGAACCCTACTATGACCTCATATGACTTATGTACAGCCCATTCATATTTACTGATTGATAAATTCGTTATAGATATTCATTTTTTCTTCCCTGAAAATACGTGCATCCATTTCCTTCAGATCCTCTGCAATCTCAGGTACAAAGCCCATCTGATCGATGACATCCTTCTGTACATCAATTCCCGGAGCGATTTCTGTAAGAACCACCTTACCATTCATCAGCTTGAACACAGCTCGTTCTGTAATGTAGATAACTTCCTGTTTCTGCTTTTCCGCCTGCTTCGCAGAGAAGGTCACGGAGCTGACCTTCTTTATCAGCTTTTCAAACCTGCCTTCCTGCTGTATTGTTATTTTTCCATCTTTGATTTCCGTTAACAGCTTACCGGCACGCAGGGTTCCGCACAGTACCACTTTTTTACTTCCTGCAACAATATTGACAAAGCCGCCGGTTCCCATAATTTTGCCATTGAAATGATGAACATTCACATCCCCGTTCTCATCCAGTTCAGCAAAGGACAGGAATGCCACATCCAGACCACCGCCGTCATAGAAGTCAAACTGTGCAGGCATATCCATCACCGCTCTTGCATTGACTGTTGCGCCAAAGAAGATTCCCTGTGCCGTAGCACCACCGACCGGCCCGGTTTCCACGGTTAACGTAAAGGCATCCTGAACACCCTCTTCACGTGCAACATTTCCGATTCCATCCGCAATTCCGACACCGACATTTCCAACATATCCCGGACGAACCTCCATCAGTGCTCTTCTTGCGACAACCTTTCGCTGGTCAAGCGGCAGCATCGTCACCGCACTGTCATCGGCGATATAATCTCCCGAAAAGAACCTGTCAGAACCGTTATATAACTGTTCCTGCTTCTCCTCCACAACGATTGCATCCACCAGGAAGCCTGGAATTTTTACGCTTTTCGGATGCAGGGTACCTGCTTTTACCAGCCGTTTTACCTGCAGGATAACCGTTCCTCCGTTATTGTGAACCGCCTGTGCAAGCTGGAGAACATCGATATAGGTGATTTCCTCCTCCATGGATGCATAGCCTTCTGTATCCGCAGTCGTTGCACGTATCAGGCAAACATCCAACGGAACAACCGGATAATACAGCCATTCCTTTCCATCTACGTTCATGACCCTGATCAGGTCTTCCTGCGATACTTCATTCAGCTTACCGCCACTTACTCGGGGATCGATAAATGTCCCAAGACCCACATGGCTGAGAATTCCCGGCTGTCCTGCCGCAGCGGTTCTTGCCAGCTGTGCCATGATGCCCTGTGGAAAATTATACGCTTCAATCTTGTTCTCACTTGCCATTTCCGCAAGTCTTGGTGACTGTCCCCAATGTCCTCCGATCACACGCTTCACCAGACCTTCCAGGGCGAGTGGTGACATGCCGCGGTCATTTCGATCCCCCAATCCGGTAGAATGCCACAGCGTTAAATTTTTCGGACAGCCAGTTTCCACATACCGCTCATGCAGGGCATTGATCAGTGCATAGGGATCAACGATTCCACCGCCTGCACCGGAAACTGCCACCGTATCCTGATCCGCAATATACTCCACTGCTTCTCTGGCAGACAATACTTGCGGCTTTGTTCCATTCCTCTTGATTTTTGACATATCCTTATCCTTTCCTTTATATAGAAATTATAGGAATTGTAGGAAAAAAAAGAAACTGTCTATTCCGTTGAAATCAAAAATTATCTTGCTTGTTTTCATTCGTTTTTCTATAATAAAAGGGTAATACAGGTAACTATCCTGCTTTTTCAAAAAATTATATTGCTAAATTTGGAGGTGTCCTATGTTCTTATCTGATATTTTGAACGAAAAAAAACAATCCACCCCAGTCTTTACGAAGGAGCCGATCATATCCAGATTGTCCCATAGCTTCAATGATGCACACTGGTCCTATCCCTACCATGTACATAAACAGGAAACCGAGCTGATATATTTTTCACAGGGAAAAGCAAGCTACCAGATTAACAACGAGATTTTTCATGTTTCTGAAGGCGATCTGCTGATTGTGAATAAGGGCTGTATCCATTCCATTACATCCGATTATGAGGATCCGATTTCCTGCTGGACGTGCGCCATTACCGATTTTACAATGGCAAATGCAAAAGCTGCGGACTGTTTCTTATCACTGGATAAAAAGCCGTATGCACATACCGGAGAACATAAAAAAATCATTGCGGATATCTTTGAAACACTGGAAATGTTTTCACAACAGAAAACACAGTCCTCTGCGGCAATTTGTAACGCCTTGGCAAATGCTCTGGCACATATTTACTTTCATATCTTTCAAAATGCAGTTACGGACAGGAAGAAAAAGAAGTCAACCTTTGCCCAGGATATCCTATTCTATATAAATGAAAACTATGCTTCCGATATCACGTTAAAGGAACTGACAGAGCATTTTCACATCAGCAGTGATTATATTTCCCATAAATTCAAGGAAACCTATGGAATCTCACCAATCAATTATGTGATTGACCGACGAATCAGTGAAGCGAAATGGATGCTGATCAATACGAGTGATTCCCTGATTTCCATTTCCTCTCAGGTGGGATATGACAATACGACTCATTTTGCAAAGCTGTTTCTAAAAAGAGTCGGCTATCCCCCTCTGGAATACCGGAAGCGCTTTGGCATGAAGATAAGCAGTGAGGAATAGAAGGGCTGTTTCCTTTCGTTTTGTGGTTTATCAGAAAAGACCTTTTCTCAGATGGAAGGGAACAGGATTGGAAAAAAGATAGTATGTTCTGTTATTACTCCCATGGTGGTGGATGGCGCAATTACACACAAGAAAGCTTCATCCTAATCGTGACAGCAATCGCATGTGCCAGGGAATAGACCACGCAGTGTTCAAATATTTACATACAAAAACGGATAGGTGCCGTTGCCTGGTTCTTTCTTACTTTAGGATGTTTGCAAAAGGGAGACTTCAACTTCTATTGATAATACAATCGTGTTGAAGTCTCCCTGTTTTATGTTTACCCATAATCGGGAAAAAACCGGCGTCCCTACCTTATTCGTTTTTTATTTATGCAGCTTCTGTATGTGCTTTCTGTGCTATCGTGTTCTGTAATCATACATATCCCCGGACTGGATGTATGCACACGGGATATCTGCTTTGACAGCGGTTGGCAGATACGTTATCATATATTCCATACCCGGTTCCTCCAGATTAAAGTGTCCCATACCGATAATCGCTTTATCCATGCCCAGCATACTGCTGTCCCGAATGTATTCCGCCAGTGTAAAATCCACTACTTCCATGGTGAGATAACAGTTGATATTTTCCTGATCAGCTTCCTGAATGGAATCTCTGGCATCTCCCAGTATATGAAAGGGAATCCTTATTTTTTCTACTGTGCTGTTCTTGTTTCCTATGATTTTTACACCGTTTAGCTGCAGTTTCTGAATCAGAAAATCCGCAAGCTCTTTGACTGTTGTTTTTGGTATTGTGAAATGCAATGGATGATGAATATCCTTTGTAATATATTGCGTCCAGCCCAGTTTATCCGCCACACCATAAAAAATACCATCAGTATAGCTGCCATCTTCCATCGGTATGCCGGAATGAATATAGTCATGATCTCTCCAGACAACGATTCCCGCCTCATCGAGCAGCTTCTTCTTTGCGAGAAAGGACTGGTTGTTCTCTTCCTGCAGCCAGTCTGTATGATCTCCGTGATTCCAAAACAAGGCTTCATGTGCAATGATTAGATTTGCGCCGCGCTTTGCCGCTTCTCTTATGACATCCACACTTGCCCAGCAGGTGGTGATGATGCCTGTACATTCCTGATGAGGGTTTCCATACAGAACCTTATCCCTTGTTGTCTGCTCATCAATCTGCTTCCCTTCAAATACTCCTTTATGATACTCTTTTATATGATCAATTACCGTTTGTATCAGCATAAAATCACTCCTTTTCTATGTTTATGGTTCCAGATAACGCTTTTTTAAATTCCTGATTCTTTTCTCACTCATACCGTATTCAGCTTCAAAAAATTCCTCCCAGCCCGGATACCGCTTTTCCACCTCATCAAAGGAGGAGCGCAACAGCGATTCATGTACACTGCAGCAATGCACCAGCATATCTCTGGTATCTCCCTGAAATCCAAGCTCTTTCGCATGACGCAGAATATCCGGTAGAATATACGCATTACTCAACAGATATTCCTGCATAATCACATCCTCTTTTACACCAAGCATTTTCTGAAGAAGTGCCGCGAGTACACCGGTACGGTCCTTGCCGGAGCTGCAATGAAGCAAAACAGCTCCATCATCCGCTTCCATCAGATTTAGCAGAAGTGCCAATGCAGGATTGTGAAACGGCAGAATCCGATATCCTTCATGTATAAAGGAAGCTGCCCTTTTTATATCCTCGACAGTTGAGTTTTTATCAATCAGCATAAAAAAATAAAAATTCTCCAGTCCGTCCCTTGTCTTTAACGCAGACATATGATGTGATACAAACGCATCGCTAAGCTGATAGGCATGGGCACAGCACTCCTCATCACTTCGCAGGTCAACGATATGACGAATACCGCATTCTCTCATTCCGTTTATATCCTGCACCGTGATCGGTATTGGAGCACCGCTTCGATACAGCATGTGATTCCTGATGTTTCTGCCATCCGCTGTTTTTCCCGCTACTCTGCGAAAATTCGGTATCGTGATCCTGTTCGCTTCCATCTGGTCAACACCCAACCTTATTCATATAATAATGAATATGAAAACCGTCATGTAACCAGACAGCTTCCGCATCCTTCATGCGCTCCTGCAGCCAGGGCACCATGGCTTTCAGTCCGGCGCGCTCCACTGCCGCATGGTTAACAACTACCATTCCAATACCATGATCCAGTGCATACTGCGCCGCATCATAGCTTGTAATCCCATCATCGCTGACAATGACCGCATCCGGGTGAAGCGGCAGCAATTCATACAAATCGGTGGCAGCACCTGTTCCGATGGCAATACGCCTTATATGCATATCCGTATTCCCGAATACATATAAACCATCCTCATGATCACCATGCAATACACGGCAGGTATGCCTTGCCAGATCCTCCAGACGCATTTCAGGAATATCCGCAGCCTGATAATAGGAAGCCTGTGGACGCTGTTCAAACGGGAAGCCAAGCAGGGCCGCCCACTGATCCGCAACACCGTAGGTACGGATACAGTCCCATACATCATGACAGCGGTATACACTGATCCCGTACTGATCCAGCAGCCTGCGCTTGCTTTTTGCCGCTTCATATGCAGCTGTATGCATTTGCGTTGAGCATTGATAAAACGGGTTTTCATGCGTAATGATCATATCCGCCTTATGCCTTGCGGCTTCCTGAATCGCCTGCATGGTCGCCACCCAGCACACGCCAACGGTATGAATCTGTGCATCTTCTCTTCCATGCAGCAGGTGATCCCGTGTTTTAAAATCAGATCTTATCCATGTTCCTTCCTTCTCCAGCAGTTGTATAACATCCATTACCTTCATAACAAACCTCCTTTCTGAAGCCTTTCACCGTTTACCGCCCTTTTGAACAAACGCCATAACGGAAATAAAGACTCTGAAGCAGAACCTCAGAGCCGCCGGATGCTATTCATCATCACCATCCATAGTGGAAGCACAACGTAAGGCATTTACATAAACGATCTGGTTTTTGCATTCCTCAAGTATCTCGCTTATACGCTTTTCACTAAACGGCACATCCTCCTGCGCCAGAACCATGCTCATCGCCATGGGCAGATTCATCCCGCATAAAACATGCACCCGTTCACTGATATAGGGATAAAATTTCTGATACACACTTCCCCCCAGCAAATCCGTTAACACAATGACCTCATCCTGAGGATCAAATGTATCAAACAGCTCCTTTACCCTGCTTTCCAGATTCTGTTCCTTATCCTCTGCATATGCATTGATATCGTAGATCGTCTTTGCCTTATTCGTAAGAAAATCCACGGTATCCTTTAGTCCGTATGCCAGATAATGATGTGATGCAAAAATAAACCTTCTCATAATAAATCTCCTATCTCGCCAGCAATCCGTTCACTTTCCCCAACCGGTGTATTGCTTGCTTTTGTTTCGTATGTTTTTCCATATTCCTGTGCTTCCATAAAGTATCCCTGATAATCATTCGCATAGCCAATCAACAGAAAATGCTTTGTTTTACATTTTCTTCTCAGCTGCAAGCCAAAGGTGGACGCCAGCTCTCCGGGAAAGGTGACGATCGTAAGATCACCAAGATGGAGAACAACTCCACGCACATGAAATTCCACTTTCTCACATTGCAGCTTCTTTTCCAGCAGTGTTTTTTCCGAGGTGGCAAGCTTCCATTCATCCAGTGAAATATTCTTACGCGATAATACCTCTTCTGCATCCCGTATACCCTTTTGATACTCTTTAAAATACCATGTGTTATCATAGGAGACAGTGTGATCATAGCTTACTGTCTGCACATGATGCAGCCCCAGCTTTTCATATGGCCCCATATTGCGCAGAATTTCTGCAATACCGCTTCCTACACGGTCCAGCTCCGCAAAGTCATTTCCCTGCCGGTACTGACGGTTACTGATGTCTCCGCTGGCGCCGGTAAAGGTATAAGGGGTAACGCCCAGATCCTCTTTCATCAGGGAGCGCACCTTTCCCACAAGATCTGAACTCACAAGCATATTCTCCACACCCAGAACGGTTGCATGGCAGTTGAAATTGCACATGGCAGCGACAACCGTATCTCCATGTATAAATGTAATGATGGCCGCATGGTCTTCAAAGGGCAGATGTTTATCCGTCCGTTTACTGTAGTATCCGTGTACCTTTCCTGTTGTAATGTATGCCTGCACCTCACACAGCTGCTGTTCCAGATGCTGGATACTATCAGTAATTTGCTCACAGACATATGCAAAGTATTCCGGATTATCCGGTGTGCCGAACACCGTCATATCATCCAGTCCGTTTGCGCCGGAATGGGTATGAATTGCACTGATAATGATATGATCATTTTCAATTGTGAGTATTTTTTGTATCTTATCTTTTATAACTGCCGCTTTTTCTCCACCCAATGTGATGACATCAATACTGATAAAGAGTAGTCGGACACCGTCAATTTCCAGCAACAGAGAAACCGCAAGGGGATGATCATGAATCCCCTTTGCAGTATATTTCCTGGCTTCTCCGACATAACCGCATAAATGAACGGCACATTTGGGTGTGATATCAGCGACACAGGTCGCAGCCTTCAATATCAGTCCCTTCTTTCTAGGCTGTGAAGATGCCGGTGGCAGCTCCGATCATGGATGCCACGATGATGAACAGAATCATCCAGGTCATTTTCACCTTCTTCACCTTCATGAAGTAATATATAATTCCTACAGCAGCTACCGGTAAAAGTGCCGGCATAACACCGTCAATCAGCTCCTGAACCTTCATGACGACATCTCCGTTTTTAAACTGCAAACCGGTGCTGAGCTTTACGACGGTCGCAACCAGAGAGCCGACCACGGTCAGACCGAGAACGGAACAGGCTTCGGTAAAGACCGTTATCTGTTTACCGAACTTGGTGATAACATTGACACCCATACCGTATCCCCACTCATACTGAAGAATACGGACTACCAGGAACACAAAGGTAAATGCCGCCCATAGGAAGATTCCCAGTGGATTTCCCTCCATTCCCATGCTTGCCGCAATGGATCCGAAAATTGTAGGTATCATTGCCCAGCCAATGGTATCGCCGATACCGGCCAGCGGTCCCATCAGACCAACCTTGAAGTCGTTGACTGCATCCAGTGAGGAAATACCGCCTTCATCCTCAATACCCAGAGCTGCACCGATCACAAACGGTGAAATCCACGGCATGGTGTTGTAGTAACGCATATAATTCAGACAGGATTTCTTCAAATCCTCATCATCCGGATACATCTTCCGTAAGCACGGATATACGGAAAACAATGTGGAAGGTGCCAGCTGTGTTTCATAGTTGAATGTGGAAATACCAATCAGCCATCTCCATGCTGCCTTACGCAAATCCTTTTTTGTTAAAACCTTTTCCTTACTCATCTTCCAATCCTCCTGCGACAGCACCTGCAGCTGCAGTTCCCGCCTTCATCTGATTCTTGTAAATTTCATATGCCCCTGCAAGTCCGATTGCCGCAATACCAAGCACCGGAACCTTCAGATAAGCTGCCAGCACAAAGCCGACCAGCAGGAAGGACCAGTATTTTCCAAGCGGCATATACATTAACAGCATCGCCATACCGACACCGGGAAGAACACCGCCGGCGATCGTTAAGCCGGTGGTAAACCAGGCAGGCATGAAATCCAGTATCGCATTGACAACTGTAGGTCCTGCGACAATACAAACCAGAACCGGAACAGCGGAGCACAGACCGTAGAAGACCGGTGAAATTTTAATCATATTCAGCGCTGACTGGAACTTACCTTCTTCGATTAGAGATGTTTCCTTTCTCATCAGGAAGCCGTTGAAAATTTTGTAAATAACGTCAAAGTTTACCCCAAGCATGGCAACCGGAAGACCGATGGCAAGACCTGCCTCCATGCCTTTTCCTGTTGTAACCGCAATCGTTGTCGCGATGGTGGCCGCAATCGGATAATCCGGCATGGAGGATCCGCCTACTGCCACAACCCCCATAGACATCAGCTGCATGGTAGCTCCGATGCTCAACCCTGTTGTCGGATCTCCCACAACCAGACCGGTGAGCCAGCCGCAGATAATCGTATTGAATGCAAACAGCTGTGTTGTTACGGTATCTGTCATTTTCAGATACGCAATCAGTGTGATAAAGACAATCTGTAGTATTGATAATTCCATCCTTTTTCTCCTCCTACAATTCCATTGCGTGTGACAGCTTTACAGCTTTATCCGTTGTTGTGAACTGCACATCCACTTCGCATCCGTTTTCCATCAGCTTCTTATAAATTGGCTTTTCCTCATCCTTCACAGAAGCTCTGGAGCTGACCTTCGTTCCGCTATCGCGATCACGGGTAATACCGATGACGATTCTCGGAATCTTCTGTCCGGCTTCCTGAAGTCTTAGAAACACCCCCGGATCCTCACATACCACAAATACCTTGTGATCATCATACTTCCCTGCCTTGAAATTCTTCATGGCTGTTTCCTCTGTGATGATCGAGCATGCCATGCCGGCAGGCTTTCCAAGGCGCATGCTTTCCTTGATGATCGGATCATTTGCCGTACGGTCATCGATCACCATCACCCGCTGAGCGCCGGACTGCGGTGCCCACATGGTTGCCACAATACCATGCAGCAGGCGGTAATCCACTCTGCCCAATACAATACTCATTACATTTCCTCCTTCGCATGTCAGAATCCGACGCATGATGAGTTCTGCGTCTGTTCTGCTTCACCATTCCTCTAGCAATTCCCATGCCAACCTTCCAAAAGCCTTTGTTTACAGGCTTTTTCAACAATTAAGGACACTATATTTTAAAACTTAACACTAGGAGTTATCAGTAATCGCCCATGTAGGAATCAATGAAAACGGATGGAATTATCGGGACGATTACCCCTGGCGCCTACTGCATGTTTCGAATATAGATACTGATATACTCAATTTCCTCAATCGGAATGGAAACACTATAATACTTTTCCACTTTTTCAAATGCGGCTTTTATACAAAGAATAAACTCCTGCATTTCACGACTGCATTCCGCATAGCTTTTCACATAATCCTCAGCCCCCTCACGGGTTACCAGGCGTTCAATCAGACAGCAGACATGCACATAAAGACCAAAGCACATATTATAGCTGAACATCCTGTTCATTTCCTTCTGCAGTCGGTCAATCGCATCTGCGACATGCCGGAGCAGCTTATCCGGATTCAGGATGGTCAGATTTCCGATGATATTGGACAGGGAAAAATTTTTCAGGAGATTTCTTCGAAACTGCTCCATTGCTTCCTCATTGAGCAGGTCTTTGAAATGAATCGTTAAAACATCAAACGAATTGTTCATAATCAGCTCTTCCACCGGTATGAATTTTATGTTGTCAATGTTGGGATTCAGTGTACCGACAATGCATACGACCTCATAGCGGTCAAAGAAATCATCCTCCATGCGGTTCTCCAGCAATGTTGAATAATCATAGGTAAGCACACGTACAGGAAGATTTTTCGGAAGGGAATCCTCCAGTATCGTTTTCAGCTTTTCCGCAGTTCCGATACCGGTGGCACAGGAACATAAAATTGCTTTTTCCCGTACCTTGCTTTCCAAAATCTCTACATGCATGTCACACGTTTCCCGGTATGCCTCAAAAATTTTCTTCAAAGGTACATCCTTACGGAGTGCGTCTCCAATCTGCAGTGCCATCCTTGTACTGACATCACTGGCGATGGCGACATTTGCCCGCGATATATCCGAAACTCCCCTGTGTATCTCCTTTAAACTGCCCATATCAACCAGCAATACGAGATCGCGATATTCTCCCCGCTTTCTCAGAAAATCATTCAGCTTTTTCACGATGGTTTCCGTAGTCGTATCCAGCGGCATATCAATGGCATCATACACATACTGATCCAGCATCTGATTTACTGCATTCGCTATGGAGGAGGCAGTCGCATAACCATGTGCCAGAATGATGCCGATGCGTTTATTGATGTCTTTGCTGCGGTGATACATATGCATGATTAAGGTGAAAATCGCCGCAATAAAAGGGCGCAGTTCAATGTCAAGATGCAGCTTCAGCACCTCGCTGATTTCCGAGACAATGGCATATTCCCGCATGAATTTCTTTTCTATGATACCGGTAAAATTATCACATTCCTCAGAAAAGGTATCAAAATATTCCTCCATCTCTCTATAGGACTGCATACAGTCACGGATCATAAGGGACATGGAATATATCTCGTTCGTCTGAAAGGAATACCCGTATTTTTCCGAAATCATTTCCACAATAGCCTTCAGTGACTTCATAATATACGTATTCGTCGGGTCTTTGATATTCTGATTATCAAAAAGAACCGAATTAAAATAATGCTCCACATCCACGGTGCATTTCTCGATAAACTTCGGCATCAGAATACGGTTATTCTGTAGATCCCTGAGGTGTCCGAGCAGTGTCGCAAACAATGTGGTCTGCGGCAGACTGTCGGATGCATGCTGCTTCAGCTGATCCAGTGAAAGCATCTGATGCCTGTCGAATAAAATGCTGTTTCGATCAATGTGATGATTGGAAATAATCTTACCCGGCAGGTTCAGCGTATGAATCTCCAGCACTCCTTCTTTTTTGTTGTGAAACAGTGAATTCATACACGTTGCCTGTACAACATTAAACAGCTCACCGACATTCCCTGTATATCTGGCATTCAATAGTGCATTGAAGGCAGTATTGCTGATGGTGATATTCCTGCGCATTTTCTTCGCTTCGATATCCAGTGCCTCGACAAGGATTGAGGTTTTTTCTTTGATGCCGCGGTCCTCCAGCGACGGTATTTCTATACGTACGGGAATCCTTCGCAGCAGCGTTTTTAACAGCACCGTTTCCGGATCCTCGGTTGTCGCAAATACCAGAAGCACTGTACTGTGATACTGATGCTCGTTGTCTCCCAGCATGCGGTAATTGCCGTTATCCATAAACAGGAACAGCTTTTCCTGACATTCCGGACGCAGACAGTGAACCTCATCCAGAAACAGGACACCACCCTCCGCAGCCTTGATCATCCCTACATTATCACATTCCGCACCGGTAAAGGCTCCCTTCTTATAACCAAACAGGTTTGCGGTTATCAGCTCCGGATTGTTTGCATATTCGCTGCAGTTTACATGAAGAAAGGCAGCGTTGTCCTTGAGGATTTTATGATTGATACCATATTCGTACATCATTGCCGCAATGCTGCTTTTTCCTGTTCCGGTTGGTCCATACAGCAGTGTCGGAAGTCCGTGCGGCGGATAGGATATACTGGCTTTGCATTTGTCCACAACATCACGCAGAGAGCCCTTCTGACCGATCAGTTTTTCAAAATCGGATATATTCTGTCCCTGAATGATTGTTCTTAGCTCATCAAAAGAGGTCAGCAGGTTCTTATCCACCCGTATGGAATATTTTTCTTCAAGTGCCTCCCGGTCAAGAAACACAACCGGACGGGTATTTATTTTGATAAATGTTCCATCATTATAGTATTCATTCAGATACTGTGATATCCAGTTTCTGCTGAGTCCCAGCTGTGTCCCCAGCTGAGAAGCATTGTTCAGCTTATACTTTTCATGTATCGTATTCTCTTTCACAAGCTTACGCAAATTTTCTTCCATGTTACCTACAGCTCCTTAAATGACAACAATGTATGTTGTTTCAGATATTCTTTAACTTCAGCATCACAAAGTAAGGCAGTATCCAGACAGCGGTTTACAGTCAGCGATGATGTACGGATCACATCATAATCCAGATAGCCCGGATGAAAGACAATCAAACTGATACGGTCACTGTAGTTCAGATAGGATTTAAAAAATTGCACAAAGGGCAGCTTCTGCTTATAAAACTCTGTGTTGGTGTAATCTGTCTGTATCCCCTGCCAGCGGGTATCCTCAATATGTCCTTTTATATCGATTCCATAAGCATCCGCAATATCGCAGATGGCTTTTTCTGTTGTCCCTGTGCATACCGCATGAGCATCTATATAATCCGGTAATCTGCCGCAGATGGACAAAAACTGTTCCACCTGTGCTTTCACTTCCACAACGGTATCCTCATATACGAAGTTATCTATTCCCTCTTCCATTTCTCTTCTTCTGACGCGGGAGGATAGGAACTTCCCATCCATATTCAAAAGTGAGGGAATCTGTTCCGGTCTGGCACAGGGGCTTCCCAGAATCAGATTGACATGAAGTCCTAACGTGACAATTTCTTCTCTGATCATATCGAAGGCTTGTTTCGCATAAGGCATATTGCTCATCAGCCCGATGTTTTTCACAAGACCTCCCTGGAATGCCTTCAAAATACCGTAGTTTACAGCTTCACTAAATCCAAAATCATCCGCACGTATTATCATTTTCATATCCAACACCTACTTCTCTATATTAAAAATAACGCAATCCTGCATGGTTGTAAATGAAAACGAGATGGATAGATATGGAAAAATGTAGAATAGTGTTAAGCAGAGTATTGATAGTGTCGTTTTAAAATACATAGTGTCTTTATGCCTACTGTTAATCGTTAGGTACTGGTGAAATTATTGATTTTATATTAAATAAATTAACGATTAGCATCATAAAATCAGCGATAAATTGTCTATTATCAGCGATACATAGCGGTAATCTGCGATATATATAGAAATCGACGATAAATGTCGATAATCAATGATAAATTGCCAATACATTCCATATAAATGAGGCTCGGGCACGGCAGATACTGAAAGAAATGACAGATAAGAAGCTTATTGTATCGCTCGGCTCTAATCGCAACCGGATATATCCGTTATACGAATAAAGAATGTGTCCATTCCATCATTTGCTGTATCTTATAATTTATAAAATAAGTATGTATAAACATTAGAGATGTCATACAGATATTTAAAGTCAAATACCTTTGCCATCTCTTTTCACTATTCCTACTTAGAAATAATGGGTTTCAAACTTAATGCCGGAAATTCAGAATAGCCATATAAGAAAAGATGGAAAATTCGTTTAATAATTAAATGGAAAGCGAGCCCAAACAAATGATGGATATAAAAAAGAGGAATCAATGTTCCTCGTGTATATCATATGGCTGTTCCTTGTGAAAATACATACTGGATGCAGATAAAACTATCAAAAACATCAGACCGGTTTGTACCCAGTAAACCGTGTAATCCAGAATACCGTGAATCAGTATGGTAAGTATGAATGCAGATATTAAAGAAAACAGTCGTAAGTCAATTCTTCGCTTTAACAATAAATATACTTCTTTCAGATTACCTGCAAAGTAGATACCTGCCAGAATGACACCGATAATACCATGGCTTAAAATCGGATCCAGATAGATGCTGTGCGCATGCTGGGTTGGATGTCCGTGATACTGCTTATATATATGGAAGTAGGTCAGCGGTCCCTCTCCAAGCAGCGGATGCGCCTGGATACCCTTGATTGCCGTTTCCCATATATTACTGCGTTTTGCGAAATCCTGAAAAATCGTTGCCCGCTGCATCAGCTTTGGTTCCAGCAGCAACAGCAGACCGGCACCGCCAATTCCCGCCATGGATGTGGTGAAATAGATAAACCGCTTATTGATCAAAAACATAAACGGAATGGTCACCACGAAGGGAATCCATGCTGTTCTGGAGCCGCTCAGATATAGGGCGAACAGGTTGCATACGATGGTAACAACGTAAAATACAATACGGCGCAGAGTCTTCACCTGCATCATTTTATAAACACAGATCAATACAATAAATTCAATCATCATCGCATAATAATTTGCATTGAAAAAGGTTGAATTGATACGGTCCTTCGGACTGTTTTCCACCTTCAGCTGAAGAAAGCTGTAATTTAAACGGTCTATGATTCTGCAATATTCCATCATCGCCCAGCCAAAACAGAAAAGGGAAATGATACAGCAGGCGTCCATCAGCAACTCGAATAAGCGCTTATTGATAACAGTGCGGAAATAAAATATAAACAGCATCAGCAGCAGGATTCCGATACCGCAGACACCGCCCAGCAGATTACCGCTGATAAATGCAATTGCAGAGGTCAGTAAGCAGAATACTATCATAAATCCTGATTTTGGCACTGCCTGAATGATTCCCTTCATCCTTCCTGTTGCACACAGGTAAAGAAGCACACCGGCAATCGCCAGCAATGGGAATTCAAACGGCAGGAATATGGAACACACAACGAACATAATAATATATTCATCCAGTGTGAAGTTATCAAGTTTACGGTGCAGAAAAGCGGAAATTCTCTCCATCTGTTTCCCTCCATTCCTAAACAAAGTAAACCTATTATAGCATTGCGGCAAAAAAATGACAATTTAATAATGACTACCTTACAAAACTGGTAGAGAAAACCGGCTTATTCCGCCGGTTAATTGTATTCATTCAGTTTTGTAGTCGTATCGGCTATTTTAGATTCCAGCTCTAATTTTCTGTTTTCCAGTGAGCTGATACTGCTTTCCGCAGCACTTTTTTTCTGTTCAGCAGCCTGTGTCTTGGTATTGTAATTAGAATTAGCTGCATCTGCAGCGGATTGCAATTCCTCATAAGAAGTGAAATTTGTCCCTGCTAATGCACTTTTTAAGGCATTCAGAGCATTATCATATTGTGCTTTCTTATCATTATCTTCACTTGATTCATAATCCTTTACATTATTAAAAGCTTCAGCATATCGTTTTACAGTATTAGCTTGACCAGTTAATTTTGATGCTTCATCACCAAGTGATTTATATGAGTCTAATTCTGCCTGTGCATCAGCTCTCTCCTTATTCGCAGCCGCCAGATCTTTTTCCACATCCTTCAGCTGAGATTCATACTGATCCAGCTGTTTCTGCAGCTGAGCCGCTTCTGCCTGATTGGTCTTGATTTCATTCTTTTTCTCTTCATCCTCGTCATCACCCGGATTGGTATTCGTTTGCTTATTGCCTTCGTTCTGTTCCTTATCCTTTGAACCAGTACCGCTTTTATCCGTTGTCTTTTCCTTATCATCACTTCCGCCAAGGAAATTTGACAAGGCATATTTCACACCGAAAAATGCGCCGGCAATGATACAGATTCCCACGATACCGATAATTACGTAGGTGATGATTTTATTCATTTTCGCACTTTTCCCAGGATCGTCTTCATCTTCTTCCTCATCGTCATCCTGTTCCAGCTTGCGTTTTGCTTCCTCTTTGCGCTGTTTTTTCTCTTTTATGCGGGCCAACAGATTATCATCGTCATCCTCTTCATAAATTTCTTCCTCTGCATCCTCTTCCTCCACATCACTGTCATCATATTCCTGTGCGTCCATTGTGTGGAACACAGCAGTACGGTCTTCACCGAAAATCTGTGTCTGATCTGCGGAAGATGCCTTGTTTCTGTTATTCATGATAACCAGTGTTTTATCATAGGCAGGATCGTCATCAAAGCCTACCCTCGTCTGATCAAGCTGTGTGTCATCCACACGGATATCCGGAATCCCACCCTGCTTTACCGCTTCCGGCCGTTTAAAGGTACCAGTTTCGCTGATACTGTCAAAGATGCTGCTGCCTGCTGCTGAGGACTCCTGCTTGGAAGCATAGATCCTTTTCTCCTCTTCCTTCTGTTTTTTCAGCTCCTCAATCTTCTTTCTCAATTCATTATCCTGACTGTATTCATTGATCATACCGGATAAATCAATATCTTCATCATTTCCGGCTGTTCTTCTTTTATCATCCATATTTAAACCTCCAACGTACTTGTATCATTGTATATAATCTATGCGCACCGTTTTGTCGTTTTTCCTTATTTTAATGAAAGAGTGCTCATAGTTCTCCTACGAACACTCCGAATCGAATTTCTGCTACTCAAAGGAGGAGAGAGAAATTTCGCTACGTAAGTCACATATCCTTATTTCATTGGCTAGATGAATATATGCAATCTTACGGCATAATTATAACACCTAATCACATAAACTGTCATTTTAAATCTTAAAATTAACTTAATTTTACATATTTTAAGACTATACTTTTCCACTACGTGATATTTCTATTATATGTAATATATCATACAGAAAAAAAGCAGCGCTCTGCTGCCTATGCGTGCTTAACGCGATCATGCTCCTCTGCGCGCTTTCCATTATTAAAGCGATCGACTGTCCCCACCAGGTAACCGGTAATGCGTCTTATTTTTTCAAAGCCCTCCGGCTGCAGGTGATAGCCCAATCCTACTTCCTCACCATCAAAGCTCAGCTCAACGGATGATATCTCCTTCTTTGGATTATTCTTGCGTATATAGCTGATATACGCGCGGGCTTCCTTTTCATTCACCTGTTCATTTGACTGAATTTCAATTCCATCAACCATAATCTGATATTCCATATGTAAGCTCCTCCTCATAATTTTCTGATACCATTATAACGAAGCAGATGCTTCCTTACAATTATTACGCCTGACAAGTTCTTTCTTTAGATCTTGCACATAGGTCTGCTGCAGCTTGTTTAGATTCCAAGCCATGCCTGCCACCAGGCGCATAAGCGGATTATGTATCTCAATACGCTCCTCCAGGATCAAACGGCATCCTCCATGCGCAAGCTCCTCCAGAGTACCAGTCCATTCACCGCTGAAGCGTTTGTTTTCCATATGGAAAGCATATCGCGTAAACGGCTTTTTTTCTGTTATTGTAAATACTGTTTCATTACCATTCGGATAGATTTCACGAAAAACCGTATCACTATCGGTTTCTATACATTTTAAGTCACTTCTCCATGCATACTGCGTTGTATCTGTCATAACCGCCCAGACAGACTCTGTGCTGTATGGCAGCTCTGTTCGAAATACGGAAGTTTTCATTCTGCTCCTCCATTGCGTACCATTTTTATTTTATTAAACGGAAACAGGACATAGACATCCTTTCCCCGTATATCCTCCCGCTTGAATGGTCCGACACGGCGGGAGTCATAGGAAACAATACGGTTATCCCCCATCAGGAAATATTCATTATCCTTCAGTGTCCGCTTTGGAAAGTCCTCTGTAAAATTATTGCCATGCCTGCGAATCTGATTTGCATAAGCATTGTCAAGATAAGGCTCCTCTATCGGCATGCCATTCACATAGACCACATCATCCTTTGCATAAATCGTATCACCCGGCAGACCGATGACACGCTTTACCCAGTTTTCCTTCTTTTCTTCATTGTATACTACGACAACATCAAAGCGTTCAATATCCTGAAACTTTGCACTGAACACATTCATGAGGCCGATTTCTCCATCCTCCAGCGTAGGGTCCATGCTTCTGCCATCCACACGCACCGGCTTGACAACAAAATTGGTTAACAGAAAGATGCATACAAAGCAGATGACGAAGGTTTTCACCAAGTCCAGCAGCTCATATTTTAAACCTTTCTTTTCTTCCTTTTTCTTTTTGGGCTTTATGTTTTCCGTTCCATCGATGACTGCCTGGAACTGTTCTTCCTTATTTTCTTTTTGATCCATGATACTCTCCTTCCTTAACGGCATGGTTTAATTATAGCACTGCTTTTTTAAAACGAAACTCTTTTTTTAAATTGTTAAGAAAACCTTTTGCCTTTCCTTTGCAGGCGGCTTCACAAAGGTGAACATTTCCATTTTTCAAAATACATAAAGAAAACCGATAATCATTTGAACTGCCCCTGTTTATCCGCTATAATGAAGTTAGATAGAAACATGTATACGGCTTTATTAAAGCTGGGAAAGGAGGCGGCGCCCATGCCTGATCAGAATCAGTTCTGGGAGAGTCTAGATAAATACCGCTATATTCTCGATTCTCTTCCAAACCCTGTCATCGTCACAGATATGGACAAAATCGTACGCTATATCAATGTTGCGGCGAGAGCGATTGTTCCCCCTCCTTATGAGAAGCTGTTGAATCAGCCCTGCAGTAATTTTCATACACCCTACTGTCATACAAAAGATTGCTGTATCCAACGCTTCCTGCGTAATGAAAAGGGTGCCATCCAAAGCGGTCCCGGAGATATCATAAATCGTGTCGATATTTCCTATCTCAGGGATGCGTTGGGCAATCCCATCGGTTATATCAATGTATCCACGGATGTACGGGAGCTGATGGAGGTGCAGCGCCAGCTGAAAATCAGCCAGGAGCGCTATGAGATTGCTTTACAGCAGGCCCGCACCGCATTGTGGGAATACGATATCAGGGAGCATACCATACAGCGTATAGATAATGTCCGGGGACAATTTTCTGAAATATTTCCCAATGAAGGGGTTATTGAAGGCGTGCCGGATGCTCTTATTGCGCAGGGCATTCTATTTGAGGATTCCATCAGGGAAATCGAAGTCATGTACAGCAAGCTGAAGGAAGGCTACAAAAAAGTTTCCGGACAGTTGCATATGCGTAACAGAAATGGTGAGGAACGATGGGTGGAAATCCGCTGTACAACCATTTTCGATGAAGCGGGAAGAGCCATTAAGGCAATCGGTATTTCAAAGGATATCAGTGAACAGAAGCGCTTGGAAAGCAGCTACCAAAATGAACGGAAGCTGCAGGAAATCATGAATGCAGGATTCCTGAGTGTCTTTGAAGTAAATGTAACACAAAACCGGATGATTCTGATAGATAAGGAAGCCGCGGCAAAATTGAGCAGTCCACCGGAGGAAGGCGTGTATGATGAAATTCTGCAGGCAGCACTATCGAAAATACATCCGGACTTTCAGAAAAAGGTCTACGAAAAAATGAATTGCAGGGCACTGCATCTGGCGTATATGCGTGGCATACATACATGCAATGTGGAATACCGGCTGAAGTGAAAAGGCTGTTACCACTGGATCAATGCATCCATTCAGCTTTTGAAAAAAGATAGCAGTGCGGATATTTTCGCACGTGTTTTCCTAAAAGATATTCAGGCACAAAAAGAAAAGGAAGAAAAGCTTCAAAAAGAAGTGCACATCGATGCACTGACAGGCGCCTATAATCGTAAAGGAATTATTACACATATCGAGGAGCTGCTGCGGCAGAATCCCGAAGCGATCAGCGCATGCGTATCACTGGATATTGATAATTTCAAGGAGGTCAACGATACCTTCGGTCATTTATACGGCGATGCTGTATTATCTGAAACAGCGAAGAAAATTCAGAAGCTCTGTCGAAATGACACGCTGATAGGACGGCTGGGCGGTGATGAGTTCGTTGCATTCTTTCCCCGTTTACAAAGTGAGGAGGTTCTCATGCATGCAGCTGAACGCCTGCAAACAGCACTTGTGAATACCTATACCTCGGGAAGTCACATGGTGAAAACAAGTGTCTCCATGGGGATTTCATTTTATCCACGGCACGGCACCACCTTTACAGAGCTTTATGATAAGGCGGATATTGCCATGTATCATTGTAAGCGGAACGGGAAAAACGGATGGACGGTTTATCATGATACGATGGAGCGCTGTCAGCAAATCATGGAAAAGCCGGAAACCGACAATATCGGCGACATGCAGCTGAACAAGCCTTTTGAGGGCAATATCGGCGAGTATATTTTCCGCATTCTCTATCGTCGGGAGAAGACGGATCCGCAAACCATGCGGACGGTACTGGAGCTTATCGCCCACCATTACGACATGCAGTATTTTTATGTTATGGATTTCAACAGGGAAACCCAAAGCATACAGCCGCTGCTTTCCTGGAGTGAAGAGGATAAGAGCCTGTATGAATTGCTGCAGCTGGATGAGCAGAAAGCAGCATTGGAATTTCTGGAAACCATTCATTCTGACAATGACCGTATACTGTTTCTGGAAAATTGCGGGAAGGACTGTTTTGATAGATTTCCAAAGGAAATTCTGAACAAGCTAGCTATTTTTGCGCTGGTTCACATGAGTGTGCCGGTTTCCAATCAACACGATATCCTCATCGGTCTTGCCAATACCAGGCATACGCATAGCTTCAGTCGTAATCAGCGCACGGATATTCGGACAATTTTTGAGGTAATCGTCACCTTCCTCAAAGATCAGCAGCAGCGTGAGCAGCAGAAAAAGTATACCGACACGTTGATTTCACTTTTGAACAACCTTGGAAATTCCATATATGTCATTGATCCGCACAGTTATCAGCTGATTTACTTTAACCAGAGTCTTATGGAAATCTTTCCGAAATTGAAGACAGGTGAAATTTGTCATAAGGTCTTCAGAGAGGAAGATACACCGTGTAAGGATTGCCCGATACGTCAGCTTTCAAAGACAGTTCCCTCTGCCTCCACAGACATACATAATGCGAAGCTGAATGCGGATATTCAAACGACAGCAGCCTATGTGGAATGGTATGATCATCAGAAATATGTTCTATTATCAGGTGTCGATGTTACAAGGTATAAGAAATGACAGTTATGAAAGAACAATTGATGAAACATACCCTGCTAGAAAAACATATTATTAAATGGATCCCATATTTCTATGATGGTCATTTTATAAAAAATATTAAATGAGTACATGAAGAAACCTCTTATTCATAGTTAAGAGGTTTTTCTCAGTTGATTTATAGTTTTATTAAAATTGATTCGCAATTCTTTGCCTGATTATCCTGTAAACTACATCATTTATTTTTCAGTTCTGTTGATATGTGCGATAAACCACATATTCGTAGTCAATAATAGAGAATCACTTATATACAATAAGATTACAATTATAAAAAAGCCGTTCTTTCATGCAAAACTGGCAGTAATACAAAGTTTCACCATATAATGAAAGCATTGTTCCATACATACATGAAAATTTTTAAGCTGCCTATATGACACACCACTTGTGAAGGTTCTATCATGACTATGATAAAGCCTCACTTCAAATGGCAGTTCCTTATATATCCTTTCTCAATAAGTCTATCTATGATGTGGAAGCCCTGAAAGTATTATATTGACAGTTTCAGATATAAATGTTTATCACTTTACATATAGGACTATTTATTAGACATCATATTGCCTTTATTTCAGCATTTTTTATATTTCGAAAATTCATATTTGAATTCTTCGCAGAAACTGTGAGTCGGAATATGGATTTAACCTTAACAAGTCATGGTTGAATGATCAAGCTCTTTCTTACGAATATTTTGTATACTCATTATAATTACTCTTTTCTTCTGTTAGATTTTTCAGCCATGTCTTTTTACGATAAAACCATGTAGCGATAATTATTTTAAAAATACTACAGCCCTCGACAACAGCAAACAAAAATAGTATAGGCAGCGGAAACAGCCGCGCAAAGATTGTTGAAAGAAGCAGTGGCCCAAAACAGGTAAATAAACCGTCAATGTATAATACAGAACGTGTATCACCACCAGCCCTTAAAATATAGTAAATTGTTTCTGAATAGCCTTGTGTCCATGTGATACAGGACTTAATGATTAACAACCATATAGCCATCTGCAAGCTTTCTCCTTTTAAAGAAAAAAGTCTAGGAGTTATCGGACTGGTAAGTAAAATCAGAATACAGCCAATTACATAGATCATCAAACCTATTTTTATCATTTGTTTCGCATCCCTCATTGCCTGATCCAGTTTATCAGCACCCAAATCATTTCCGATAATCACGCCGGTTACTGTACTACAGCCACTAAATGCAACATAGATCATACTTGATATATTATCAACAACAGTTAAAGCAGGTATGTATTGCTCACTCACAAAACAATAATTTATAAAAATAAGTGAGAGACCCAATGACCATATAAATTCATTGCAAACCAGTGGAATCGTCTTTTTCAGTATTACTAATTTATGCCTTACATCAAAACCACCATATCGCTGAAAGAAATAAAACTCACTTTTTTTATGCATAGATACAAGAGTTAGAGAGACCGCTTCTGTTAGCCTTGCAAGAAGCGTGGCCCACGCCGCACCGGCTATTCCCATAGCTGGCAGACCGAGCCTGCCGAAAATCAGTCCATAGTTTAAAACTACGTTTAAGACAAAGGAAAGTGTCCCTGCATACATCGGTATACGGGTATGGGCAATTACACGATAGCCGACACCCAGCATTTGCGCAACAGCATAAGGTATAAAGGAAAATAAAACAATCCTGTTATATGTGTTTCCTAATGAAATCAAATTTTGATTTTTAACAAAAACTGACATCACTGCAGATGGTGATATCAGAAGAATGAACATAAAGCCACATGCAGTATATATACAAAGCCTTAATCCAAAACGCAAGGTACGATTCTCATTTTCTTTCTGTACAGCTCCATGATATTGTGAAATAAACAAACCTAATCCATTTGTAAGACCAAAGATAACCAAATTATAAATAAAGAAATATTTATTTGCCACACTTACAGCACTGATGGCCTGTTCACTAAAGGCTCCCAACATAATGGTATCACTCATTGCCAGTAAATGGGCTAATAATTGCTGCAATATCACCGGTAATGCTAAGCTTATAAAATATCTCATAAATCTGATATGCTTCATATAAAACCTCCTGATACATATTGACATTACATTAAGAAAAAGAAAGAAGCTGCTCATAAAACTGAATAATCAGATTACAAGTGCTTCTATTTTCTTATATTATTCGATTACATTTTGTGTTTCGCCTTTGACAATCGCTATCCCTGCACTGGCACCTAAAACGCTAGCTCCAGCCTTGATGAACGCCATCGCTTCCTGATAATTGTGAATACCACCAGCTGCCTTAATTTTAATATCATCATGCAGTATGCTTTTCATCAGTTTTACATCTTCCAGTTTTGCACCCGCATAGCTCTTTCCTGTTGATGTCTTTAAGAATGCCGGCTTTGCTTTATTTGCAATTCTGCAGATTTCTCTCTTCGCAGCTTCATCATTATCCAGTTTACACATTTCAACAATGGCCTTATCAAGTATTCCATGTGTTCTACAGAAATCTGCTATGCAGGACATTTCTTTCTCTATATATAAATAATCCTTTTGTTCAACAGCTTTTTGGTTTAATACATAATCAATCTCTCGAAATCCCTTTTCCGCATATGTCTTAAACATTTTCATCTTTTCATCAAGTGATAACTTTCCTTCCGGAAAATCAATTGCCCCCGCTATTATAACACTTGTATCTTTCAAATATTCAACAGCGACTGCATATGTTTCCAAATCTGCAAAAACACAACGGAAATCATAAAATTTTCCCTTATTTATATATTGCAGAAAGGTATCTTCCGGGTCATCGATATAGTCGATATATTTACTTATACGCATATATTCCTCCTGACATTTTAATACAGTAATGAATTCATCACCTTAATTGATTAGTAAATTATCCCAGGAAACCTAAGTAAACACCAACAATACCCAGAATCATAGTTCCAAATATCAACCACATAGGATTTACTTTTTTCTTTAACAGCCAGTAATAAATCCATGTTGCGCTTAATCCAAGTACACCAGGCATAATTCCATCTAAAATCCCCTGTACCGTCTGTACCTCTTCTCCCGATACACTTGCACCAATTTCAAGCGGAATAGTCGCATAGAACATATCCTTACTCATTGCCCCAATAACCATAATACCGACAATGCCGGATGCAAACATAACCTTTTCCATCAACCCACTCTTCTCAGCATTCGCAAGGAAAGAAAAGCCTAATTCATAACCTTTCACTGCACCGATAAAGCGTACCAGAAAAGCTGGGATATTATAAATCAGGAAATAAGCGATTGGTCCCATAATATTTCCGGATGCTGATAGGGAAATACCTACGGCAACAGCAATTACACGTATACATCCCAGAAAAATGGAATCGCCGATACCACTTAATGGTCCCATGAGGGCAGCTTTTACAGAATCTACCGCAGCTCCTTCCAATTCCCCTTTTGCTACACGCTCCTCCATTGAAATTGCAATACCTCCAACGAATGGAGCAAGCTGAGGTGTAATATTAAAGAATGCCACATGCCGTGTAAGAGCCTCTGCATAGCCTTCAGGATCATCTTTATACACCTTTTTCAGCATCGGATTGATCATTAAGCAGAAAGCCAAATGCATCTGCCGTGGATAATTCCAGGAGTATTCCATTCCCAATGCACCGATATTGCAAGCAGAATGTAACAAATCCTTTTTTGTAATCAGTCTGTCTTCTTTATTAGAAGTCGTCATCATCGTCTACCTCCTCAGCATTTCCTGCAAGCTGTGGTTTTCCTTCCAGAAATCCAAATTTTTCCACGGCAATAATTACTGCTATAATTGCCACACCCAGCACTGGGATATTCGCATAGGATGCCAGTACAAAGCCAAGGAAGAAAAACGGTATCAGTTTTTTATTGATAATCATTCGCATCAGCATTGCAAAACCCATTGCTGGCAGGATTCCAGCGGCAACTCCCATCCCATCCAGAATAAACTGCGGTATGAAATCCAATAGATCCTGTACTTTGTCTGCTCCGATATAAAATGCGCCAAAGGCAAGCAGGAATTTATATGAAGTAGCAAATGCTCCCATCAACCACTGCGTAAACATAATTTTAGAATCATTTCCCTGTGCAGCACCATCATCTGCAATTTTCAGACAGACAGGGGTAATAGCAGACACCAGATTTCCGATTCCTAATGATATAACTGCAATCGGCATGGCCAATGCAACAGCTGCATCAACCCCCTTACCCATAGATATAGCAAATGCAGTAGCAAGAACACCTCCGATATTTACATCCGGTGGTATATATGCACCTACAGAAATTGCTCCCATAAACAATAATTCCAGGCTAGCACCAATTTCTACTCCTGTTTTTACATCTCCCAAAGCAAGACCAACAAGTGGACCTAACACAATAGGTCTGAATGTATACAGGGTACCAAATGCATAATCCAAAGAACCCCAAGCTGCGATAAGACCGACTAAGATAGCTTGTACTATCATAAAATTTCCTCCTAATTATTTTAGAGCATGTGCGACATTGATTTTTGAATCATCAACCAATGCACGAATCTCACACTCTACGCCTCGATTCATTAACTCTTTCAAAATAGCTTTCTCTTCATCTTCCAGAAATACCTGCTTACTAATTTGTGTTGTTGTTTTACTTTCTTTCGTATTTCCAAGATTTATACTCGTTATGCAAGGACACCCATCCGCAAGCTGTTTGGCTTCTTTGATTGTCTGTACAACAATAATCAGTTTATATTTATCGGTAACTCCGCTGTTAATCGCTGCTATTGAATCAGCCATATTCTTAATAACCAGCTTTACCCCGCTTGGCTTTCCCAGCTTTAGTGTCGTTTTCCAGACATCATCATTCACGACGGTATCACTTGCGACTAAAATACAGTTTGCACCTACACCATTTGTCCAGGAAAAAGCAACCTGACCATGCAACAATCTATGATCTACTCTTACTAATTTAATCATTCTACATCACCTTTCTAGAAATCGTCTTCTACATCTTGTGTTTCAATCATCGAATTACAATACTTAACGTGTGTATCCTCACTATTAACAATATCAAGAATCATACGCTCCGTATTTTCTTCTGCTGATAAAAACAGCTGCATCAATAAAGGAAGATTCATTCCGGTAATCAGATATAGATTTTTGCGTGTTTTCAGCTGTTTCATAAATTCCGTGTTGACGCTGCCTCCAAAGACATCAGTACATACAATGATTTCATCTGAAGATGGAATTTTTTCCAAAGTTCCGTTTACTAATGCTTCTATATCATTTTTACCATCTATGAAGGCTGTGATGATATCGACACCTGCCTGTTCCCCAATGATGATTTTAATGCTTTCATATATCCCTTTCGAAAAACCTCCGTGTGATGCGATTACATAATGTCTCATACGTATAACTCCTTCATGTACTTTTGATATTGCTGAATGGATTGTTCATCTGCTACAGACGGGTTTTCAAAATATTGTGAATTTACACATTCTACAGAAAGAACACCATGATATTCATTCTGAATGAAAACCTGTAAATCCTCTTTCATATTCCGTTCACCGTCACCCCAGGCAAGATGTGTTGTATCCGCTTTAACATCTACAAAATGGGCGTGAATAATATCATCGTGAAATACATCAAAATATTGTTGAATGGTGTTCCCAGCCATTGCCATAGCACCGGTATCAAGACAAACTTTCAAAGCATCACGCTGTACCTCCTTTAGCAGATGCTGTAATTCCTCAACACTGTTTACCAGAACAGATTCGTTACGCTGCAAAGCTTCAATCGCCAATAACATCCCTTTCTGTTCCGCATATTCACTTATTTTTTGCAGCATCTTCACACTGCGCTGATAGGCGTCTTCCCTTGGCTCATCGAGGAAAGCCCAACCGCTTGTTACTACAACCTGATTCGCTTTTATTTCTACCGCAGCATCAATAGCATTCTTGAAATAATGTTCAACCTGCAATTGCATATCTGAATCTCTGACCGCCATATTATTGGGTTTTGGATTCGTCTGTTCAGGGCAGATACCAATAATTTTTATCCCATATCGATGTTCAAGATCTTTCAGCTTGGCTATTGTTTCATAACCATGATAGTCCATGTAGAAATGTTGTGGTCCCGTCCATAATTCAACACAGGAGTAACCATTTGCTTTCGCATTGGCAAAAAATGATTCCAGTGTATAAAAGCGGTGATGGCAATTCATTGCACTAAGCTTTATTTCCCTATTCATGCAGCTTCACCTTCTTGCATTATCAAATGATAGGCCTCAAGCAAATCATAAACCAGATAATCAGCCAGCGATTGATCAAATCCAAATCTTACATCGTGTTTCGCAATAACACGAATACCGGCTGCTTTAGCCGCCAGTATTCCATAAGTGGAATCCTCTATGACGATACAACGTTCTTTTGCTACATTCAGTTTTTGTAGGGTATATAAGTAAATGGAAGGATCAGGCTTGCTATAAGGAAAATCATGCCCGCTGATGATTTCATTAAAGTATCCTTTTAATCCGCACTCATTTACCATTGTGACAATCGCCTGTTTAGGTGAGGAGGATGCAATCGCAAGTTTCATACCCCTTGCCTTTAAACGTTTAAGAACATATAAAACATACGGATTCAAGATTTCCGAATAAACGATTTCCTCATCGCTGTTTGCTTCATAGAATTTTTCAAATTCCGAAGGCGTAATATCCTCTTTCCACCACGCTGACATCATTTCTAATCCAGCTTCATGACTACTCCCTGCCAGCTTCACAACTTCCTTATAAGGTACATGGATATCAAATCGACGATAGAATTCAAGTACATGATGCATATAGATGGGTTCTGAATCAATCAGAACACCATCCATATCGAATATAACTGCATCCATTGATTAGTATTCAAACTGGCGATAGTATCGGCGGTAGGCAAGATTATGCTTAGTATATGTTTCATAATAGCTTGCAAGTCTTTCTGTAACCAGCGCAGTCAGAATCATTGGTGAAACGATAAAGCGGAACTCCGGATCAAGTCCATCGATTGCATATTCTGCTGTATCAACTACAACCAGATTATCTGTGAAGCGTTTTGCGAATGCCTCTACACGGTTATCCAGCTTTCTACATTCATCTTCTCCTTTGAACAGGAATACAGGTACATCTTTTTCCACCAGCTCTAATGTTCCATGGAAGAAATCAGGCGAGGACACGGCTCTTGTACGTACCCACTGCATTTCCTCAAGAATACACATGGAGAATAAAACAGTCTCTCCCCACAATGCTCCGGAACCAACAAAGATACTGTAAGGAGCTAATGCATACTGTTTTGCAATCTCATCTGCTCTTTCATCGAATTTTTCACGAATACCAACAAGATCGTGGAAAATATTTTTTGTTTGAGCCACAAAATCATCATATTTTGGGAATTCTCCACGGCGATTGAGTAAACGCAATGCCAAGACATCAAACATCAGGTAACTATATTCACACTGTCCAGTTGTCACAGGAGCAGTAACGATCATTGTCGCAAGCTTTCCAAGTGGTGTTTCCGGTTTTGTGAATGCCATTACATCGATTCCCTCTTTAACAATCCACTCTACCGCTTCGACAATTTCTTTCGTATCGCCGGATGCGCTTGCTGTTATGACAATTGACTTTTTATTCAATCTTTTATTTCCAAGTACATTCAGCTCTGCAGCATTTGATAGATGCACTTCTACTTCAGAATATTTATTCATAATATACTGAATAGGCTCTAATTCATCATAGGTCCCCCCCATGCCAAGCAGGAATATGTTTTCATAACCTTTATCATGAATCTTATCTGCGGCAGCCTCTACATCCTTTAGCTTATCGATAACTGCATCTCCATCTTTTAAATAAGTCTCCACATTAAACTTAGGCAATACTACTTTTTCTTTTTCCATGTTCTTTTTCTCCTTCGATAACTTTCATATGCTTCCCTTTACTGAAAACTGCTCTATTGCATCATAGGTTACCATTATCAGATATAAGGAATATACAAAGCAGAATCACAGATTTCTCTTCTACAGTGTGCACCCTGTGGTTCATCATATAATCCACTTTATATATTTACTATACCAGTTGTATTAATTCTTTGCAAGCGTTTTCTTTAATATTTTCAAAAACATAATTCTTCATAAAAATATATTTACAACTAAAAAGCATACAAAAAAACGCTAAAAAGCCTTTAAATATCGTACTTTTTGCTTATATTTTAAGCATATTATATACTAGAAATTACATAATACGAGGTTCATATATTATACCAATTATATAGATTTATATACCAGATTTATTTGACTTTACAATGTGTGTAGGAATAATAATATGACTATTCATAATTTCACAATAGAATTTTTAACTTGATATATCATAAATCTTTGATAAAAAAATAGAAAAAAAAAGATACATCGTTTCTGATCTATCTTTTAGCTCGAAATGTAAATTTTGCTTTATCGCAGCGAACATAGCTTTCCGTGTATTCAACAACATTACCTTTAGCATCTTTTCCGATATATTCAAAGTAATATAGAGGCTGTCCTTCCTGAATTTTCATCAGTCTAGCTTCTGGTTGTACTGCTTTTAATATTGTCAAGCGCTGTGAAAATACTACAGGTAGATGTCCTTTGCTTTTCATATAATCATAAAGGGATACATGTTCAAAATTATAAGAATCAATATCCTCGAACAAACGGAACGGTACATAACAATACTCTAATGCAAAGGATTCTGTTCCCATACTTCGAAGACGATGCAATACATAAACATCATCATTTTTTAAAATATGAAGTTTATTTGCCAAATATCCTCTGCATTGAATTACACCCTTTTCAAGTGTTTGATTTGTCAACGGCTTTCCACTATCCTTTAAAACAGCACCCAGTCCCCGGCCGGTATCGGTATAATTTTCGTAAAATGCAACCTTTTCAGTCTCTTTTTTTGCCACAAATGTCCCTTTACCGTGAACACGATATAGAATATTGGCTTCTACAAGAGAACTAATCGCATTTTTAACAGTCATTCGATTCACACCATAGGTATCTGCCATCTCTCTTTCACTGGGGATTTTTTCACCAGGAAGATATTCACCATCCTCAATACGTTTTATGATTATTTCTTTTAACTGCATATAAAGCGGCATTCGATAATCCATAAAAATCCTCCTAATTCACGTAAACGAAGCGTTCCATCTTCATAATACTTTCTGAATATTCAATTTGGCGATTATCATTATCATATGCCAAACCCTGCTGCAACACCATCTGTGTTCCTAATTCCACATGCAAAGCATTGGCTATATAGTTATCTGCCTCACAAATCAATATTTCCTGCTCACTGCGATTTATTGAAATATCGTATTCACTTTCCAGTATTTGATATAATGCACGGCTTTCAAAATCTTTCTTTTCCAGACCCTGCGCATATTTGATAGGCAAATAGCTAGTATCTACTGAAACAGGTTCATCGTCAATAATACGTAATCGTTGTAAGCAATATACTTTTGTTCCTAAAGGAAGACGCAGCTTTGTAGATAATTGTTTATTTGTTTCTTTTTTTTCTATATTCAAAATTTTGATTTTCATATTCAAGCCTTGCTCAAATATAGCCTCACTTGTCGATTCCAAATGAAAAACATTCTTTACTATTCTGGGCTTATTAACATAGTAACCACTCCGCTGTTTTGAGATAATAATCCCTTCCTGCATAAGGATACGTAATCCACTACGCAAAGTCAGTCGCTGAACATTTAATTTCTCACACAGCTCCCGCTCACTAGGCAGCTTGTCGCCTTCCTTTAAATTTTCCTGCTCAATCATATTTTTGAGTTCATTGGCAATCATGATAC
Source organism: Erysipelatoclostridium sp. DFI.2.3 (assembly GCF_019132535.1). Classification (NCBI taxonomy): domain Bacteria; kingdom Bacillati; phylum Bacillota; class Erysipelotrichia; order Erysipelotrichales; family Coprobacillaceae; genus Thomasclavelia; species Erysipelatoclostridium sp. DFI.2.3. The sequence goes on along the minus strand of NZ_JAHOOJ010000002.1, from coordinate 126,201 downwards.
TCAATGTTAAGATTTTCATAAAGTTCCCTTCCTCATAGCATAAATAAACCTCTTTCTTTGTTCATTATACCAAAAGAAAGCCGAAATAGATAGCATAATTCTTATTGAGATCACTGTTAAAAATATATTTGCATAAATATTTCTATTGGCATAAATAATGAGGTTGCAATTATCATGATCTGACAACAAGACGCTATTACCGCCAGTTTGCATATTGATCTGATTCTCTGCTTAACCCCTATCAAAAGGCAGAATCTCTGCTGCTTACTGGCATATTATCCAATAAAAGGAAGCAACGCAATCCTCATACTCACATACGGGGTGCCTGCTTCCTTATTTATATACAGTTTACTCCAGAAATTTCCTTAACCGCTTTTTTCCTGAATCCTTTTTCTTACACCATGTTTTTGCCTGTTCTTCCTGTATAAAGCTTTTTAAAGGAATCAAATCACTTTGTGATCAAAGGCCTCCAGTGCACGGTAATACGCCGGTTTATCCTCATTGTAAATGATAACAGGGGCGATATCATGAATCATGAAATAATAATTCATCAATGTCCTGCCTGCTCTGCCATCCGCAAAGGGATTATATGTTCAAATATTGCATGTAGATATACTCCTGCTGTAAAGTAATCTGTTCCCTGATATGTATTAAGCTCTGATAACAGCTCTTTCACATCGGATTCGACTTCATGAGGATACCTGCCGATTTCATTTTTACCGGTTACATAATCATGTATTTTGAATTCACCCGAACGTTCCTGTTTATCATGGTAACGAATATCATCATATGTACCTTTCATAAGCTTATACTGCATGCGCTTGATAAAGTTTATATCCAGAGCTTTTTTCTCTACGATAAGCAGTTTCAAGTAATTATAGCAATGCACCTGATTTTCTATTTCAAACAGTGTTCTCAGATCACCGGTATAACCGTTCACATAGCCCTTTTCGAAAATATCTCTTGTGTCATGAAAATCAATTCTTTCATTTTCTATTTTATTAGAATGATACGCGAACAGAATTTAAAATCATAGAGTCTCACATCAATTTCTTCCAGTGAGTTAAATGACATAGCTTTACCATTATGTATACCTCCGCATTTCCTGTTCATTATACCACATATCCATATATGCATGTACAGAATTATTATACCGCTTATTGTATTTGCGAACAGCCAAATAAATAGAAAAGGACCAGATGTTCTGATCCCTATTTCTTAGTTATATACATTTTTGCGTTCCATGTGTATTCAACGTTCCATCATGCTGATTGACTCGATTCCCACACTTCCACCTCTAACTACCTCGATGTCTCTGAATTCCTCTTTCATCAGCTTAATGACCGCATCATTCTTTGTTGCGGTTTGCACAAATTCCAGAAGGAGACTGTCTCTTCCATAATCAATCACCTTTGCCTTAAAGGTCTGTGCGATTTGAAACAGCTCCGTTTTTTCCTGCAGGGTACAGTTCTGTACCTTCACATATAAAATTTCCTTCATACGGACAAAGATATCCGTAAAATCTATGACCTTAATTACTTCCACTAGTCGATTCAGCTGTTTCTTGATCTGTTCAAAGGTTTCATCATCACTGACTGTCGCAATCGTCATTCTGGATATGGTAGGATCCTCCGTCGTTCCTACGGTAAGGCTGTCAAGATTATATGATTTCCCGGAAAATAATCCGGAAATCTTAGACAAAACACCTACCTGATTTTCCACATACAGCGATATCCAACGTTTTTTCATACCGTTACCATTCATATATCCATTCTCTCCTTCCTGTTTCAGCATCAGTTTAACAATCCATAAGCATATCCTTTAAGGTGCCGTTGGGCTGTATCATCGGATACACAAGATCTTCCGGATTTATGATAAATTCAATGATTACCGGTGTTTTCTTACTGCTCATCGCCTCGCGAAGTGCCGGCTCAATCTGTTCCTTTTCCGTTACCCGGATCCCCTTTGCCCCATAGCTTTCCGCCAGCTTTACGAAATCAGGAGTATACGTTGGACAGGATACTTCCCCGCATTTATTGCGGCAGGCAGCTCCGGCACGAAGGCAGGTCATGGCATAGCGCTTTCCATAGAACAGCTTCTGCCACTGCCGAACCATGCCCAGATTGTTATTATTGAAAATACAATTTATAATAGGAAGCTCCTCCAGTACAGCTGTTGCGATTTCCTGGATGTTCATCTGCATCCCGCCATCTCCCGAAATGGATAGTACAGGAGTGTCCGGATTTCCAATTTTTGCGCCGATTGCCCCCGGAAGACCATAGCCCATCGTACCAAGACCTCCGGACATCAACAGCTTCTTCTTGTTAGTCAGCTCGATAAACTGTGCTGTAAACATCTGATGCTGTCCGACATCGGTGACAACGATCAGCTCCTCAAATACCCGGTTGATGGTTTCGATGATGTCCTGCGGAGTCAGATACGGCTTCTTTTTCATCATGAGTGGATGCTCGCTTTTCCATGCATCGATTTCATCCAGCCACTTTTTTGTATTATATTCATGCACATATTCCAGCATTTTATTGATTGCTTCTCTGGCATCCGCAACAATCGGGATGTCTACCTGTATATTTTTAGAGATCGCGGCAGTATCAATATCAATATGCACTATTTTGGCATTGGGTGCAAAGGAATGCAGCTTTCCCGTGATTCGGTCATTGAATCTCGTACCGATGGAAAACAGCAGATCGCACTCATTTACGGCCATATTACAGGCATAGGCACCATGCATTCCGATATTCCCCACATACAGCGGGTGATTGCTTGGAATTGCCCCCTTCCCCATAATTGTTGTTATGACAGGTATATTCGTTTTATTAACCAGCTTTGTAAAGTCCTCATTTGCATGGGCAATATTCACACCGCCCCCGGCAAGAAACAATGGACGTTTTGCCTTTCCCAGCATTTTGATAGCACGCTTCAGCTGACCGATATGCACTGCAGTATTGGGCTTATATCCCCGAATATTCACCTTATCCGGATAATCTGCTTCTCCCAGCTCTCCCATAACATCCTTTGGAAGATCGATCAGCACCGGACCGGGTCTTCCGCTTGCCGCTATATAAAAGGCTTCTTTGATAATACGTCCCAGGTCTTCCCTTCTGCGAACCGTGACACCGTATTTAGTGATACTGCGGGTGATTCCCACAATATCCACCTCCTGAAACGCATCATTTCCGATTAAATTCCGGGCAACCTGTCCGGTAAAGCATACTAGTGGAACACTGTCATAATAGGCAGTCGCAAGACCGGTCACAAGATTTGTCGCACCCGGGCCACTGGTAACGAGACATACCCCTGTTTTCCCTGTAGAACGTGCATAGGCATCCGCTTCATGAACAAGAGCGATTTCCTGCCTTGGAAGAATGATTTTTATACTGTTCTGCTTATATAATTCATCACTGATGTCAATGGTACAGGCGCCCGGATAAGCAAACAGCGTATCCACACCCTCTTCCTGAAGTGCCTTTACCAATAACTTATTGCCACTGATTTTCTTCATATGCATACCTCCCTAATCTATCTTATTACTACTTTAACACAATACAGGCACTATGAAAACACTTTAAACCTGCTTGTTTAAGACATTTTTGTGACAAAAACCGTAGGATTCAGCAAATTCAAAAAAAACTATGAAAAATGCTATTTCACAGGCAATTTATGTGCAAAGAAGCTGATGTACAAAAAAGCAGATACCATATAAAGTATTGAATACTGCATATACTATCTGCTTACATTATAAAAACATTTTGTTGCTCACACTAATTCAGACATCTCTATATTCTATTGTATCAATACGTTAGTATTTCAATACCATGTTCTGTGACCAGGAGGGTATGCTCCCACTGGGCACTTAATGAACCATCCTCTGTATAGGATGTCCATCCGTTATCTTCATCAATATATAAATGATAATCTCCTACATTGATCATGGGCTCAATCGTAAATACCATACCGGGAGCCAGCACCATACCACTACCTGCACGACCGACATGACCGATTACCGGATCCTCATGAAACTCCTTGCCAACACCGTGTCCGGCAAAATCCACAACAACACTGTATCCCCTGCTTGTCGCATATTTATGAATGGCGGCACCGATATCACCGACATGTCCCCATGGCTTGACGGCATCCATGCCAATGTTCAGACATTCCTTTGTGACCTCAACCAGATTTCTTGCCTCTTCACTGACCTCCCCGATCATAAACATACGGGAAGCATCGGAATAGTAGCCATGAAAGATTGTTGATACATCGACATTTACAATATCGCCTTCCTGCAGGATAATACTGTCATCCGGAATACCGTGACAGACCTCATCATTCACAGATGTACAGCAGCTTTTCGGAAATCCTTCATAATTCAATGGTGCAGGAATCGCACCATGGGAAACAGTATAATCATATACCAGACGATCAATTTCACCGGTACTCATACCGGGACGAATATGCTTTGCGACATGATCCAGTACTCCTGTATTGATATTCCCACTTTTCTTAATACCGATGATATCTTCCTTGTTTTTAATCAGAGAGCGATCCGGTACAATATGTCCTTCCCTGGCCAGCTTTGCGAGCTTTTCATCAAATTTTTCATGGCACTGCTTATATTTCTTTCCACTGCCGCACCAGCAGCGTGTATTTCTATGCATTTCCATATAGACACCTCTTTTCAACCTCTATAGTATAGCACTTATTTCTGTACTTTTCACATGAAAACATGCGAAAGAAAGGGAAATAAAGTCCTTCTATATCATCTATGCCTTATAGCATTATGCATTTTGTATAACCATGTACGCAAAACATTATTTCCTTACGATACGGTTTCGGTATCGTGGTATAATAAGGATAAAGTTAAGGAGCTGATCATATGAAACGTCTGCCGATTGGAATAGAAGATTTCAAGGAACTGATTGACAAAGACTGTTATTATGTAGACAAAACATCATTCATTACAGACATTATAAATGAAAAGGTCGCATTATATACCAGACCGCGCCGTTTTGGTAAAACACTGAATATGAGTATGCTATATTATTTTTTCTCAATGAAGCAGAAGGATAATGCTTATCTTTTTAACGATATGGATATTGTCAATCATACAGACTCATTACAATACCAAAATCAGTATCCGGTCATTTTTATTACTCTGAAAGATATGAAAAAACACACGTTTGAAAATCAAAAGGCGATGTTCGCTATCCTAATCCAGGATATTGTCAGAAAAAATCAGGAGTTACTCGAAAGTGAGGAATTAAATACCTTCGATAAAGAACAGCTTATAGCATATTATCGTCGTTCACAAAGTGATGTAGATCTGCAGAATGCATTAAAGTTTCTTTGCGGTTGCTTGAAGCAGCATTATCATAAAGATGTTATTCTTTTGATTGACGAATACGATGTTCCGTTACAAAGCGCATATTTAAAAGGATATTATGATGAAATGGCAGACTTTTTAAGCGGTATGTTCAGTGCTGCCCTAAAAACAAATGATGCATTGGAAAAAGGGATTCTGACAGGCTGCCTGAGAATTGCGAAAGAGTCGATCTTCACTGGCTTAAATAATTTTAGTGTATATTCCATTTCTGAAGATCAATCCAGTACATCCTTTGGATTTACACCAAAAGAAACGATAACACTCCTTGAACACTACGATTTGAAATCCTATGAACAAACCATAAAAGAATGGTATGATGGGTATCTATTCGGAAACAAAGAGATATACAATCCATGGAGCGTACTGAAATATGTTCAAAAAATCAAGCAGGGAAACGATACACCGGAATCCTTCTGGGCAAATACGAGTGGAAATGATATTATCTATCAGTACATTCAAAAAGCAAATTCACATATGAGAGAGGATTTTGATTTATTGACATCCGGTAAGATGATTGAAAAAGCCATAAAACATGAGCTCACCTACCGTGAAATGGATAAAATACAGAACATTTACAGCTTTCTTCTATTCACGGGGTATTTGAAAGTCATAAAATGCATAGATGAAGAAAAGAGTATATACCAGCTGATGATTCCTAACAAAGAAATCAACAGAATTTATACCCTCATATTTGAAGAATGGTTTCAGGAACAAACGGAGGCACATGCTGAGAATTTCGCTGAAGCCTTGTTGAAGGAAGATATAGAAACCGCAAATAAAATAGTAAATGACCTTCTTTTTACTTCCATCAGCTATTTTGATTATGATGAGAAATTCTATCATGGCATTTTAATAGGCTTGTTATGCAATTATCGCATCATGTCTAATCAGGAGTCCGGTTTGGGAAGATTCGATATAGCGGTTGCGCCTCGTTCCTTAAGTGATCGGGGGATGATATTAGAACTAAAAACAGCTACTTCCCTTGCGGAATTAAAAAACACGGCAAAGCACGCATGTAAGCAGATAAAGGATAAACAATATATAGAAGGTATGCTGGCGGAGGGTTATGAGGATATTATCGGCTATGGCATCGCTTTTTATAAGAAATTCTGTGTTATTGAGGCTTTAAAGGATAGCACGGATACTATTGTAAACGATACGAGCATTCAATAGTTCATTATTCCAAAAGGATTGCGGACCCGCAATCCTTTTTTTATATCTAATAATTTCAAGATGCCTCTTTTCCTGCATCCTTCAGCTTTTCATGCTCCTCCTGCTCCAGTTCTTTTCTGGCAAGACGCTTAAAATCCGCATCTCTTGTTTTTCTTCTAGGAAGGAATTGTCTGGTAAAAGCACCCTTTCCACGCTTTTTCACATAAAAATAGCCAAGGATAGAAAATGTAGAGGCGCCTATAAAATTCACAAGCAAATCCTCCATAGTATCAATCAGTCCGATATCCAGATAACCGTTAAATCCCAGCTCTTTGCCATTTACCGCAACGGAATGGATCCCGTCAATCGTAATTGGTATATTGCTGTTGGTTGGATCCAGCATAACCGTTGTTATACTTTGCACGATCGTATCCTTCTGCATATCCGTTCCCATGAAGGTATCCATACCAAATTCAAAGAATTCCCATACAACACCGATTGTCATGGAAAAACAGAAAGCAACCAGTGCCATAAACACAGGGGAAAGACGAAACTGCAGACGATCATCATTATTCAAAAGATCCACAAGTGAAAAACCGATTGCCGCCGCAAGAAAGCCGTTCAGCGTATGCAGGATGGTATCCCACATGGGAATCAGAATATAGAAGGACTGGATTTCTCCGAGAATTTCTGCGGAAAAGATAAATAGCAGGATGATAATTTCCAATGCTGTCGGCAGTTCGATTTTCAGCTCTACCTGTAAAAAGCTTGGTACAATCAGTAAAATCAGTGTTAACAGGCATAAAAATACATTTTCAAAATTCCTGTTGAATATCTGAAGAATCATAACAAGAATTACAAGTGCGCGCAGGGTTAGGTATACAAGAAACGATTTCCTATGCTCCTTGATCTCCATCTTGATTGCTTTTTTCATTGTCTGGTATTTTTTCGACATAAAACACCTCCTGAATTTTATTACAATCATATAGAATTCTGAAGGAAATTTCAATAATTCTTTTTAATATATTTAAAAAACAAAAAAATAAATTAAAATCACATTTATTAAAGGGTTATAAAATATTGTTTTCATAATTTAAATTTAAATAGAAACAGTTATACTATGTAATAATTATGATTTTTAAACCAACTCAGAACCTATATTTTACTCCGAAGTTTACTAAGTTATAACTTACTAAGTTGTAACTTAGTAAACTAATATGCCTCATAAATTATCAATATAAAAAGTCTCCATATTCTTCCGCATGATAGACAGATTATAGAAACTCATCCTTGTGTGAATGTTATGTTAACTGTATAATTCGCTTCCATATCATGTAAGCATATTTTATGTGATCAATCATAGATTTCAGATAATCATAAAATATCCTGTCACAATCACCATAACAGGATATCTTATTTCTCTATTAGATTATTTGTTACTTTGCTTCATTTAGGTCCTGTTTCAATCCCGAAGAAACACATTGCTCTGCCTTCCATGCTTTATCTGCACATCCCAGAATTTTTATGAAATGCTTTGCTGTTTCCTTATATCCTTCCTGCAGCATCGGCATTAAGGCATAGATATTATTCCCCTCCATACCGACTTCCTGTATTTTATTATACGCTCCGCGGAATAAATCATTGGCTACATTCACCTTACTGATACCCAGACGGCATGCCGTTGCCAGATTCTCATCACCGGTACCGCTGCCACCATGCAGCACCAATGGCACCGGAACCTTCTCTGCCAGCTCTTTTAAAAGATCAAGACGAAGCTTTGGCTCTCCTTTATAAACACCATGTGCGGAACCGATGGCCACAGCCAGACAGTCAACGCCTGTCTCCTTCACATAACGGACTGCTTCATCTGGCTGCGTTAGGGCTGCAATACCATCAACAGCATAGTTCTCACCGACACCGACATGACCTAGCTCTGCCTCTACACCGACACCTGCAGCATGTGCAATTTTCACAAGCTCCTTCACCTGTGCGACATTTTCCTCATATGGAAGGGAGGAGCGATCGACCATGATGGTATGAAATCCGGCATGAATTCCTTTTACCGCATCCTCAAAGGTTGCACTGTGATCCAATATAAACGCTACCGGTACGCTCGCTTTGATTGCAAAATCATGCAGCATGCGGCCAAAATACTGCATATCCTTATTATGACCCCAGCCACAAAGCATAATCAGGGGGGCATTCATCTCCTCAGCCGCTTCCACGCATGCTCTCAATGAAAGCTCATCTACAGCTGATAAAGCCGGTACTCCGTAATGTCCCTCTTTTGCCTGTTGCAGGATTTCTGCCATACTTACTAACATCTTATATTCCTCCTTAAGTTAAAATGTGATAATAATACGAAATGTATCCGGACGTATTGCTGCTTCAAACGCTTCCTGTGCCTGATTGCACGGATATACTCCGGAAACCAATTTTTCTGGATCAATCAACCCTTTGCTTAACATATTGACCGCCCGCTGAAAGGAACGTACGCTTGGACTTACTGCTCCTGTAATAACCGTTTCACTGGAATGCAGCCAGTTTGGACTGATTTCAATCGGCTTATCAGGATGCTGTGAGCTGTACATGACGCATCTTCCCAAGGGTGCTGTCATCTCCACAGCCTGCTTAGCAACAGCACTGATCGGTGTTGTGTTAAAGACAGCCTCTGCACCGATACCATTCAGATTTTTTATGTAATCAACCGGATTTGTTTCCATCGGGTTGATAGTATCATCACATCCCAGCGTCTTTGCCAGAGCACGACGTTCAGCATCCGGCTCACTCATGATAACGCGTGCACCCGATAGCTTGGCACAGAGTACATGCAGCATTCCCATGATGCCTCCACCTAACACCGCTACATCATCTCCCAGTGCAATCTGTCCACGTTCAATCGAGTTCAGCACACATGCCAGCGGTTCGCTGAACACCGCTGCTGTATCAGAGAGTGATTCCGGCAGCAGGTAAGCCTGAGAGGGATCGATATTCAGATATTCTCCAAGCCCTCCTGTACCTGGTATTTCCATTTCCTTATCAAACGGCGCATTGATATCTACGCACAGATTCTCTTCACCATGACGACAGAAATAACATTTTCCGCAAACCTGAATCAAACGAGCTGTCAGCTTCCTTCCAATCGGAAACTCACGTTCACTTACCCCCTCCCCAACGGCCGCAACGCTTCCGACAATTTCATGTCCGCCAACAAACGGCAGCGGCATTTTGGACTCCCGTGTAAACACACGCTGTTCCCAGGTACATAATGCACATGCTTTGATATGCATCAGTATTTTGCCCGGCTTTACATCAGGACGCCGAACCTCTTTCACCTCAACCTTATGGTCATTTGTAATCGCTACTACCTTCATTTTCTTATTCATATGCTGTCCTCCATTCTTTTCCATCATATAATTCCTGATACATTGCTTTTAATTCAGCTGCAGAGAAGGTCTTTGGTGCACACTGCACATTGGCATCCTGCATCGCCTGCTTCACATAGGTATCAATTTTACACATATAAGCCTTACGATCAATACCTGCTTCCTGTAGGGTAACCGGCATCTCTATTTTTCGATACATCTCCCATATCCTTGCTATCAGACGCTCCTGCTTTTCCATAGAGGTCCCGCAGATTCCCAGCTGATCAGCCACTTCCTCATATAAAGGCTGCGGCAGCAGATGACACATCGTATACGGCAGGATAAGCCCCGTCATCAGTCCATGCGGCTTTCTGAAATCACCACCGGCCTGATCCATTCCGTGCGCCATACCGGTTATGGAGTTATTGATACATGCACCTGCAATCGTTGCACTCAAATGGATATCACGACGTGCATTCAAATCACCATTGCAGGAAGCCTCCAGCTGTTTTATAATCTGCACAGCGGCCTGCACACTTTGCATCCGTACCATATCCGAAGCCAGAACAGAAATACCCGCCTCCAACGCATGGGCAAGAGCATCACATCCGGAGAATGCAATGACGTGCTTAGGAAGACTTACCAACAGCTCATAATCAAGAATGGCTGTGCTTGGCATGATTTCATTGCTTAAAACCATACACTTTCTTTTCTCTGTATCCTTAATTACCGCACAGCCCGTTGTTTCAGAGCCTGTCCCACTGGTTGTAGGAATGGCAATCAGTTCCTTTTCCTTTGTGAATGATTCTACAGCATATGGTGCAAATGCCTGTTCCCAAGTGTAATCAGGGAATTCTGTAAACAGCCATAGTACCTTCGCACTATCCAGGACGGAGCCGCCTCCGATTGCCACAAATACATCCGGATCAAAGCGCTGCGCTTTTCGAATGGCCGGTTCCAGAAGCTCTGTGGTAGGCTCCTGCGGCATATTACAGAGGACTTCATAATCACAGTCCTTTAAAAGCTCATCAAACAGCTTTGTTTCAAGCTGTAATGCCTTCAAAACATTTTCATCGACAACCAAGCCGATTTTTTTATCCTTCCACCGTTGTACTTCACGAAGTGCACCATTTCCCATGATATACTTCGTTGTTTGGTATTGTTTAATCTGCATCTATTGCCTCCCTATACACTCAAAATTCCCGTTAATCCGCCAATAACACCAATAGCGATTATGACCAGCATAACCAAAACACTTGATTTTCCTGCTTTCAGCAGCTTGTAGCAGCCCAGTGTCAATAACAGCGGAAGCATACTTGGAAGAATGGCATCAAATAGCTGCTCCTGCATCGAGAAGCTTCCCTCAGCCTGCGGAATGCTGATGCCGCATTTCATTGTCACAAAATTAACAACCAATGCTCCCAGTACCATACAGCCCATAATACTCGCAGCGGATATTAAACGTTTGATAACACCATTCTCCAGCATACTGAGAATTGCATCTGAACCTTTACGATAACCCAGTAAAAATCCAAAGCGTGATATGCCGAATACAATAATCGCCATAACCAATGAGAATACAAGAGGAATGACCCAGTTACCACCTTTTGCAAAATCTACAGCGAATGCAATAAGCAGGGGGAGGATGACACCCTGTATCAAGGTATCACCAATACCCGAAAGCGGCCCCATCAGTCCGGTTTTAATTGAGGTGATTGCATCATTATCAAGTTCAGCTCCCAATGCCTTCTGTTCTTCCATCGCCAGAACCAGTCCAACAATAGATGACCCCAGACAAGGCTCACAATTAAAGAAGCTGGTATGACGCTGCATGGCTTCTATACGTAAATCCTTATTATCCTTGTAAAGCTTTCGAAAGGCCGGGGTCATGGCATGAAGGAAGCCGATTCCCATCATACGCTCATAATTGTAACAGGCCTGATTATTGAACAGCCATAGCAGCCAGGCTCTATTAACCTCTTTGCTGGTAAGCAGATTTTTCTTATCTACAGTTTCACTCATGCCGCATTACCTCCTGTACTCTCTTTTTTCTGTGTATAGACGATTGCAATACAAAGCGATATAAATCCAATCGCAATCATACTCAATCCCGAATATACAGAAATCAGGAACCCGATGAAGAAAAAGATTTTTGCCTCTCCTTTGAAAATATACATCAGCGTCAAGCCAATACCGAGAGCAGGCATCATCCCTCCGATAATCATGAGGATATTTAATACTGTCCCGCCAAGAGCATCAATAATACCCTGAATATAGCTGGCCCCGAAATAGCATGCCAGCATACATGAAACAAAGGTAAGCACAAACAGCATCAGCTGCGGCAACAATACAGAAGGAATCCAAACCTTCCCAGCCTCGCCTTTTTCTGCCAGATGATCTGCCATATGTGCAAATACTGAATCCAGTGTCAGACGTCCAAACCAAAGTAAGGTACCAATCAATCCGATTGGGACAGCAATCGCCAGAGCTGCTTCCGTATCCAGACCACCTGTAATTCCCAAAGCGGCTCCCAGGATACCAGCCAGACACATATCTCCGGGCAAAGCACCACCTGCCGATATAAACCCTACATACATCAGATTTATGGTAGCTCCTATCATAGTTCCCTGTGCGGGATCACCAAGAAACATCCCTGTCAGACAACCGCTTACCAACGGCCTGTAAACAGAATAATAACCAACCGGTCCTGCAATGATCGAGCTATTCCCCAAATAATAAATAATCCCCAGTAAAACAGCCTGCAAAATACTCATAATACTTCTCCTTTCCTATCCGCTTATCATTTTACCAACATCACTTGGCGACTCATTCGGTACCAACTGATAATACATCGGTATATGCTTATTCATGATGCGCTGCATACACTCGATTTCTTCTTCACTTGCTGATACATTGCGATTAAATTTCCTGCGGCCTGACTTTGCCCCCATTCCCCCCAGAATCACTTTATCCAGCAGAATACCTTCATCAATTAAAGCCTCAACCACCTGTGGAGTCTTTACCAAAATAATAATTCGTTCTTTATCCTCAGCCTCCTTTTTCAACTCACACACTCCGTTTTCTATATTGTATATATCAATACGAATATCGGAAGGTGCCGCTGCCTTAATGATTTTCTGTAAGAAAACATCCTTCACCAATGCTTCATCAATGATTACAATACGATTACCCTCAGTCTGCTTTACCCATGCCGTAACAACCTGCCCATGAATAAGACGGTCATCGATGCGGCATAACACAATATGTTTCATGTTTAGTCCTCCTTCAGCATTTCATTAACATGAATGAGCGTTTTCATTCCCTCTGACATTATGTGTGCTATCATCATCTTCAGCTCCATCTGCGTTCTTGAACAGAGAATCTCAAGTAAAATGGGAAGATTGATTCCTGTTAGGTGTTCAAATGTGTGATCCTTCATCAATGACGCTGTAACATTAAACGGACTTCCAGAACGCATATCTGTTAGAATCAGTATTTCACTTCCCTTCCGCGTACAGCTGATTGCCTGCAAAATAGAGTCCCTCAGATGTTCGACGCTTTCACCTAAATAGAAGCCGAATGCCTGTACGTTTTCCTGTTCCCCCATGATGAGTTCACTGCTTGCCAGCATCGCTTTTCCATATTCGCCATGTGTAACGATTATGATATCAATCATATACAGCTTCCTCCTTTTCCTTTCTGATGTCATCTTATCATCGTCCCTTTCAGGTGGTCAAAAAAGTCCCTGTTTCAACACACTCAGGAAAGCGTGTGAAGAAAAAAGAAACAGATTTACCAGCTTTTATTCCGATAACTTCCAGTGCAAGCATACACAATATGTATACATTGTAAAAAGCAGACACACTTTTAGACTTTTTTATGCGTTTTTATTCTTACTGTGTTATTATGAAGAAGAAATCAACACAAAAAAATTAAGGAGGTCGTGATTTAATGAGTAAACGCAAAGAACTGATTCTGAAAGCAATTTATGCGCACACCTTGGAATGTCTGGAGGATAAGCAGTATGATAAGCTTGGAATGGATGCCTCCTCTTTGGCGATGGATTTGCGGCTTGATCGATCAAATGTATCCAGAGATCTCAACCTCCTGCATCAGGAAGGCAGACTGATCAAGCTCAATGGCAGACCAACACTATATGTTTCACGCCAGCTTTTGATGAAGTATTTCCCCGAGCAGAACATACCCGCCGTTCTTTCCAAGGATCAGCAGCTTACCGATTTTCTGACTAAGCAGCAGCGTCAGAATGAACAAACGCAGATGAAAGAATCTCTGGATACATTGATTGGAAAAAACATCGGTGAAAGTATGTATGAGCCGATTCAAAAAGCTAAAGCAGCAATGAATTACCCATATAGCGGATTAAATACCATTATCGAGGGGCAGGAGGGAACCAACCGGAAGAGTTTTGCACAGCTCATGTTTCTGTACGGCAAACAGAATGGACGATTTTCTTCCTTTCATTCTCCGATTATTGCAGACTGCAGCCTTTTAAAAAATTATTCTGTTCATGATTTGGATTTGTATGTATTCGGAGAAATCATCGACAGCCGACTGCGCCGCGGTCTGGTGGAAAAAGCTAGGCAGGGGATGCTCATACTGCTTCATTTCGAACAGCTTCCCGATTTAATAAAGATAAAGATATGCAATGCAATAACAGAAGCGCAGTACCATCCACTCAACGCTGTCAATCGCAGATTTACATTTCAATGCCAGGTGATTATCACGACCTCCTCACCTGAATTAAAAGAGGAATCCATGATCCGCCGCTGTTTTCCAACGCTAATTTCCCTGCCTTCACTACAGCAGCGTACACTGGAAGAGACCGTTATGCTGGTTCTTAAGCAGTTTCAGGAGGAGGCTTATTTCATCAAGCGAGCCATTCGCATATCAAAGGGAATTTTGAGCTGCTTCGCAATGTCCTCCTATAAGGGAAATCTGCCGCATTTAAAAGCTGAGATACGCAGTTCATGTGCAAATGCCTATACCCGTTTGATAAAAGAAAATCCCTTATGTATCACTTTGGATTTCGCCGATATATCAAACACGGTACTATCCGATATTTATGATGTAAACGAGCGTTATCAGCAGTTGAATACGATTTTAGCTTTATTTACACATAATGATTTCTACTTTTCCACGATGAAAGAGAATGAAGAATTACAGATGCTCTATCATATCAATGAGGAATTGAATCAGAAAAAAAACATTTCTATAAACAATGCAAAGGGTGAAATTGTAAATCAGTGTCTGAATGATATGAATGCATTCATGAATGTTCACCTGAATACCATACGCTCTGTTTTATTGAAGGATATTTATGATTTATTATATCCTGTTTTACAGGATAAACCTATTTCGCGAAATGAAAACATACTTTATGGAATGTTAAGTAAGCTTTCTGAATTTATCTCAGCTTTCAAAGAAGACACGGTTCCGGCGATTACAGATGTTGGGGCGATCAGCATTGCACGAAAAAAAGATTACCTGTTATTCGACGAAATTCAAGAAGCTGTTTCTTCACGCTTTAATTATACCTTCACAAAATGGGAGCGTGATTATATTGCGACCTATGTTTATCTATCCAGTCAATGGCTGCAGGAAACGCAGGTACAGCTTCTGATTGTTACAGAAAATGGCCGCTCCAAGGAATATGCACGTTATCTGCATTCGCATGATTACGGGAACCAGATTCTATCTCTGGAGTTGGATACACAGGTATCCCATGATGCTCTCTTATCCATTCTGACAAAGCATGTACAGGAAAGTGATAAGGGGAAAGGCGTTTTGATCATTACGGATAGTAAAGATATCAAGCTGCTGGAGAAGGAACTACAGACTTTGTCAAATTGTCATGTACGCATCGTCCCAGACCTTGACCTGCCGCTATTGTTAACACTGTTAAAACGTGCAAGCAGTATCGGAGCAACCTTTGAAACCATTCTTCAAAAGGATGCCGAAAATCCGATTGCTGAAACAGAAGCCAAGGACTCTGACAGCTATGCAATGCAATTGATTCAACAAATGGATGAAACCATTTTAAGCGATTCCCTTGTCTTTCTAAATCCGCGTAAGTCTTCCCAAATACTTTATAAAACATTAAATGCCATCATAAAGCAGCTGCAGCTGCCTTATTCAGACAATCTGTTGATTAAGTTTATTTTTCACTGCTCCTTTACACTGGAGCGCTGTATAAAAAATGAGCCACTTTCTTTTCCGAAGATGAAGGCATTCATAAATCGCAATAATTATGTTTACAATATCATTGAGCGGAATTTTCATGAGGTTCAGGAGGTTTTCGATTGTACGATTCCTCCTTCTGAGTTTTCATTTATCACGGAGATATTTCTGCCCTTAACAAAAGAATAACGATTATTCCTGAGCTGTTGAACATACTTTTCAATTTACCCAAAGTCCTGATAGTTTAAAAATGAGGTTATCTGTTGAACTGTTATGATTTTAAAATATAGCGCCTCTTTCGTTGAAATTTGCACCGCCATATCAGTGACGATGATAACCTCGTTGTCTTTCTGCAAAGCGATTACCACTTCATTATGCATAATATTACTGATAAAAATATGTTAATCTGCATTTTTTTATCGATAAATATATGTGAAATATCATATTTTTATCATTACGTGATATACTATTATATGAAGGAGGAGTCCACATGAAAAGAAAAATAGAGCAGCAACTTTTAAAATGGAAACAGATGCCAAACAAAAAACCACTATTAATCAAAGGTGCTCGTCAAGTTGGAAAAACATATAGTATACGTGCATTTGGAAAAGAAAACTATAAATATATGGTAGAAATCAACTTTGAAAGAGATATTTCATATATTGAATTGTTCAATAAAACACACAATCCAATAGAGCTACTTGATTATCTCAAAATATCCTTCATGGATATACCATTTCTCAAGGATACTCTCTTATTTTTGGATGAAATTCAAGCATGTCCCGATGCTATAACTGCACTAAAATTTATGAGCGAAGTCTTTTCCTGTGATATCATCTGTTCTGGAAGTATGTTGGGTATCGCTATCGCTAAGACTACCTCGTTTCCAGTTGGTTACGTAGAAACATGGGATATGTATCCTATGAGCTTTCTTGAATTTTTGGAAGCCGTTAGCATAAATAAAGATATTTTGAATCGCATAAATCAATCTCTTGAACGGCTGGAAGCTGTACCTGAGATATTACATGATAAAATGAATGAGCTTTTTACAAAATATATGATTATCGGCGGTATGCCAGAGGTGGTCGCAACGTATGCTGAAACGAAATCCATAAAGGAATGCCTTATGATTCAAAGAAGAATTGTCAATGATTACCTTAACGATATGGCCAAATATGCCATATCCGGGGATAAGATAAAAGCTAGAGAATGCTTTCAATCCATCCCTGTTCAACTTGCGAAAGAGAATAAAAAGTTTCAATACAGCGTGGTAAAAAAAGGATACAATGCCCGCTATTACGATTCAAGTTTACAATGGCTCGAGGACAGCGGATTGATATTGAAAGTAAACCGCCTTGCTCATATTGCAGAACCTCTGGTTTCTGAAGTGGAATTATCTGTATTTAAAGTATATATGGCAGATTGCGGACTCTTTATCTCACAGTTTGATGATGGTGATATACAAAAAATAATCCGTGGTGATTTAAGTATTTACAAAGGAGCTATCTATGAAAATATAGCTGCACAGATATGTAAAAGAGCGAATAAAGCGTGCTTCTACTATGAGCCGAGCCAAAGCACAGAAATTGATTTCATCATTAAATATGAAGGAGAAATCACCCCTTTAGAGGTTAAAGCTGGCACACATACAACATCAAGGGCATTTCAGAACTTCGTAAAAAAATACCGTGTAAAGAATGCCTTTCTTTTTTCAAAGAAGAATACAGGAGTATCTATTGATGGAGTTATCAAACACCTGCCACTGTATATGCTGGAAATCATACTGGAGCAGGAACCGGATATTTTTTGACGGGCTTTTAAAATAGAATTAAATTGAAATGGTATATGCAACTAATATCATGTTAAAAAGACGGATTAAATCATCTCCGTCTTTCTTTGTAATCATTAATCATGAAACAGCGTATCTGAATCGAGATACGCTGTTTTACATTCTAATTAGAATAAACCTTCGATATGCCCCTTTTCATCGATATCCATGTTATTTGCCGCAGGCATCTTTGGAAGACCCGGCATCGTCAGTATCTTCCCCGTTAATGCAACCAGGAAACCGGCACCAAGACTCGGGCGCAGCTCACGAACCGTAATCGTAAAATCCTTCGGAGCCCCATATACCTTCGCATCATCAGACAGTGACATCTGCGTTTTCGCCATACAGATTGGCATCTTATCCCAGCCAAGGGAAGTATACAACGCAATTTGTTCCTTCGCCTCTTCTGTGAATGCAACTTCTTTTGCGCCATACACCCTTGTCGCAATTGCTGTAATTTTTTCCTCAATGCTTTGTTCCACATCATACAGCGGAGCATAGCTGTTTTCCTCTGCACAAAGCTCCACCAGCTGATTGGCTAGATCAAGCGCGCCTTCTCCGCCCTTTGCCCATACCTGAGAAAGGCTCATCGGATGCTGATGCTCTTTACACCAGTTCTGCAGTGCTTCCACCTCTGCAGGAGTATCGCTCGCAAATTCATTGATTGCTACGATATAAGGCAGTCCGAACTGCTTTACTGTATCAATGTGCTTTGCAAGATTTTCACACCCTGTCAGCATCGCCTCCACATTTTCATCCTTCAAATCCTCATATGCTACATTGCCGTGCTGCTTCAAGGCACGAATGGTTGCTACAATTACCACTGCATTTGGCTTCAGCCCACCGAAGCGACACTTGATATCCAGGAACTTTTCAGCTCCAAGATCAGCACCAAAGCCTGCCTCTGTCACCGTATAATCCGCAAGCTTCAGACATGTTCTTGTCGCAAGAATGGAATTACAGCCATGAGCGATATTGGCAAACGGACCGCCGTGAATCAGTACAGGATTATGTTCCAGTGTCTGTACCATATTCGGTTTGATGGCATCCTTCATAACCATTGCCAGAGCCCCTTCAATGCCAAGGTCCTTTACATAAATCGGCTCCTTCTTTGAATTAAATGCCACCAGCATATTGCCGAGGCGTTCCTTTAAATCCATCAAAGAAGTAGACAGACAAAGAACTGCCATCACCTCACTGGCCACCGTGATATTGAAGCCGTCCACACGTTCCACACCATTCGCCTTCGGTCCCTGTCCGATCGTAATGTGACGCAGCGTACGATCGTTCATATCCAGACAGCGTTTCCATGTGATGTTTTCTATATCGATATCCAGCTCATTTCCCTGATGAATATGATTATCCAGACATGCGGAAATCAAATTGTTTGCTGTTGTGATTGCGTGCATATCCCCGGTAAAATGCAGGTTAATATCCTCCATTGGTACAACCTGGGCATAACCGCCGCCGGCAGCTCCACCCTTCAGACCGAAAACCGGACCCAGACTTGGCTCACGAAGCGCGATCATCGTCTTTTTCCCTAGCCGGTTTAACGCATCCCCCAAACCAACAGTCGTTGTGGATTTTCCTTCCCCGGCCTTTGTCGGATTGATTGCGGTCACCAGAATCAGCTTACCGTCTTCCTTGCCTTCATTTCTATGCAGCAAATCGAGAGATACCTTTGCCTTATAGTTACCATAGTATTCCAGGTCCTCTTCACCCACACCGATTTTTGCAGCAATATCACGAATATGCTCCATTTTACATTCCTGCGCAATTTCTAAGTCTGTTTTAAACATAGCTTCCTCCTTGTATATTTCTCTTATTCACTATAGACAAAACCTAATGTATTACATATCCTTCTTTCCGATATCATTTCTGTAAAAGAGCTTATCACAGTGAATTCTATGTACATCCGCATATGCTTTTTCATATGCTTCCTCCAGTGTATCCGCTGCAGCGCACACGCACAGAACACGACCGCCGTCCGTTACCAGACTGCCTTCCTTTTCTGCCGTCCCCATGTGAAATACCATGGAATTCACATTCTCCAAATTTTCAATCACAGCGCCCTTTGTACTGGAAGCAGGATAACCCTCACTGGCCATAACAACACCAAGCGTAACCCTGTCGTCCCATTCCAGCTCTGTCTTGGAATGGTTCATCATATTTTCAATCACGTCGCAGAAATCCGTTTTCAGCCTCGGCAGGATAACCTCTGCCTCCGGGTCACCAAAGCGTGCATTGAATTCGATTGTTTTAACACCATGCTTTGTCAGCATCAGCCCGCCGTACAGAAATCCGGTAAACGGATGCCCTTCCTTCACCATTGCCTTCGCCATCGGTATCATAACTGCATTCATCGTTTCCTCAATAATATCCGGTGTTATCTTCTTAACAGGAGAGTAGACACCCATACCACCGGTATTTGGACCTTTATCACCGTCATACGCCGCCTTGTGATCCTGTGCAACCTCCATCGGAAGAACCAGATCATCACATACAAAGCAAATCAAGGAGAATTCAAAGCCCTCCAGGCATTCCTCGATAACAACACGGTTTCCCGGAACACTGAACGCGATTTCGATTGCATCCAATGCTTCCTTTAATTCATAAGCAACCGTAACACCCTTTCCTGCCTTCAAGCCGTCTTCCTTTATTACAATCGGCACGCCCTGATGCTCCACATAGCCGATTGCATCCGCTTTATTGTCAAAGGTCTGGTAGCTTGCTGTCGGGATACCATACTTCGCCATGATTTTCTTCGCAAAGTCCTTACTGGACTCCACCTGTGCCGCATCCTTTGTCGGTCCGAATATCTTTAGTCCCTCTGCCTGAAACGCATCAACGATTCCCAGTGACAGCGTTGCCTCCGGTCCGACTATCGTTAAATCTATTTCCTGTTCCTTTGCAAATGCGGTTAAGCCCTTTACATCACTGTCCGCAATATTGACACACTCCGCAAGCTCTGCCATTCCGGGATTTCCCGGAGCTGCATAAATCTTCTTTACCCGGCCGCTTCTGCTTACCGCATGAGCCAGTGCATGCTCTCTTCCGCCTTTACCGATTACCAATACTTTCATCAAACAATCGCTCCTTCCGAAACATAAAAAGCATGAAAAGTCACAGTAAACCTTCCATGCATTGAGCCAAAAAGTTTACTTGTAGTTCGCCAATTTACGGTCGGCGAGTAGAGACGAATCATCCAATCATGTTTCTATACAAGTAATATTTCCACTCTTATTTTACTTTATTTTGTACAACATTACAATTCCATTTCAGGAAAGTTTCGGGAAAGCACTCAATCTATAATCACATGATAGTCTATTCCGAATTCTTTATGAATCGCCAGCACCTGTTCCCCATAATAAATTTCCTTTTTTCCATCCTTTTCAAACGTATATTTCAGATTGGTATAAATATAATCATATGCTGAGAAATCCTGATACGGTATTCGAATCCGATAGCTTTTCTCATCCTCGCTAATTTCCACTGCCTTGACTTTCAGATCCCGATTAACAGGCTCCACCGTTTTCAGACGACCATATGCGTTCTTTCGTATACGGATATTTATCACTTGTTCCTCCGTGTTTCCGAAAAACTCAGACTCCTGCAATGCTTTTCCCTTCACATATCGGATATCATACCGTCCCAGATCAGCCGTCCTTTCTTCCCCGTTTTCTGTATACTGGAGTGTTTGAAAACGGACACGACTTCCCTGCTTCATAGGCACATAGACGGTTAACGGGGCAGCTTCACAAAACCATACAGCAGGATCCATCGGCTGCTTCATATCAAAATCTATCAGCTGCGGCTCTGTGACAGTATTACGCGAAGGCTTACCCTCTTCGAGCATAATACTCTCCACCTCATACAATGAGGTCTTGCTATATTCTACACTGTTGTGTAAAAATTCAGCCGTTGAAGCTGCAGGCTGGAAAGCATACCATAAAAGAAGAAACACCACCACTAACAGAGGCAGAAGCAGAAGTATTTTTTTATTTACTTTCATTTTGTATCCCTCCATTTTCTACAGTAAAGCGAATCTCTTCATGTATCGGATTTTTATTTTCTTCTTCCGTTATATTCCGCAGCTCCAGCTTCAACTCGGAAGCATCACAGGATTCCTGCATAGTTCCTCGGACCATGACATATAGTTTTTTATCTTTGGGGTTCATTATCATATTCGTTGCATATGTACCACCGAAAATATCCTGCAGCTCTATATAGTAATACTCCTTTAAATCTGTTGCGGCACGTTCATAGCTGATGATATAAACGTAGTCCTTTTTATTCTTTATCACATACTGCATCCGGATTCCATGCTTAAGCTCCTGTTCATGATATGAAACTGATTCCCTACTTTTCAATGCTTCCATGTGTTTCAGCTCTTCTGTAATCGTTTGTTCATCGGCATTTAGGTCAAGATAGCTTTCCGTCGTGAAACAGCTCCTTTGTTTCGTGTCATCTGGCTGTGTGTTCCATGCGAAAACAAGCAAGCTACAGGCTGCAGCCAATATTGCGTAAGCAAATAATACGGTTTTCGGGGAAGGCAGTTTTCTTACAGCTTTATCGAGCAGTGCAGCATTCAGATTTTTATCATAGTGATATCGATACGCAATATAAAGAAGAGCTCCGCCTAGGACGAGCAGAACCAGAACCCATGGCCATTGCGTAAGGGAGGCTGTAGCTTTCTGTGCAATCGTATCCATTCTGTTTACAGTCACACAGCAAGGCGCTGAAAGCCTCTGCCCGCGGTTTGATTTCCATTCCTATAAAGCTCAACAACACCTCGTCCATACCGTTGTATCCTTCTGCCGCTTTTTTCAAAGGTATAACAGAAATTTGTAGCTGTCATATCATATTCCTTTGGCAGCTCATAGCGAAGTATAACTCTTGTGTCTGTATCAAAATCGCCATATGTATTTCTCTGTATTTCAATTTTTATAGGAGCATCCGGATTCACAGCTTCAACGTGGATCAGTCTCCCTGCTGCCTTCGTATTTACATCAATATACAGCTCTTTTTCCTCAGAATCCCAGTTCTTTGAAATGGAGGCTTCTTCAAAAACCTCTCCGCTTTTTTCTATTTCATATATACCGATATCCGCCGTTTTCTCCTCCTGATCCTTTTGATAGGTGATTTTGGAAAAGCTTACCTTCATATCTTTAAACATGGGAAGCTGAATTCCATAAGCATAGAAATCCTCATCCTCCATAGGTGCTTCCTCATCAATCACATAACGAGGATCAACCACAGCGTCTGCCTTGTAATCTGCGATTCTCGTTATCCTGACACCTTCACCGCCTTCTTTTTTAAACCGTACTATAAGACTTTCCTCCATGTCCTCTCCCGGAAAATGAAATCGAATACTTGATTTCAGAAATGTCGCTTCCTTCTGTACAGGTGCACACCCTCCTATACAGCAGAGAATAAGCAGCCCTGCAATTCCTGTTAATTTTTTCATCGATGGATACCTCCCTTTTCAATCGTGTAGCTGTCATAATAATCGACACGATTCTTATTTTTCCCCCGGGTATAATTGTATATGTGAATGCTGCGCTTCTGTGCTGAGCAAGAATCCTTGATCGTTCCTGTGGTCATGGATATGATTTTCCGCGAATCCGCCTTGATTTCCCCACAGGTCCAGCCGCTGTCCGTACGGTTACGGATTATTATCTGTTCATCCTTTTGCGGTTCTCTCAGCAGATCATACGTAATGACATATACATATTCCTTGCGATCATTTACTGCATAGGTTACAGTTACATGCTTATTCGGCTTTTCCTTCTGCATGCTGAGGGATTTGCTGCCTTTTTTTACAGCCTCAAGCCGTTCCTTAACCATCGCTTCATCCACTCCTGCATACTGCACCGTATCATACATATCACATGTCGTTTCACTTTGCTCTGCTTCACGCAGATAATAATAGCCCATATACCAGGATAGCGTCAGGATCGAGAGAATCCCCCAAATGCATACCACTGTCCGGACTGTTAATAAATGAATCTGCTTTTCCGGTGTTTTTAAATGTTGATTGACCCGCAGCTCATAGTAATGCTTATAAAGGACATAAACCACCAGACCTGCCAGTAAAAGAAGTAGAATAAGCAGAAGCAAACCGGTGGATGATTGACTGTCAAACAAAGTCTGTAGCATATGCATCCCTCCTTAAAATCCCATTTCTTCCTTGAACCGGTAATAATAGCTTCTGGATACCTCGATTTGATCCTCGTTTGTGAGAATAAGCGTAAATTTTGAATTTAAGCTGCTTCGGATTCGCCGTATATCCTTTTTATTTACAATGAACGCCTTATGAACTCTCAGAAATCCTTTTTCATACAAATTGGCCTCCAGCTGATACATTGTTTCTTTAACACGGTACCTGCCGTCCATGGTATGTATCCATATTTCCTGGGAAATGCTTTCTATATAGATGATATCTTCAACAGCGAGACGCATGTATTCCTCATGATCCCTGACAAGCAGATAGCGGTAATCATAATTTGCCTCGTACAATACATAATCGGCATCCTCACAAACAGTAACCTGCCCCTTTTGAAGATCATCCAACAGCTGTTCTTTCATCTCTTTTCTGCATAATAGCTTAAGTTTCATACTTTCACCCTTTTCACCTATAGTTTATCGGAATTCAGAGGAAACACAAGCAGTATGATATAAGATACAAATATAGGCAGTAACATGCACAGGAAAAGCAAATATATGTAAAGCACGCTTCACATTTTTATCATCCGGTGGTATACTAAAGATGTAAAGGAGGCTTTACATTCATGAGGAATCGAATACGAAAGCTTCGGCAGGAATTACAAATGACGCAGGAGGAGCTGGCACAGCGGTGCAGAGTCAGCCGGCAGACGATCATCTCACTGGAGAAGGGGAAATACGATCCCTCCATTCACCTTGCACACCGCATAGCAACAATTTTTCAACATCATATCGAGGATGTATTTCTTTTTACGGAAGGAGCGGATGAGTCATGAAAGAACAGAATATTATAAGGATGAAATGCATTACGATTCTACTGTTTATCATACTGTCAGTTGTGCTGATTGTTGTCGGCTTTTCGCAGGAATATCGCAGTTCCTCCCTTTTCAGTGGAGGTGTCGGCGGCCTCATCGTTTCCCTGTATATGCTGAAAACGATATGGTCAGCCAAAGCATCACAAAGGAAACGTGAGCAATTGATTATTGATGAAACAGATGAACGCAATCTGCTAATTCAGAAAAACAGCAGAGCGCAGGCATTCAACGTATCTCTTATCGCAACTCTGGCAGCCTCTGTTCTTGCATCCTTATATCATGAAGAAGCCATCAACAGCTGCTTTAACATTCTCCTGGGCATTCAGCTGTTTGCCTATTTACTGATCTGGATGTATTACAAAAGAAGGCTGTAGCTTTCCATATCATAGACCTGCCGGATGAAGCCGATTATAGGGATGCATGCGCAATCATCAAAAGCTTACCACGTACGATCCGGTTCCTGCAGGGCTGCTTTAAAAATACTGCCTGTGCATAAGCTCATTGGCTGCTTGTATACAGGCAGCTTTGCCAGACTTCGCAATACATTATATTCACCAAAGAAGATGGTATTGTAATATCGTAAAGGAGATGCTGTTTATGCAGCTTGTATGGATTCTGCTCATTGCGGCAGCTATTACAGTTATCGAGATTCTTATCTATCATTACCGTTTGCCAAGGTTTTTTCTGTTCATTTTTCCACTCATCAATATTTGTCTGGAAATATGCATTGTCTTTTACATTCTGCGTCAGCAGGCACTGGTTACGAGCTATTATCCGCTATGGATACGAATCGGTATTTATCTTCTGCCGCTTCTGTTATCCCTGTTTATCATGACCGGCTTCCTCGTACGCAGATATGTAAAGCTGGAATATACAAAACCATTTCGCCATATCGTCTGCCGTCTGTTTGCATTTCTTCTGATCAGTATGCTTTTCATCTTTCTCACAACCATTTATTTTGCACAGGAATATGTTATCTTTTATCCAAATGCAAGTCCTCAGGATCGGGATATGCTCATGGCGGATAAAGCCTATGAACGTATCAGCATAGATTCGCAATATACCGGATGGCTGAGAAAAGCAGAGAATGCGGATAGCATCATAGTGTATTTTGGAGGAAATGCACAGAATACCAGTGCCTTATGCAGAGAATATGATGAAAGCGGAATTTTCTCTTATATGAAGAATTCACACTTTCTCAGTATTGATTATCCTTCCTACGGAGACAGCAAGGGTTCCCT
This sequence comes from Erysipelatoclostridium sp. DFI.2.3, assembly GCF_019132535.1. Classification (NCBI taxonomy): domain Bacteria; kingdom Bacillati; phylum Bacillota; class Erysipelotrichia; order Erysipelotrichales; family Coprobacillaceae; genus Thomasclavelia; species Erysipelatoclostridium sp. DFI.2.3. The sequence continues at coordinate 99,979 of NZ_JAHOOJ010000002.1, read as the reverse complement.
GTCACAGGAAGAGCTATTTAAGATGGCGGATGCAGTCCTGCATTATGCCCGTCACAGATATCCAAATAAAAAGCTGTATATCGTCGGCTACAGTATCGGTACAGGAATGGCAAGCTATGCAGCTTCCAAATCAACACCGGATGCACTCATTCTTCTCTCTCCATACAATAACGGGAGAGATTTATTCAATTCCTATTTCCCTGTTTTCTATGGTCCCCTGCAGCATCTGATTCGTTACCCGCTAACAAGTGACAGGTATGTCGGTGCACTAACCTGCCCTGCTCTGGTCATATTGAGCAATCAGGATACCATCGTTTCTCCCAGCCTCTCAAGGCGTCTGATTGAATGCTTCACAACGCCGGTTAAGACGATTCAATTTGATACATTGGATCATGGTGATATCGCAATGAGTAAAGAGGTATGGAAAACCATAATACGCTTTCTACATGAGCTTCCTGAATAGATTTTAATCATATATTTACTTAACCGACAGCCATGAATCTATCTGTACCATGAATCGATATGAAAAAAGCTCTGTATACCTGACCTTATACAGAGTTTTATCTATGTACTGCATTCCGCAAAGAGCCTAGGCAGCTGCATCCGAATGGCCTGTTTTATATAGGAATACCGTTGAAGATAATCGATTTTCAGCAGCGTGCTGAATATGGATTTATCCTTACAGCTGTAGACAGGCGGTATCTGCGCTCACATGACACCAGGAACACATACAGCATCAATATATTCATATCAACCGTATGCTGTGAGAACAGCTGATTGCACTGCTTCTGTGTATCCACGGCAAGGCTTTGAATCTGCGCATGGATACCGTTGATGACCATACTTTATGAAACCTCATCGACAGGCTCCTGCTTTCTGTATATCCCGTATAATCTGCTTTAACGACTCCAGCTTCTCTGACTGCTCCTGTACGTTATTCACAAAGCTTATATCCGCATGCTTCGATAAAGACATTAACACTCATAAGCCATACCGTTTTCTTAAACAAAAAAACATGGAAATCACTCCATGCCTTTATCCTTTTTCATATATTTTCTCTTCCAGCTCATCAAATTTACGATACAGATCAACGAATTCATCACATAAAATTTTGAAGGATTCCGCACTCATCAGTAAATCCTGCGCATGTGTGAGCAGAAGGTTTAAATCCACCGGATTTCCTCCGGCTTCCTCCTGAACAAGTCGCTGATGTATACGATGCCCCTTTGCATACTGTTCATTGCCCTTTCTTACAAGCTCGTTACACTGTCCGTAGTTTTTACTTTTAGCCTCCTGAATCGCTTCGATATAAAGACTTCTAGCCTGTCCCACGGAAGAAATGATTTCTAGTATTTCAAGTTCTGAACTGCCCATCGTATCCATCTCCTGACCTTTTCTGTTCTACTATTGTATCATACCCATACCGTGATTTCACTAGGAATTTAAAGAAAATGATATCTCTTACAAAAGATGCTGAATTCATTACTGATTGAAGTATTCTCTCAATCGCTTTAACAGCTACAGGATATGCAGACCTGTTTCTATTATACTCTCAGGCATTCACAGCCGCTTACAGACCCAACAGTAAAACATAATACTCAAATCAGCAGATCTGCTTTCTGAAGGATGTAACAAAACAGCTTTATAAGGAGATGCTCAGGACTATCCTTTCCAAATATCTTCCTAAATAGCTAGCTGTGGTAAGCAGACTTCATACAGCGAAGCTTGATTTCCCGACGTATGATTTCCTCTGCCGTTTTCAACGCATCCTTTTGAGAATCTATGATTTTATAGGCAAGCATATCACTTAATCCCATTACAAGGCTCCACATAGTGAGGATCTCCTTCTGATACTCCTCCGGCGGACAACCGTGTTTTTTCAAAAAGGCAAGAGCGGTACTGCGAAATATCTCATACGACTTCACCGACTTCTTTTCTAAGTCCTGCAGCTGAAACATTTGAGATTTCATGATATTGGTATGATATTTCAAAAAATCAGGATGCTGTACCATAAAGGCTACATAGCCTGCACCAATCTGAATGATAGCCTCATCTACATCACCACCCGCATTCTCATAGGACCTTTGCAATGCCTCCGTGAACTGTTCTTCGATATATGCAGAAATGGCGTTCATAAACTCTTCCTTATTTTGAAAATGCTTATACAGGGCGGTATGTGAAACATGACAGAGTGCCGCAAGCTTTCGCATAGAAAGGCTTCGTTCCCCGTACACATTGATGTAATGAATGCCTTCCTTTATCAATGTATTTTTTAAATCCTTATGATGATAGCTTTGTTCACACATGCAGACCAGTCCCTTCTTACGATATAACTGTATTTTATCACACGATGTTGACAGTGTAAACATAATATGATACCCTATCAATGTAAACAGCGTTTACTTAGCTGAAGAAAGGATCCATCATGAAAACCATACTATCCGATATTGCCTTACCTCAACTGCCATTTTCAGAAAATGTATCTGTATTCGATACCCATAAGCTCAAGCAGACAGCACCATGTACAGGCTGCTTTTCCTGCTGGATCAAATCACCGGGAGCATGCATATTCCAAGACGATATAGCTTCCTTTACAGCTTCCATGAAACAAAGTGATACGCTTTATATTCTTACAGAGAATGTATATGGCTCCTATAGTCCGTTTGTGAAGTGTGCAATCGACCGCTCTCTTTCCTATGTGCAGCCGTATTTCACCATTCGCAATCATGAAATGCACCATGTGTTAACCTCTCCCACTCATCTTCAGCTGATTGTTATTGCATATGGCAGTGAGAATGAACAGGAACAAAACGTCCTTCAAGCTCTTGTTCAGGCGAATGGAGTCAATATGGATTGCAGGTATGTCCAATGTCATCACTGCGCGGATAGTGAAAAGGCACTTGTCCGGTTACAAACCATGTTGGAGGTGGCCGTTTAATGAAATACGCAATCCTTTCCGGCTCACCGAAGCCATCAAACAGCTGCAGTGAAATGCTGGCCAAACATCTCTTTACAGATATGGAAAATATCACTGTTTTCCACTGTATGGATATCCATAAAAATCTGGATATTTTTCATCAACTGCAATCCTTTGATACCATTGTGCTAAGCTTTCCACTTTATTTTGATGCGCTGCCTTCCCATCTTCTCAGCTTTCTTCTGCAATGGGAGAAGGAACGAAAGCGTGCAACTGTAAAGGTGAACCTGTATGTTATTGTAAACTGCGGCTTTTTTGAAGGAAAGCAGAATCGCTATGCGCTGCAGGTTGTGGAAAACTGGTGTACTAAAAGCGGTATGTGTTTCATGGGAGGGATTGGCATCGGTGCAGGTCCCATGCTGAATGAAATACAAGCAATGGCATGGGAGCATGGCCCAAAAGCTCCTGTGGATAAAGCCCTTCGCCGTATGAGAGAAGCTATTATAACGGATACTGCATTCGAAAATTCTTATGTCCAGCCTGCCTTTCCGCGCAGTCTTTATATAAAAATGGCACATCATTCCTGGAATAAGCAATTAAAAAAGAATGGCTATGATCCAAAGCGTGTGTATCCGAAACAGTAAGCCTTTTGAAAGCAAAACAATTCTATGCTTCCTATTCTCTTGATAGTGAATATCGTATAAATACATTAACTACCATCCGGATTCCGTAAAAAGTGAATCCAACAGAAAACCGTCATAGACAGTTTCCTCTTCCTTTCCTACGGTATTGTTGATATACAGCCTGCCGTAAGCTTTCGGGTATCTCTATGACGGTTATTTTATATGCAGTTTTTCTTCAGGAAAATAAAGCTTTGATTCCTCTTTTAAATCAGCTCTTGTTAATGCACGAACAATATCACTGGCCTTTGACAGCTCCTTAACCTTGCCGCTTTCCTCAAGTACCCAGATATTATGTCCGCTTTCATTGCTCTTATAAGGAGAATACGGCTTTTGTGAGACAACATCCTGATAAACATAATAGTCCGGATCGTATCCCAATGCCTGTACATGCAGCTGAATACGCTCTAAATCCTCCGGATTTTTCAGTGTTACATATTCAAACAGCTTTCGATTTAAGAGTCGATAGGATATATCACGCAGGATTTCATCCCTGCAGGTTACCAGCTCAGAGAATCCATACAGGGCTGCGGATTCGTCCAGACGATACAACGCATCAATGCCCGCATCCGCTCCACAGAGGAATGGATGAAACATTTTTACATCACTCAGATATTCAGGATGCAGAGCATACACCTCCTTCATCCTGCGAAACAGGATAGAAAGCAGGGTTTCATAGCTGCGTGCCACCGGATGCAGATACACCTGCCAGTACATATGGTAGCGAGCCATGATATAGTCCTCAACGCTATGTATCCCGCTTGCTTTTACAACGATTCTTCCATTCTTTACACGTATTGTTCTCAGAATTCGCTCCAGATCAAATTTTCCATAGCTGGTTCCGGTAAAATAAGCATCCCGCAGAAGATAATCCATACGATCCGCATCCAGCTGACCGCTTACCAGCTGATTCATACATTCCTTTGCATGGCGGTACTGGATAATACTAGCAACATCCTCCGGCAGCCGAGCATCACAGGCGGCAAGTATCTGATGAATTTCGCTATTCTCCATGATGATTTTCACGGTGTACTCTTCATGCTTATACGTACTGATTCCCTCAAAGGCGTGGGAAAACGGACCGTGTCCGATATCATGAAGCAGACCTGCCAGCATCACTACCGCCTTCTCGTAGTCACTCAATACCTCCCGCAGCTGATCAATTTCATAAACCATGCGCCGCACAATTTCATAAACCCCCAGAGAGTGGGAGAACCGTGAATGCTCTGCCGTATGATAAACCTGAAAATCTCCCCCCAGCTGATGGATCCGTCTCAGACGCTGCATTTCCTTTGCGTTGATGCAATCCCATACCACCTTCAGATCCACATGAATATAGCCGTGAATCGGATCGCGCAGAACTTTGGTTTCTTCTGTTTTAAGCATAATCTCTCACCCTCTTTTCTATTATCATTATACTATAAAGCGCTGTGTAATTATAACAAATTATGGAATTTAGATAATCCTAAGAATTAACTGATATAAATACCTGTGAGTAAAACAAAGAAAATCGGAGTCTCTATCCGATCTTCCTTTCTATAAAAGCTATGAGCCTGCCACATATCCCGTTTTCTCAATCAGCTCTTTTCCTTCCTTTGACTGAATCCAGCTTAGAAACGGCTTCAGATTCTTATTCGCATTCCCCTTCACATAGACAGCATAAAACGGACTGCTGATCGGATATGTATCCTTGCGGATATTTTCAACGCTCGGTTCGATACCATCCACCTTCAGAAGACGTATTCCCTTGTTTTTCACCATCCCCTGCGTATAATAGCGGAAGGAATAGCCGATTGCATTTTCCCTGTTTTCGTATTCTGCAGTTTCCGTTACGATATCTCCCATACCGCTTGCCACATCCTTTTGCGGTGGCGACATCAATTTCTTTCCCTCCATAAAGCGCAGCAAAGCCGATTGCGAACCGCTTCCCTCCGGACGCTGGAAGGCTCGAATTCGTTCATTATTGCCACCGACATCCTTCCAATTTGTGATGTTACCGCTGTAAATATCCTGAATCTGCTGTGTTGTTAATGATTCCACCGGATTCTCAGAATTCACAAAGAATACGAAGGCCTCCATACCGAGGGGAACCATGATAAGCTCTTTTCCCTCTTTTTCAAACAGTTCCCTTTGCTTATCGCTGGGAGCTGCCACAAAAATAAGATCAGTATCACCCTTCAGTAGATTTTCATATGCTTCCGGGGTTGTTGTACATCGCACACTATCTGTACTATCATCCTCATAGCCTTCCCTAGGATACACTGCCTGCACGAAGGAAGCATACACCGGGTATAATGCTGTTGCGCCGTCAAGCCTTAAAAGTGGCTCCTGCATCGAATAGGAGCTTTTTTTATCAGGAACTGCCAGCTTATCGCTATGAAACGGTTCATATTCAAACAAATCAACCTCACTGCGCATCACCTCAAACCGGCTCTGCCATGCATCATATGCAAAGGTCCCGCCCAGTATACAGATTCCCAGAATCACAGGGAGAATCAGCACAAGCTGTGTTTTCTTTTTCAGCCAGCACTGATTCCGCTGTTTTGATATCAGCATACTCCAGAGGTAGACAAACACCATAATCACTGTAAACATAAAAACCGGTGACATATATCTATGTGCAGTTGCCCATGCAAGCATGAGCGCAGACATTGAAACTATCGGTAGTGCCACAATCGTTATCAGCGTAAGCAGTACGATAAAGAATGCCCACATCATAAGGCGTTCTCCTGAAGCATGTCCAGTATAGGTTGATCTGCTGCTTCAAATTGATAGCTGTAAAGCTCACGCGGCGTTACCAATGCATATTCATGATGGGCATGCAGATGAATTTCGCCACGTACATATCTGCAAAGATAGGCGTGTACAAGCAGTGTGTAATCCTCTCTGTTATCGCGAATCGTTGTAAGATATCTGTCGATATCCACACACAGCTCCAGCTCCTCCCTAATTTCACGAGCTACTGCCTGTTCCCGTGTTTCCCCCGACTCTACCTTGCCACCTGGAAATTCCCAGATGTTCTCATGTACACCGCTGCTTCGCTTCGCAATGAGCAGACGCTGATCCATGCAAATTACAGCACATACGATATCCTTTGTCTTCACGCTTATTCCCTCCAATCTGTAAAATCCTCCGGATTCACATCCTCCTTTTGTCTGACATCATCCAGGTAAAAGGTATCTCCGATTCTTTGCAGCTTCCAATATTCCACAAAGGTTGATGTTTTTCGTTTACCTTCCGTAATTGTTTGCGTCTGTGAATTTATGGTGTAATCTATCATGCTTCCTTCGATATACAGCCAGCAGGAATCCTGACTGTCATCGCGATAATCCTGAATGCCAACCACCGCACTTCTTCGCAGCTTGATATTATCCAGAACATTGCGCTCATTGCGCAGCTCCATCCAGGTAAGACGCATCTTCCACTGCTCATACAAATGTTCTGTAAGATAAGGCTTCAGATCTTCAACCTTTGCATTCGTCCATGCATCCTGTACATGATAGTAAATATCCTCTACCCGCTGCTTTATCAGCTTCTCATTCCAAATGGCATCCGTGTCTTCCAACCAATGCAGCAGGGCAGCACTTTGCTTTGCTTTCTTTTTCACTCTTCTACGATAGGCAAGCATCGGCATTGCAGGTATCAATACAAGCAGACCTCCTATGGCAATCGTAGAGAACATACTGCCAATCGGGTCATTGTATCCATGTCCGTAATAATGATCAGAATTCGTACTGCCTGATGAGGAACCGCCACTAGAGCTTCCCCCACCACCTCCGGAACCACCGCCTCCCGCTCTCGCATGCGCGGATAGCGGCAATAAAAGCGGCAGGATTATCAGGTAAACAAGGCATTTCTTTTTCATAGCATCACCCTTTATATGTTCATTATACAGGAAAAACACCAGATAACAAATGATGAAAACCAACAGTTTTTTAAGAATTGCTTCTTACGCAATTCATTCTCTTTCTCTGTTCACAAACATGCATATGTGCTATATTTAAGATAAGAATGGAGGGATTGTCATGAATGTAGCAACCATAGGAACAGGCTTTATCGTTGACTGGTTTTTAACGGCAGTGCAGGAAAGTGCCAATATCAGCTGTGTTGCCATGTATTCACGTAAGGAATCCTCAGCCCGCATGCTGGCAGACAAATATGAAATTGATAAAATCTATACGAATCTGGATGATATGCTGAAGGATGAGGAAATCAATTTCGTCTATGTCGCATCACCGAACAGCCTGCATTTTGAGCATGCATTGAAAGCTCTGCAGGCAGGAAAAAACGTTATCTGTGAAAAGCCGTTTACATCCACGGTTGAGGAATTCGATCGTCTGGTTAAAGAAGCACAGGACCGGCACCTGTATCTTTCCGAGGCGATCGTAACTGCACATATGCCAAATTATCTACGCATGAAAGAAGAGCTTCCAAGGCTTGGTACCATTCGGATGGTTCAGTGTAATTTTTCTCAATACTCCAGCCGCTATGACAAGTTTCTGCAGGGGGAAACACCGAATGTATTCAATCCGGAATTCTCCGGAGGAGCACTCGCAGACATCAATATTTATAATCTGCATTATGTAATTGGATTCTTCGGTAAGCCCAAAACAGTGCACTACTATGCCAATAAACATGCAAATGGCATTGATACAAGCGGTGTTGTACTTATGCAATACGACGGCTTTCAGGCGGTATGCGTCGGCTGTAAGGATACCAGAAGTGAATGCATTGCACAGATTCAGGGAGAAAAGGGATTTATCACCATGCGTTCGGAAACAAGCAGATGTGCTGCCTATACCATTCAGATCGGCAGGGAACGTGCTGAGCATCCTTCCATCGTGCAGAATGATGTAGCTCTGTATTATGAATTACAGGATTTCCGTGATATTTATAAGCTGGATGACTATGAGCGCTGTACACAGCTGCTTGCTTATTCAAGAACGGTTATGGAGGTGTATGAAGCTGCCAGAAGGGATGCCGGAATCGTATTTGCGGCAGACAGGAATGGATAATGAGTGTATTTGAAAATGACTGGATCATGCGGCAGATTGAGGGCATGACCGACATGCTGGGCAAGGTGCTTTTACATCGGGAGAAAAGTGAAATCAGGGTGGAGGAGGAGCTCAGTGATGAAGATGTGAAAAAATATCACAGACGGATACAGGCTCTGCTAAGGGAAAGGAAATACCCCGAAGCTGTACAATATTTACGTGAATATTTTGCGACCGGCAGTATGGAATATCTCAAGGTTGCACTATCTGCGTTTGATCAGCTGAATTCTTTGAGCGAATCCGAGCTACAGGAAGGCGGCTATACACGGCAGGAGCTGTATAATGACCTGGAATTCATTACGCAACAATATGGTATCCATCTATAAACGAGCAAGACACGAATAAGCTTGCAATCATACTTCAGCGTGAAGTGGTACAAACTAAAAGGATACGTAAAAGCAGGAAATTCCTGTCTATGTCCTTAAAAACCAATACAGCTTTAGCGCAAAAGACGCAGGCCACAGCTTGCGTTCTTTACGTTTCATAAACTTCAATTAAAAAAGCAGAAAAGAAAACGATCTCTATATGATAAACAAAATAAGCCTGTTTACAGAAGGACTCATTCATGATAAGGAACAGATATTGCGTTAAGGTGATTGCTTTCAAATCTATTCCAAAGCAATAAACATCTCAAGCAGCTTCCTTCCATACTCCGTCCCACCCCATAGATCCTGCAGCTTTTTGTGTACTTCATCATCTGTAAGACCTTCTCTTCCGGCCTGACTCTCAATGATTTCTTGTATGACCGCCAGCCCGTCGCTGACATCGATATGCAAATGAATCAATTCTATTAGCGGACAGATAAAACGTTCACTAAGTGTCATTTTGCTCCATAGACTGCGGGCAACCGTATGCAGCTCTCTTGGAATTTCCGGATTGGAAAGTCGTTTTCGGTACAGCTGAAACCAATGCTCGCTCTCTTTCATGGCGATTCCGTACTTCGCTTTTAAAAGCTGTATCAAAAGACGAATATATGGGTCCAACTTGTTCTGAATTTCTTCATCCTTCGCTGCTTCATATAAATAGGTATGCTGTTTTTCAAGTGCAAGAAATGCCATTGCATCTGCATAGGTATTCAGCAGATACCGCTTGCGATAAAAGTGGGAGCGAATATTTGTTATCGACGGTATCTTGGCGATTCCCGTATCTGTCACCACGTCTGCATCGACACTGCATTCATGAAACGATTCACTCGTAACCTCCATAATGGTGGATCCTGCTGCGCAGATGCGGTCAACAATCGTATCCGGTATGCGAATCACAGACAGGTTTTTCCTCTGTTGTTCATTTTTCGCATAATCCATAAGCAGAGAGTGAAAGTATGCCCCTACACCCTCCACGTTCTCACAGCAAAGAACCATACGCCGGGAATCACTTTCCGTCCCCCATGCCATGGCTAGAACCTTTGCGACATGGATTAGATTTTCTCTGCGGACTGATGTAGTCACTGCATCACATATATGCAAATATGCAAGAAGCATCGCTTCATCCGTTACAGGTGAAACGATATCTTCTATTTTAATGGTATGCAGTCTCTGTTGTTCATCATCTGAAACATCCAGTGTATAGGACTTTGCATCCTTCATTTTTTCGATCAGCATCGCATTTGTATCCGCAAGCACGATACGGCAGCCGCTCTCATACAGCATTGGTACAACCAAGCCTCTTCCCAATGCACCTGCGCCAAAATGGACGACCAGCTTCTTCTGTTTCATGGTCGATACTCCTTCCATTGCTCCTCAGCCTCCTGTGGATGCGTTACAAAACGGAATCTTTCCGGATTTTTCTCATACTGCGTATAGATTGGTACCCCCTGCTCCAGATGAAATTCCGGATATGCTCTTGCTTTCAGAATTTCTAGCTGTGCAGGGTGATATTGTGTATTCTGCACAAAGGTGATACTGCCATCCTTTACTTTTGGGAAAAATGCAACTCCTCTATGTGCGCGAACCTGCTCATAATCAAAATCATAATCACGGACACACCATGCACCAAACAGCATGGCCCTGGAGGGATCCGCGTTGATTGTACAATGTGCCCACCCCGGCGGTACAATCACTACATCTTTGGTTCTGGCATGAACTGCAAAGCAACGCCCCGGATCATCCCCGGCATATTCCTGCATATAGATATAGGCCTCCCCTGCCCAGATTTCATATACCTCACAGGTAGAGGCATTACATGAGGCTGACACCGCATGGATATGCCCCTGAGAACGAACAGGCTCCTCCCCGATAACCCCTTTTTCAAAAATCATCGCGCCATACAAAAGATTGCGGTCAATTAAATCCTGCATATGCTTCTTTTTGGCTACATCCATCGCAACTGCATAAACAATGGACGGTCCTTCTGCATTCGGATCACTCAAGCTTGCACGTATATCATCCAGTCTACGCTTCTCTGTAAGCGGTCCTGTCGTAGCTGCATCATATATAAATTCCATTTTGTTCAGATCCACAGACAAATTCATTCCTGTATTTAATTTCATAATCATATCCTCCTATACACGCACTCCTGCTTTCCTTACTGCGCTTCGCTTTCTCTGTGATTACACCGTATGTTTTTATCCCTTAACGGTTTATACACTACGATAGATGCAATACGGGATGCTTATCATACGTATGCTTTTTCCTTCAACCTCATTTTTCACATTCCTTCCAAATGTATGAAAAACCTGTCGGCATGCCGCCTACTGCTCAGCCAACAGGCTTTTTCGTTATAAGTAAATAGCGATTTTGCTGTGATGGCGTCCATCCATTGCCTGTTCAAAGGCTGTCTGTACTGCTTCAAACGGGTATCTGCCCGTTATAATATCGCGCACTTGCAGGTGCTGTTCCCGAAACAATTTCAAAAGTCTTGGATAGGTATTCGTATAGCGGTAAGAGCCAATAATGCGAAGCCCCTGATATACAATATCCTTAAAGCTGATTTCCAAAGGACGATCACTGACACCAAGTTCCAGAAGTACGACCTGCGGTATGCTGTGCTGCAGAAATTGCTTCACCACCTCACTGTTCCCGGTTGTATCAATGATGTGGGTAAACGGCTTCATAGATTCCAGTTCATACGCAGTTCCTATCAGAAACTGATTCTTTTTCATATGCAGACGCTCTCCTATGTCCCGCTTACTCTCATAAACATCCACTAGATGAACGCTCACCTCGGGATATAATTCCTGCATCAGCACTCCCATAAGCAGTCCGATAGATCCTGCTCCTAAAATCACAAGCCTGCTTTCCTTGTGAAAGTCCAACTTTTCAATCGCGCTGTATGCAACAGATAACGGCTCCAGCAGCGCACCTTCTTCAAAGGACATGGAATCCTCCAGCTTATAGATTGAGCTTTGCGGCCACTTCACATATTGCTTTAAAGCTCCGCTGATTCCCTTGCTGGCCATGAATTGCAATGATTCACAGAAATTATAATCTCCTCTTTGGCAGGCCTCGCAATGCCCGCAATAGCTCTGCGGCTCCACTGCTACACGATCTCCCTTTTGAACACTGCTTACAGCAGTACCGGTTTCTTTTACGATGCCGGCCATCTCATGTCCCAGCACCAGCGGATACTGTAAATCATGCGGCAGCGTTTCAGCCTGAAAGTAGCTGAGATCCGATCCGCAGATTGTAACAACCTTCACCTCAACAAGCACCTCATCCGCCTGCAGAGTTAGATCCTCCTGTACATCCGCAATGGCAAGCACCCCTTGCTGTTTCAATACTGCCTGTTTCATACTATCTCCATTCTCCTGCTGTATACAGTACAGCTTTCCTGCTTTCCCGTTGGATACTTCAAGTTTTTTACCCCTTATCCACCAAATCCAAACAGCTGACCTGCCTTGACAAACAACCAGAGAAGAATATTTCCGCCTTCATCCCAGTTGGTAAACATTGCGCCATTTGCTATCTGATCTGTAAATAACCCCGTCATGCTGCAAAGATCGGTGCATATTCCCGCCAGAGAGGAAGCAATCAGAGTGGCAGGTATGATCCAAAGCGTTGCACATATTACCGTATGAATGATATTTCCCTTTGTATACGGCACCATGCCGCCAATCCAGTATGGCAGAGCCGCAAGAGATGCAACCGGAAGAAAGTTACAGCCCGGAATAACCGCTGCAATCATAACGGAAATCGGATACATCAGGATTACTGTTGACATAACGGAAGGATCCCCCAGCAGAATGGCTGGGTCTACTGCGATATACAGCTCTCTGCCTGGAAATTTCTCTCTCATGAATTTAGACAGTGCATTGGAAATCGGTATAATACCTTCTGCAATAATAGACAGCATTCTTGGAAGAATGACAAGCACTGCCGCAAGCTTGATTGCCAGCTGTGCCGTGTTAATAAAATCAAAGCCGGCAACGATTCCCATAACGGTACCCATCAGCGCACCAATAACAGACATTTCCCCGAAAATTCCGAATTTCTCCTTAATCTGTTCGGAGGATGCCTTGATATCGCGAAGCCCCGGTATCTTGTTGATTACCCACATACATCCCTGTGCCCAGGATGCTGTAAAGGTACCTGAGGTCGCAACTACAGAAATTCCCTCCAAACCGTTAAACTCCTGTATTTTTTTAGCGTGATAATCGGCAAGCTTCATATTGATGACAAGCAAGATCAGACCGCTGGCAACACCGATATAGATATTTCCGGTAAAAGCCCACATCATACCGGCAACAAACTCACCATGCCAGATATTCCACATATCCACCCACAGCGTCTTTGTCCACTTTAAAACAACCATGATGAAATTCACTGCAATAATACCCAAAATCACCCAGACTACGCCCGGCCAAGCCCAGGCTGCACTGACATTTCCATACCCGATATCAATTACATTCAGACTCAATCCCAGATTATTTACGAGTGATTCTGTAACAGGTGTCATCGCTGCAACGGAATAATCAACGATCAGCCCCAATCCAACAAGCCCAACGCCCATATACAGGGCACTGCGCAGACTCTTGGTCAAACCGCCCTTAAACACCATACATAGTGTGAACATGATGAACGGCACAAACACACTGCTGCCCAAGGCGAAGAACCAGTCAAAAAAATTCTGTAGCATTTCCATAAGTTTCTCCTCACTTTCTCTGCTTATTTATTTTTCAAAATATCAGCCACTTTATCCACGACACGCTCCTGACCATCCTCATCCCCCGTCAGAAACGATATGGCATTGATAACCGGAAAATCATATTTCTGGCGAATATTCATGGAAGCGACAAGCACGGTAATACGATCAGCGTACCGTCCGATATCGTCCAGTCTGCCTACCTTGATTTCCACATCTGTGATTCCTCTTTTCTTCAAGCCCTGTTCCACTCCCTGGCTGGCAATAACGGAAGTCAGGGTTCCTGCGCCGCATACAACCAGTACCAATGGTTTACGATTCATGCTGTTTTCCTCCTTCTAATCGTTCTCTGACGATTTGTTCAATATCTGTTTCCTGCTCTGCCCGCATCAATTCCTCGATGAATGCTTCATCCTGGCACATGAGGATGATTCTGCTCAGCATTTCCATATGTGCATGTGCCTGATTCAAGGCAAGCAGCAGTACGACATCCACATCCACCAGCTCATCACATGCATCCATGCGGTGAAACGCAACACTTTTTTTCAAGGTGGCGATACCGATACACGGTACTTTTACATACTGCGGCTCCGTATGTGGTATAGCGATATTGCGTTTTCCTATCAGCAATCCGGTAGGATACTTCTGTTCCCGTTTTAATACCGCTTCCTGAAAATCTGCATTCACAAGATTTCGTTCCTTCATTCGCTTACTGAGTTCCTGTATGATATCTTCCTTCTGCTGTGCTGCATAATGCGGCAGAATACATTCTCTGACGATTTGTATTTCCTGATCCAACAGCTTCACCTCCCATCATGTTTTATCCTTCACCCATAAAATAGCAAAAACCGTGCCAACTAATTGGACGGTTTTGTGTAAGTGGCTATCAGCCTTATGATTTCCTGCGGCTTCTGACAAGCCGAAAGTGCCTGAATCAGCGTTGAATCGCTGCATATGGAGAACAATTCCTGCGTGTATGCAATACTCTCTTCCTGTAGTGCCGGCATCAAAATGATATTCGTTTCAAAGTCATCCTCCCATAAAGTTGCATCCTGCAGGGTCAGAATAGCAATGGCAGGTTTTGTGACATGTTCTGTAAAACCATGCGGGATAGCTGCCTTTCCCATAATGGTTGCGCCCATTGCCTCCCGTTTGTATACATCCAGCAGATATTCCTGAGATACATATTCCTTTTTAACGAGTAGGTCTACCAGTTTTTCCAGAATATCATTTTTACATAAAGCATCCTGTACATGACAGAGTATGATATCCTCATCAAGAAGCTCCTGCAGGCAATTCACAGTCTTTCCGGGCTGTCTGTTATTTTTTATGATGCTTAGCAGCTCCTGCTGTGCTGTTCCATTGAGAATTTCATTCGTGGATAAAAATGGTATCTGGTGATACTCTATCTGAAAGTTTCCCAGTATCGCTAGAATATGATAGCTGCGAGCAAGGTGGTCCAGTTCAAATTCAATTCCGTTTTCACTGATGACCCCCAGTGTCAGTATTCGGATTGTCATGTTATGCTCCTGTAGCAGCTTTTGTATTTTTGACTGGATGAGGACCGCGCTGCCCTTACCTGTCAGACAAATGGAAACAATCACAGTCTCCTTTTCTTCAAGCTCCAGATTACCATGGAAATTGATTTCCTTTTCCATATTCAGTGCCTGTTCCAATTCATCCAGCGTTGTTTCTTCCAGAATTGCTCTGCGAATCGCCTCTATGACCATTACCGTGTCTACACGGGAGATTGTTCGTGTGTCAATTCCCGTACGCTGCGTAATTATCTGACCGAATGTTACCAGTGATCCCATATCTGTGAGAATTAAACAGCCCCTGCCTTCATCAAGCTGTTCCACTGCATGCTGTGTCCGCTGCAGGGCATGACTGCTTGGTTCATCCAAGGCACAGCGAAGTCCAACTGCAAAGCTAGCATTCAGCAGCTGATTGGCGACCTCCACCATTTCGATACCGACATTGCCATGTGTTAAAACAATGATTCCGATTTTCCCTCTGCTTTCCTCTTTCTTCTTTTTGGTAAAGGTTTTAAGATACATGGCGATAAACGCTATCTCATCCTCCGGCAGCTCTAACATGAAATCCTCATGATACTGCATACACATTTTTCGTGCAGTGGCAAATTCCAGCGGATACTCTTTTTTTATTTTTTCAAGCTGTGGATTCATAATACGTTTTCCACATTTCATACGTTCATAGCTTGCGCTCACATGCAGACAAAGGGGCGAGAGTATATTGGGACTGATATCCTGCATGCTCATCCTGGCGATATCAACCGATTTCTGTACGGATTGAATAATACGATTACCCACAACCTCTTCCAGATTTTTTCGATCAACCTGCTGATATTTTATTTTATTGAACAGATTGTCCATCTCTGTATCCAGTTCTTTTCCAAGTGTCTGATAAACCTCATGTTCTGTACATCCCTCATTCAAAAGGGCTTCGTATTTTTCTTCTATGAACTGATAGATATTCGGTCCCATATGCGCCAACTGTTCTCTTGGTTTTGTGCAGGAAACAAATAAATCACTTTCACACAGCTTCCGGGATTCACGTGATGCGGTATTAAGCGCGAGATTACCTACATGGGGTGGCAAATCATCCAGCGCTATAATCAGCTGTTCATCCCCATATGTAATATGCTTTAAGAAGCTTCGGGCACAGGCCACCTGAATATCACTTCGCAGCTGTCCGATATTGCCCGGACATGGATAATTCAGTAAAAGCCGCAAAGCATCCCTTTCCAAAATAATATTCTGCTGTATTCGCAGAGCTTCCTGAAACAGAAAGGCTTTGATAATCATAAGACGTTCCAGAAGCGGGCGCTCGCTCAATGGCGGCAAATCGATCAGCATGGGAATTCTGCGTCGAAAGGTTGTCAGAAGATAGGAATCCAGATCCTCCGTAGTGGCAGCAATGATAAGAAGTCTTGCCGTTCTTGTATTATCTGTTTCCCCCAGCTTTCGATACATCCCCTTATCAATCAGATAGAACAGCATTTCCTGGCCTTCGCTTGGCAGACGGTGTACCTCATCCAGAAACAGAATACCTCCGTCGGCTTTTTCCACAAGCCCTGATTTCTCATGATCCGCACCGGTAAAGGCTCCCTTCACATAACCGAACAGCTGTGAGAGTAAGAGCTCTGAATTATCCGCATAATCTGCACAGTTGAATATCACCAGCGGACTATCCTTCTGTATGGTACCCACATGAATGGCGAAGTGATACATGGCTTCGGCCAACTGGCTTTTTCCAACACCACTGGGGCCATGGATCAGCGTATGAAGACCTCTTGGCGGATAAAGAACAGCAGCCTGTGCCTGGGAAATCTGCCGCTTCATACTGCCGTCATAACCAATCAGCTGTTCAAAATCACGATCCGGATCCATTTGCAGGCGTTCCTCTTTTTTCGCTTTGGGCTCTAGCTCATCACGCACTGCTCTAGCAATAAATCGCGATATCTGATATCCCCGATCATTCAGTATCGCTGTAAGCTTCCGGTCTGATATTTTTTCGTTTGCCTGCAATATTTCCTTAACCTCTGGAAGTAATATCTGCCTTCTCCGCTCCCGGGAGTCTAAAATTCCCTGTTCCTGACGCAGAAGTGTAACTTCCTCACGACTCATATTGCAAAGCTTTGCGAGCTGCTCATCCGTATATGGATTTTTTCTATCCTCTTTTTCAATCAATTCCTTTATCGTGTAATTCATTATAATCTCCCTCTATTCTGTTTCCCCTTTCATTCCCCTTACTTTTATACATATTACGTGTTTCCTTTGTATTATACAACGGATATTATACAAAAAATAGTACCAATACAACAATCCATGAAATCGGAAACTATGTATATGGCAAACAGTCGTTCCCATCTTTCTAATTTATCATTGCGAATATTTATTTTTATAAAGATCAACGTTTTGTACTGAGCTTTCTTAGTATTTGACATGTATGGTGAAGCTGCCAAAAACATTACAAAAAGATCTGATCGTCATCATGACATACCAGACCTTTTTCATCAGATTGTTTTTGACTTTTTCCAGAATACCGGCAGCATCATCACCGCGGTAAAAAACAGAATAGCTGCAATTTCTATCGTATAGCGAAATTCATGGACTCCCAAAAACAGTAGCAGCAAAACAAGACACAGAGCCAGAGAAAGCTTCAGATGCAGCTGCTGCTTTCTACGTTCCAGCATCGTCTTATAGCTAAGACACGGGCCGAAATAAATGAAAATACCAAGTCCGGCAGGAAGAAAGACCAGCAGACTGTATATATTCAGATACTCCACACAGAGTAACACCAGCAGATAGATAATCATCGTTATCAGATAGCAGCGTCCATATGTTTTTGCATGATAACCGCCAGTATAACGTTTCAGGAAAAGCAGCATGCACAGATAAAGCACCGTTTCCCAGAAAAACTGCAGGAAGTATCCCAGTATGAGCATACTGACAATCTGTATTCCCTGTGTAAGAAGAAGTTCAAGGGCAAAGCGGATGATATCCACCTCATCCTCTTCAATCAGACCTCGTTTTGCAAGAAATATGCTCATCCTTCTACTTATTGTTTCCATGCTTCTGTGATTTCACAGATTCCTTTTTATAGGTAAAAGGCTTTGGCATAAAATGTCCAAAAACTGATGTGTTTGATACATTTTTTAATGCATAATCGATAAGTTTTTTCTTAATTTCAAATTTCATATAAATTTACCAACCTTTCTTATTTTGGAAGAGGCATCAGACAGTGCACACTTACCGTATGGCTTTGTTCATCATAATCATATTTCACCATACCTTCATATTGAGCTGCAATACGCTCAATGATTTTCATTCCATACCCATGTCCAGTTCCTTTTCTGGAATGAAAATCCGGTGCTTGAACAGTTGAATTGGTAACCTCAATAATCAGAGAATCGTTATGTATCATTAACTTTATGTCCACCTTCTTATGTTCACTACCCCTAGCGGCATCAATGGCATTATCCAGCATATTGAATACAAGAGCACACATATCCTTATCCTCAATACCTATTTCGTCATTTACAAATGCACTGACCTCAAACTGTATATCATTATTTGATTCAATTTTCGTATTCAGACACGCATCCAGAAACATATTCCCTGTCTTAATACGTTGTCCCAGCTCATCTACATCTTTTCTTACACGATCCAGATAATTCAAAAAATCACGGTCATGATGAATGCTTTCCAGTATCTCAATATGATTTCTCATATCGTGGCGAAGCTCTCTGTTTTTCTCCTGCTCCTCTTGTAAATCATGCATATATTGATTTTGTATATTTCTTGAAAGCTCCGTCAGTTCGATTTCACTCTTCTCCTGAGCAAGCAGCCAGAATCGAACAAAGATGAAATCTACGGTCAATGTCTGCACTACCATGAGCAGAAATACAAAGAACATAGCGAGATCCTTTGGATAAAGCTCCAACTCCCTCATGTACATCATAAGGACAAGCATGAAAAAAATTTGTAGAAAAACAAATGGAAGCAATTGCTTTCTTGATAATACAACGAAAAATCTACGATACAGATATACTGGTATCTGAAATGCTATAGCTGCACTGACATTAGCAAACATAATGGAAGCGGTGCGCAATATCCCGGGTACAAAGGTTGCATTAAATGCCCCGTTGAATAAATGGATATGAGCATACATAAATATTTCTATAAAGGTCATGAACGAAACCGTATAAAACAATAGATAAAATAGGTTCAACAGTTTTATTTTTCTGCATAATACACAGATAAACAAAAAATCCGGAAGAGTAGAGAACATGTTGGATACTAAAAACATGATATCAGATACATCAATATTATTGGTAACAAGCATATTGATATAGCTGTATCCAATAATCAGCAGCACCGTACGAGTATTCCATTTTACATCATTGTTTACTCTGATAACGCAGAAGGCTATTCCTACAATATAAATTAAACAATACACATATTCCATAACTTCATTCATAACATCACTCTTTTCCTGCACAACTATTATATAAGAAGGCCTGTATGATGTCATGTAAAATTTAATTTTTCTATTTCTCTTGATTGAGATACCTTTTCCCTTCCCCCTTCCTACTATTATTATACTACAATATAACGAATTTTCGGTATACTATTTGCATGAATGGCCTTTTTTTTTGTATTCAATGGTCTTGGTAATCCCTCCTGTTTTTCATAAAAACACACCATCTGTAATTTCTATTTATTCCATTCCATGGGATTTACGCAAAAAGCACCTATAGCAGGTACAGTGCTGTTATCTTACTGTCCTCTATAGATGCTATTTCAAACAATTTAATTCCAGGATATGTTATGAAATACATATTTGTATATGAAAATTAGTATAAGAAGGGATCTGATTATGATAAACACAATAATTGAAAAGACATACAATGCTTTCTTAAGTACATTTAATTGCTTCTGAAGCATAATTTGGTGGACCTCTTATACTGCTGTTATATTCACTACATTTGGAACTGTGTATACAATGTCCGCCGATAATCGGCAGTCAAGGAACTCATGTAATAGAAAAGAGTGCCTTGTATCATCATACGACATGGATATGAAAAAACACCGCTAACAAACAGACATGCAGAAAGGCCGGGGCTTTGCAGTTGTGATACATACATCATCATTATGGTTTTCATACTTGTTTTCATGGGACAGCCCCTCCTTTTTTTCGTATTTACAGTGTAGCACAAGCGGCTATAAAAACACAACAGGTATCCTCAAAATAGGAATTTTAAAATCACCTTTTTATTTAAGAGTAACCTGGCACCACTTATTCCAATCATAGTAATCACCTCATGTTCTTGTCAGCGATCCTTGCCGTGTTCATGATTTGAAAGTAAAAAATGACGGCATCATAGCTTTGTCGTCATTTGAAATAAAGCATCCATAATTTCGTTCTTACGCCGCCTGCTGATCTTCAGTACGCGATCAATACCCTTTACATGCAGTTCAAACCCGCGAATGGAGCGGATATATTCGATGTTCACAATATTGGCACGATTGATCTGAACGAAACGGCTGTTTAATTCATTCATCATGCGTTCCATGGAATACATGCGAAATATGTATTCACGATCCTTGGTATATGCATAGATGTCCTTAGAGAAATACTCCATATAAATGATATCCTTTTGTGCAAGCATCTCATAACCGCCATCAGTACGTATCTTAAAATCAGCGTTATCCTGTAAAAACTCAAAAGCATCCTGCAGCGTTCTCTTCAGCTTTTCATCTATTTTGGATTTCAGAACATAGCGGAATACGTTGATTCCAAATGCATCCTCCATACGATCTGCATAATTCGTTACATAGATCACCAGTGTCCGTTCATTGGCAATATACTTTGCCAGATGAATCCCATCCATGCCCGGCATTTCGATATCCAGCAGAAGTATGTCATATATATGTTTACTTCTCAAAAAATCATTTACATTATTATACGTATCGATGAAAAGCTGTTCCTCTAATCCAAAGGCCTCTATTTTATCACGAATCATATTTGTATAGCATGGTTCATCATCCAGTAATGCTATATGGTAAACAGTCTGCATATATATTCCCCTGTCTTTTCTTTTATTGCCATTACCAGCAGGCAATGCTGCTGTCGGTTCTTGACTCACTTCCTGCCATAAATGTTCCATTATCAAGCCGCACAATAATCTGCCCGCGTCCGAAGCCGGCAGTCTCCAAATCAACCTGAAGCTGATGACCGCGCTCCTGCAGCTTTCTTGCAATGTTGGTATCAAAGCTGTCCTCTATGATAAATTTTTTATCCTTCACCCACTGCCAGCGGGGTGCATCCAGTGCCTGCTGTGGATTCAGATGGAAATCTATCATATTCATAACCACCTGCACATGTCCCTGGGGCTGCATATAGCCTCCCATGACGCCGAATGGACCAACTGCGTTTCCATTCCTTGTAAGAAATCCGGGAATGATGGTATGGTAGGTACGCTTTCCGGGAACAAGAGCATTGACATGATTGGGATTCAAAGAGAAATCATGTCCGCGGTTTTGAAGGGCGATTCCTGTGTCCTTTACTACAACCCCACTGCCAAAGCCCATATAATTGCTTTGAATGAAGGATACCATATTTCCTTCGCTGTCTGCTGTACATAAATATACGGTACCGCTTTTCGGCGGCATGTGGACCGCAGGCTGTTTTGCAAAAGCTTCGATTTCCTGCGAACGCTCTCTGCCATAGGCTGCATGTAACAGGCTTTGTACCCCGGTTTTCATATATTTGGCATCTGTAATATGATGCAAGCCGTCTGCAAATGCCATTTTCATTGCTTCAAACTGATGATGAAACATTTCCTCATCACGCTGTGCAAACTGGAATTCCTTTAATATATTCAATGCCATCAATGCAACGATTCCCTGTCCGTTAGGCGGCAGCTCCCAAACATCATAGCCGTGATAATGTACTGAAACCGGATCCACCCATATTGCCTTATGCTGCTGCAGATCCTTTTTCCGCAGGTATCCGCCGTGTGCGATACTGTCTTCTTCTATACGCTGTGCAAGCTCTCCTTCATATAAGGCGGCTGCCTGTGTTTCCGCTATTTTCTCCAATGTTTTCGCATGATGCGGAAGCTTTACCAGCTGTCCTACCTCCGGTGCCATTCCCTGAAAGGTGAATGCCTGAAACCATTGTGCAAATACCGGATCATCCTTTTTATCCGTATAGCTTCTGACAGCCATCTTCCACATTCTGGAAAGCTCCGGCGGTACAGGATATCCGTCACGGGCATAGGTGATCGCAGGTGCGAGTACCTGTGCAAAGGGCAGCTTTCCAAACCGGCGGCTTAATTCCGCCCACGCCTTGGGTGCTCCCGGTACCGTTACCGGTGTCCATCCATGCTTCGGCATTTCCGTGATACCCTGTTCCTTCAGTTTTTCTATTGAAATTTCCATAGGTGCACAGCCTGAGCTGTTTAAACCGTACATGGCATCCTTGTACCACACAATGGCGAAGGCATCGGAACCGATACCGTTTGCTGTAGGCTCAACAACGGTAAGTGTTGCGGCTGTTGCAATCGCGGCATCAATGGCGTTGCCACCCTCTCGCATAATCTGCAATCCCGCTGCAGCAGCAAGATTGTTTCCGGTTGCAACAACACCGTTTGCGGCTACTGTGGGATAGCGGCCTCTGGTATAGGGCTGATGATATATATTGAACATAAGTAAACCTCCATATGTATTATTATATAGTGTAGCGCTTTCTCTTACAATCCCAAAACCAGGGGAAAATACCTCACAGTTCTTGTATTTATGTTTGTTTTTTGTATAATATGGGTATTCTTTATATGGAAATGAGGGTGTTTATGAAAATTTACTGGGAACTGTTTTCTGTCTTTATGCGGATCGGAGCCTTTACCTTTGGTGGAGGCTATGCCATGCTGCCGCTGATACAGAAGGAAATTGTGGATAAAAAGCATTGGGCCACAGAAGAGGAAATTATGGATTACTATGCGGTTGCGCAGTGTACACCGGGAATCATCATGGTGAACACGGCAACGTTTATCGGCTTTTATGAGAAAGGAATCCTTGGTGCTATTATCGCAACGCTGGGTGTTGTTACGCCAAGCATCATCATTATTCTGCTGATTGCCTCTGTGCTTACCACCTATTCCTCACTTGCTATGGTTCAGCATGCTTTAGCAGGTATCCGTGTCGCGGTTTGTGTTCTTGTTTTAAACGCTGTAGTCAAGCTCTGGAAAAGCGGCATTAAGGATACCTTCGGCATCTTGTTATTTGCCGTTGTCCTAGCCGCAATCACCTTTACAAGTGTATCAACCGTTCTTATTGTTATCATCGCCGCATTACTTGGTGTGATTGTCTGTGCACTTCGCCGCAGGGAGGTGAAGGAATGAATCTGGAGTTATTGCTGCTTGCCTTCTACGAATTTTTCAAAACCGGACTGTTTGCCCTTGGAGGTGGTCTGGCTACCATACCGTTTCTTACGGAAATGATGAATAAATATCACTGGTTTACTGCAGATATGCTGACCGACATGATTGCTGTGAGTGAATCAACACCAGGTGCAATCGGTATCAATATGGCAACCTACACCGGTTATCATATCAATGGTGTGCTGGGTGGTATTATTGCGACGCTTGGGCTTGTTGCGCCAAGCATCATCGTGATCTGTATCGTTGCGCAGTTTCTGAAGAAGTTTAAGGACAGTGAGCTGGTGAAATCCGTTTTCTACGGTATTCGTCCAGCAGTCACTGCACTCATCGCCTCTGCCGGTATAACGATTTTCATCGCTGCTTTATTTCAGGATAGTGAAAATTTCATGGAAATGGTCAAATGGCCGTGTATCCTGCTGTTGGCCGTTATCTTTTATTTATCGAATAAACGCAAATGGCATCCAATTTTATGCATTGCTGCTTCCGCCGCTGTGGGTATGCTGTTTCAGCTGTAGAATATATGGGAAGCTTCGCTCCCTATATTTGCAACAAATTATTTCATATTCAAAACGATTGAAAAACGTAAAATCGCTAATATTTTAATTTATATCAAAGAAAGTGAACTTATAGATTTCAACGATATTTTATCCATATTCATCAGAAAAAGAAGGGGTCTTTCGCATTGTGTGAAGCACCTCTTTTTTACTCTACTTCACC
Source organism: Erysipelatoclostridium sp. DFI.2.3 (assembly GCF_019132535.1). Taxonomy (NCBI): domain Bacteria; kingdom Bacillati; phylum Bacillota; class Erysipelotrichia; order Erysipelotrichales; family Coprobacillaceae; genus Thomasclavelia; species Erysipelatoclostridium sp. DFI.2.3. Next base: position 75,565 of record NZ_JAHOOJ010000002.1, on the reverse strand, counting down.
CATGTCTAATCTATCTCTGTTCCTTATTAACAGATAGATTTCCTATCATAAAAACGGAAGGATATCCAACAATAACGGTGATAGATATTGTCGGATAAGATATTTACACCGAAAATATCTTAAGCATTATAATCTCGAAATAGATTCTCCCTCATGATTTGTGTTAGCAGTAAAAGCTATATCTATCTTATATTCAAAAAGATTGAACTTTTAATCGTGCTAAGCTCAATCTTATATAGAATAATAAAGTTTATTAAAGAAACATCAGCATATATAACGGGTAATCCTCTATCCTTTCAGATATATTTAAATTTCTGATAGAAAAGCGTAATGCTCTTTTCGGCTCATACTTATCTATATACGCTTTTAGACTTCTTGCCCTTGTGTTCATGGAGCTTTTCACTTCAATCGGTACAATACCGCAATCCTGTTCAATAATAAAATCTATCTCTGAATGAGAAGACGGTTCAAAATAATGCAAACTGTATTTATTGAATGTCAGCATCTGCGCCACAATGTTTTCATAGATTGCTCCCTTATATACACCTAACTCATTCTTCAGAATATCCTGCATCACATTTTCTTTGAACTGAGAGAGTAATAAGCCAGTATCACTCATATATATCTTATATACAGAAGATTCCTTATAGGCCTCCATCGGTACATCGATACATTGCAGCCGGTAACAAAATGAAATAGTCCCGCTGTCTTTCAGCCACTGCAGGCTGTTTTCAAAATGCGCTGCCTGTCCTCCCTTTCTCACGAGCTTATATTGAAACTTCTTATTTTCTTTTGCAAGCTGCAGAGGAATGGAACGAAAACATTCATGTGTTCTTATTTTTTCTGATGCATCTGCGTATTTTGCCATATCCCGATAGTAGCCTTCTACTATTTGCTGCTGAATATTTCTTGTCTTTACAAAATCCCCGGTTTCCACAAAGGTTTTCACCGCTTCCGGCATACCCCCGGTTATTATGTAATTTCTGAAGTGCTTCATATATTCTTTATGAATACCTTCATTTACTCTTCTCTTTTCTGTATAACATTCCTTAAGGTAGGAAATATGTTCAGCTTTTAAGCCAACAGCATATAAAAATTCCATAAATCCCATTGGTTGCATTTCCATGGATTCCACATAGCCTACAGGATAGGAGGAAGTACGATTCACAGCTACTCCCAGCAGACTGCCGCTCAAAATGTAATCATAAGGTGTTTCTGTACTTAGAAATTTGATGGATGTCAACGCCTGGGGACACGCCTGTATTTCATCCAATATAACTAAAATTTCTTTAGCCTTCCAATCTGCTTCAGGGAAGAAAACCTGCAGATTCATCATGATTTCTTCCGGTTTCGATGTCTGTTCAAAAAAAGCTCTGATATCATCATCTCTTTCAAAGTTAATATATACATAAGATAGGTAGTGTTTTTTAGCAAAATTAAGTATGCTGTACGTCTTTCCCACCTGTCTTGATCCAGATATAAGTAAAGGTTTATGATTTTCCTGCTTTTTCCACTTTAAGAAATTTTCTTCTATCATTCGATACATAGCACCACTCCTATGATAGTAGTATACTACATTTGAATGCAAACGCCAACCCTGTGACATTTTTTTATGAACATAAAATCATAATTATTTTTATTTTTGTGTACATAAAATAATAAGTTTTTATGATTTTATGAAGATAAAACCATTTTCACCCTTGTTATCATTCTAACATAGCTGTTTATGATTATTAAGCTATCCTTCAACAATCTCTTAATAAGATGTCTTATCCCATCAACTGCAATAATCAGTTACCTTTTTTACCAGCTTCACTTTTACGATTCGATTGGCAATACAATTTCCACTGTAAATATTTTATGATTAACAGTTCTTGTAATAATGCCATTTTTCTCCTTCACCACTTCACAAACACGCTGAAAGCCGATTCCGTGCTTTTCTTTATCTTCTTTACTTGTAATAAGCTTCTGATTATCCATATGGATTTCTCCTATATTACAGCTATTTTCTATAATAAGCCTAACCCTGTCCGCTTTTTTTTTTGTTGAAAGCTTTATAAACCTTTTATTTTCTACGTATTTTTGAGCCTCTATAGCATTGGCAACACTCATCTGAATCACACAAAGACAATTTGGATGTGATAGTACCTGTTTCTCTCGTACCAGATATGTAACCGGTTGCCCGGAAGAACTCGTCATAGTCCTCTTTGGTGCAACCTTTAATAAAGATATGACAGCAACGCTCGTCGTTTTCATCGACTATATAAATACGCTCCACAAAGGATTGTATCAGCGTTACCAGTACATCCGGCTGTGCGTCCTTTGCGTATTTCTCAAAGGACAGCAGCCGTTCTTTGATTTCTTCAATATCTCTCACAGCATACATCTGACTTTGCCTGCTGTCTTCTAATTTTTGTAACAGTTTTTCCGTTTCAGAAAGCTCGTCCGTCAGCCCTTTTACATCATCTTGAATAAACCGTTTTAGATTATCGTCTGCTTCCCGCAGATTTTTCACCTGATTTGAAATAGCAGTTTCAAGCTGTGCTTTCTTTTTTCTTAGCTCGGTCAATTCCTGCTCGTTCTGAGAACTCTTAAAAATATCTGAAGCCTTCTGATTGAGTAATTTGACAAAGTATTCGCTGTCCTCATCGGATAGATTGGATAACTGTTTGACTACAAATTCATCAAGCAATACACCGTCAACAGCACGGAAAGTACATTCGCTCAAACGATAGCCGGGACAGACATATTTGAATCTCGGCTTGCCGTTTGTCCATCGATTTGATTCGGAGACAACTCGCAGGCGTTTTCCACAATGCGGACAGTATACTAGTCCTGCCAGCAGAGCATTAGTCTTTCGGTGCGGGCGGTTGTATTTTTCTGCGATGGAATCAAGCATATTTTGTGTATCAATCCATTGCTGACTCGGAATAAAGCCTTCGTGCCTGCCAACCGAGATAATCCATTCAGAAACAGGCTTTGCAGACATTAATTGCACAAATTTTGGAGAAATGAAGGTGCTGTCAGCGTCCTCAAACTTCTCTTGGTCGGTTTTGTTATAGGCGGATAAGCCGTGCTGACCGTCAAACTCTGACAGCTCAGCGCATACTCCGCCGCCGTTTTCGTAGAAATAGTTGTAAGCAATTTCATCAGCAACGCAGTAGACAGGATTTTTTAATAATAATCTTGTAGTGGAAGTGTTGAATTTGCTGCCGATCTTTGTGCGATAGCCAAGCTCATTCATCCAGTCTGCTGTTTTCTTAATAGAACGGGTTTCCGAAAATACAGCATAGAGTTTTTGTATCATTGCTTTTTCTTCGGGAATGCTCTCCAAATAACTGTAAGCTGATTTGTTTTTGCCGCTGCCAGTCTTTACACGCTTTACTGTGAAACCTGTGGGGGTATTTCCGCCAAGCCAGCGTCCGTCTTTAGCCAGCTCCATCATATTATCTGTGATACGCTCGGTCAGAGTATCACGCTCAAATTCCGCAACCACAGCAAAGATTTGAATGAATATTTTGGATACGCCGGAAGCGGTGTTGATATTGTTGGAGCAGATCAGCAAATCCACCTTGTGCTTTTCAAGAAAATCAAGCAAGCGTAAAAGGTCGCTGGTTTTTCTGCCGATACGGTCTAGCTTGTAGCAGACAATGGCACGGATTTTACCCATTTCAATATCGTGGAGCATACGCTGGAAATCAGGACGGTCGGAATAGTAACCGGAGAGTCCTTTATCCTCATATTCCATAAAATTATAATCGTCGTAAAGCTGAAGTTCTCTTTTGGCATATTCAGCGCATTGCTTAAACTGTACGCCGATACTGTCGCCTTTATTTGTAATGCGGGACTTTCGGGCGTAGATTGCTACGCTACGATTGTCCTCGTTATTTTGTTTTTGTTTTTTCATCATAGCTGCCCTCCTTACCGTCTGATTATACCGCTATCCCTGTAACCGTTTCTATTGTGCGGCCTCGTTTTTGAAGGTCGTATAGAAGTAAGCGTAAGGTTTCAACATCAAAGGCACGGATTTCCTGCTCAAGGTATTCCATTCTCTTGTTCTGGAAAGTGCGCAATGAATTTTCATAATCGTTTCCTCTGTGAATTACAGCGTTCATCTTAAAATCCATAGGCGAACCTCCTATCTTGAATCTCTGTCACGCAAGCGCTTTCGATGGTACGCTTCGCAGAGTTTTACAATGGTTTCTTCCATTTGAGTGGTAGTATAATCTTTTGGAAAATATTTTTGAATACGCTCAACAGGGATTTTTACACGCTCTTTCTGATTGGCTTTTTCTTCGCTCATAATGGCGGATAACTGTTCTTTCGTGAACAATCCCTGTATACTGAGAACCTTTAAACGCTGTGCCTGAGATAAATTAGGCGTACAATCGCTGTACTCCATTTCTGATAGCAGCATTGTCTGTTCTTCAGGTTGCAAATAGGAAAGTTCAACGGCGGGCGTAAAAGCAATTCTCCCTTCGTCAACCATATCTAAAATGGGCGGGATAAGATTAGTAAGACGAATATAGCGACGAACTTGATTTTTACTTTCATCTGCTTGTTGCCCTATGATTTCAGCGGTTTCCAACTTCCGCCCAACTTGGTCGGAAGTTAAATCTGTCCTTTTGCCTTGCCGTGATAGTGCTTCCATTTTCAGCTTGTAAGCGAAGGCTTTCTCCGATGGTAAAATATGTTCTCGGTGCAGATTGCTGTCTACCACTGCGATGGCAGCGGCGTCACGATCAAGGGGAACAATTAAGGCAGGGACTTCTTTTATCCCTGCCTTTACTGCTGCACGGAACCGTCTGTGTCCCGATACAATTTCATATTCATCTGCGGTGTTTTCTTTTGGTCGGACAATTAACGGAGACAAAATACCTTGCTCCTGAATACTCTCGATCAAAGCGTTCATTTCTTCGTTGTCCTGAACCTTAAAGGGATGTCCCTCAAAGGGGAAAAGTTTTTCTATTGCAATATTTTTCGGTGTGTTTTTCATCGTTCATAATTCCTTTCTCTGTTTTTGGCTTTTAATTGTATTTCCATAGCACGCTCGGTTTCAAGCAATTTCAAGATATGCGGATACCGCTCGGTGATGGATTGTGCGGTTTTGAGATCTTCACGCAAAGGTTTTAACTTTGCAGAGATTTTTCTTGCCGCCGCTTTGTTCTGTTCTTTTTCTTCTTCCGATTTCGGGCGGCGGATACGGTTATAAATTTTCTGCCTCTCCGACTTCAAGGTAGAAATATCTGTGGATTTTTTCTCGATAAATGAAACAAGCTCCTGTGCGGAATCGATTTGATTCTCACAAAGAAGTTTGTATTCCTTTAAGGTTTGATCTAATTTTCTGACTTCCTGCCGTAGTGCCGGGGATAGAGGTTTTGGGGATGACGGCTCTATATTGTTGCCTGTAATCAGTTTCCAAAGCTCAATAATCAATGCAAACGCAAGCTGTATCCCGTCCATACGCTGTGCTTTTTTAAATTCGTATTCAAGCTGTAACAGCGGTGCATACCGTTTTGGAATACGAATTGCGTAAAGAGTAATATTTTTCTGATTATCAATCAGCCTCTGCCGTATTTTCTCCTGCGTATATTGCTCACCCAAAGAATCAAGACGGACAGAGCGTTTCCAACCGGGAGCAATAATGGAGGGATGACGGTAATCGTTGTTTCGGGCGTAAGAGTAGCCGAGATTTTTCAGGTATAAATCAAAGCCCTTCCAGTTGGTTGTATTTGAAATTGCTTCATCAATATCTTGTTTCAGAATATCTCGGTGAGTTAAACCGTTGCTTTTGTGAATCCAATAATCTTTCTTTCGATTGCCTGTGAATTTACTCGGCGGCAATACGCTTTTTCCTCGCTCCAAGCAAACTGCGTCGGAAATCTCTCTCAGCTTGTAATGGTCGGAAATATGGTTTTCAAACTTCCGCCCGGTACGAAAAGATACCGAATTTACCACAATATGATTGTGAAGATTATCTGTGTTCAGGTGGGTGGTAACGACTATCTCATAATCCTTGCCCCACATACGCCTTGCAGTTTCCAGTCCGATTTGATGCGCTTCTTCGGGGGAGATTTCCCCACTACAAAAGCTTTGGTATCCGTGATAGGCAACATTCCCGCCGAGTTTGCCGTAACGACGCTTAGTAGCCATCATATATTCGTATGCTCTTTGTTTCGGACAGTTGATACCCGAAACATACATCGTTTGATCCGTCTTTTTATCATTCTCAACATAACGGAGTGCCGCATATAAATCTTCATCCAAGAATTTCTTGTCAGTGGTTTTGTCAGGGTTACGGGCATAGTCGATTACTTCTTTCAGCCTGTTTTTGACAGGCCAGAATCCGGTGGTCGCCATTTACGCATATCCTCCTTCCGTGGTAATAAAAGTTCCGAATGAATTTCATCAATCAGTGAAAGCAGTTTGTTTTCTGTTTCGGGCGTAAATCCCACTGTGTTGTCAAGCTGACACAATTTGTTATAGAAATCAAAAAAGACATCAGGAAGAACCGTTATCGGTTCATATCCCAATGCCCTTTGCACCAGATATTCACTAATAGATAAATTGCATTTTTCGGCAAATCGTTTGATTTTGTCTTTATCTTTTTGATTTACCCGAATGTCAATTCGGGCAAATTTTTCTTTCGGGTTTCTGTTCATAGATTTATCAGTCCTTTCAAAATAGGGTGTTAGGGACGTCAGTCCCTAAAGAGAAAATCGGCTAAACAGCCGATTTTGAGTTGGAACTTGCCGTACAAGTTCCCTGCTTGTTACAGCATAAGACACGATTGCTCTCCCTTGTTTCTCTCAACCTTTCTCAAATAAGAAATTCCGTTTTTTGCTCTCTCAAAAGTCAGCGTTAGCATTGCTCCTTCTTCAATCTCAGGGATACCGAGATACCCGGTGTTCTGCCAAGCGGAAGCCATAACTTTACTGCCGTCTTCAAAAGTGAAGTATGCAAGAATATTTCGTTTCTTGCCCCAACGCTTGCAATCAAGGCGTGCTTTAAATACGCCATCTCTCTCATTGGTCAGGTATTCATCAACACAAATACCTTTTTCTTCAAGTTGTCTTAATGATAAATAAGCTCTCATAATATAAATCCTCCTTAATTTTGATTTGATGCCAAAATGATGCCACAGTGAATTTCAGAGCGTAAAAAAGCGGCACCACTCTGATGTCGTCATTCACCGAGAAACATATCGAGGCAATACATAAGTTCGTTTTCTTCTTCGGACAGTGCTTCGGTGGGCTGTGCTGATTCCATCTGTATTACAGAAAGATTTTGCAAGCACTCACGAATAGTTTTTCGGATAACCTCTGTTATTTCTGTGTGTGGCTCATAAAATTGATTGATAGCAGTAATAACTGCCTTGTTTTTTGAATCTGCTGTATTTTTTAAATGCTCCCAAGCCTTGCGGTCAGCTTCGTTATCCAGGTTAAACCTAAGGCTCATTCGTTTGATACTCATAACGCACCGCCGTTTTTAATCAATTTCATTTCCAGCATTCGTTCATACCCTTTGGCAGTAGCACAAATATCATCGTTTACAGTAATACGGCTTTCGTCATATTCAGCAAAGTTACGGATCATACAACCGCCTCCTCCGACAATATACAGCTTCATCAGTTTTGAATCGTAGCCGTGTTCACGCAGTCTGCGGAAAAAACTTTCCACATACTCTTTTGCAGTATTGGTTATTGTTTTCAAATAGTCGCCGTCAATATCTGCTGCGCCGAAACGAAGCACACGGGTAATCATTTCTTCGGGCGGCTCTGCGTGATGAATTCTCATTAGATTCTCACGGATATGGAGCATACACTGGTGTGTTCCAAATTTCTCGGTAAAACAGCGGTGGGGGTTCGGTTTTTTATCATTGACGAACATAATATTCATCGTGCCGTTGCCAATATCGCAGAGCATATTTACACCTGAAAAATCGGATAAGTGATTGACAATAGCGGCAAATCCCTGTGGGTAAACATCTGCACCGACAATGCGGATATGATAATCCTTGCCTTTGAAATTAAAGTCAACTGTTTCGTTCTTCAGCAAATATCGTTTGAATTCTTCTCGCTGTTCGCTTACCCAAGTCAGCGGAAGCCCGGCGGCAATCAATACATCAGCAGAATAGATTTTTGCAATATTCAGTTCCCTTGCGACTGCCGCAAGCGTCAGAACATAATAGTCTTCATCCAGCATTTTATCTGCCGAAAACTCCTTATGTTCTGCGCCGATAAGATAATACTTGTTATTCCAAACAAGCAGATTGTCTTTGAAAATTGGTTCTTTATCATATACGGTCACACCTGCCTGAAAACAGCAGTTTTCCGTTTTCATATTTCCTTAGCCGTGGTCAATACCGATGATATATGTTTCTTTATATTTTTTCATTGTGATTGTCCTCCTTGATTTTAATGATTTCTTGTTTGCTTCCCGAAAAAACAGGGCAGACACCACTACTTATCATCAAACAGCTTTGGTGTCCGCATTGCATACATAGGGTGTTCTTAATTTTGATTTGCTGCGATTTTATCAGATTGTACTGCACCCCAAAGACCTCCTTTCTGCTTTTGCGCATAAAAAGAACACCTACCGATTTATACATCAATAGGTGTTGTCAGATAATTTTCTTATTGCTGAATCCCAAATCTTCACCGCTGAATTTTTCGTAAGCTAAGCCAATCTTTCGGATTCTTTTGTGAATAGCACTGTGCGTTTTGAAGCCTGATTCCTCTGCGATTTTTTCAAGTGTAACATCATCCATTCGCATTGTGAGTATTTTCCTGTCTGTTTCAGAAAGAGTGTCTAAAAACTCGTTGACTGCAATCGGTTCTAATACGGTACTCTCAACATTAACACTGTCATCAGGAATATCCCACTCCATTCCGTCTGTATTCTCTGCATACTTTTCTTTTATTTCATCAAGAGATTCAATGGATATTTTTGCACGGGTGTGATACCACTTGCGGTAAAAATCGATTTTTTGTCGGCTCTTTCGATAATCAAAATCTTCAAAGCAACGATATTCTTCCGCCACAGCAATGATCTCATTCATATTGTGTTTTGCCATTATTTTAGGAACGAGCCAAGTGAATGTTTCTGAGATTTCTTCTTCGGATATATATCCGAGATCTTCGTCTACATTGCTGCTTTTTAATATCTCCTGTGACTTAGGGATAATCCCTTCATCTTCCATTCCTTTAATCCAAATAGAAACTGCGTGCGCATATCTCCAAGACGGTTCATATCCTGAATAAATCTCCCTTTTTGTGCCAAGCCCCATAAAAGGCCACACCATAAAAGCGTAAGCGTCGATTATTACAAGCTTAAACAAATCACTTTCTATTATTTCTATGGCACGACGATCTTGAAGTAATTTTCTTGGATTTCTTGGAATACTGTTTATTTCTTTTCCGCACTTATCCAAAATGCTTTTGGGGATGAAATAAAACGCAGAAATATATTCTGCGTTGCGAAACGGCGTGATCTCACCGTTTTTTCTTTTTAATAATATCGGCATATTTTGTGCCTCCTTTCCAGAGAGTATACTCTCTATTTATTAAACGACATAGAAATCTCATTTTGTTCCTGGATTATAAAAATATTATAGCAAATAAATTTGATTTTGATAAGAACCTTGATTTAATTAGCAATATAATATATAATAACAGTATGTAAGCTAACTAACTTACAATGGAGGTGATAAAGGTGGATGATTTGAATTTGAAAACGGAAAATGCTGAATTTGGTCAATATTTGCGTTCCGTCCGACAAGCAAAAAAAATATCAATTCGTCAACTTGCAAAAGCGGTGAGTAAAACACCTACATATATCAGTGATATTGAAAAGAGTAATAATAAACCTCCCGAAAGAGAGTTATTAGATAGAATAATTGCAACATTGCATTTAGAAGAATTTCCAGACATAAGGAACAAGCTGTATGATTTAGCTGCAAAAGAAAGAAAAGATGTTCCAGCAGATATTAAAGAATTGTGATATTTCATAATAAATGATAAAGTGAACGATTAAAGGACTTTTGAGCGAAATAACCCGTAATAACCCGTAAAAACCTTTAATTAAGGGAGAAATTGATGTAATATACCGAAAAATAAGCGAAATTTTGCGAAATCATATTGCAACATGATTTTCGCACTTTTCCACCGAAAACGGAGAAATTCCAGTTTTTAAATTTTAGCCATTATATAACACTCTAAACCGTTTAAATAGCATTTAGAAAATATTTAAGAAAACGCAGAAAAGCCTTTATTTATCATGATTTAAACGGTTTTAGCATAGGGGTTTAGAATTTAAATATTCCATAACTGTCTATCAAGAAATAGACTGAGTTTTTCAATTTTAATCGTTCATTTAATCGTTCACGTAAAAAGTGCCCTGAAAATGGGCACTTTTTTGCTGTTTAAGGGTTTTAAGGTGAACGATTAAAAACAGACCTTTTTCCACCTATTTTTGAGTGCTTTTATATTCATCCAAGCGTGATAATTCATTGACCCGTTTACATACTTCTAGGAATCCATCTGAATTTAAAGAATTAAGTGATTCAGCCACTTTCATATAAAAGTGTGGATCCTCCAGATCATCGTTTTGTAAGACAGATTTAATTATAATATTCACCCAGGAATCAAGTAGAAAATTTGCAATTTGCTGCCTATCGTTATCTGATTTTAAGAGATCAGCTTGATAATGCTTCATTACTCTATTCACTTTTCCAAGGACTAAATTAAGAATTAAAGGATCGGTTTCGGTTTGGTTTATTTTGTTATCTGATTCTCCCCGAAGGTATTCACCAGAAACATTGAAATATTTTTCGAGCGCAACCATAGCTTTGGAATTTGGTTGCCTTTTTTTATTTTCATAGGCAATTATAGAAGACAGGCTTAACCCCGTATATGTAGCTAATTCTTTTTGTGTTATTCCATGCTTAGTCCGTAAAATTTTAATCATTTCAGAAATATCGTGAGTTTCATTCATAATCATATCCACCTTTTTTATTATATAGAAAGTATAACAGACCTTATACCTACGTACAACATAAAAACAATAAAATGTTTATTGACTTATGCGAAAGTATAATATATAATTGCATTGAAGTTATACGAACGTATAATATTGGAGGTGAAAATATGCTGATTCCGAAAATAGAAGAAATAAAAACACGTAGATTGTCTATAGGATTAAGTCAAAGACAATTATCTATCAAAGCTAATTTACCTGATAATGCTTTATGCAGAATAGAAAAGAATTGTTTTTCTTCAATTTATCCTATAAGGGCAAAAGCAATAGCTGAAGCATTACAATGTGACATTTATGATATTTTTGAAAGCACATCGGAGGTAACTCATGAAAAATAACATACAAGTTTTAAGGGAACGGATGAATTTAACACAACAAGCTTTATCTAAAAGTGTTGGTATACCATATCAGTCCATAGTAAATTACGAACTTGGAAGGAGAGAACCTAACTCAAAAGCTATGGCAATATTAGAAAAATTCTTCGGAGTATCTGGCGCTGTACTGAGAGGTGAGGAAGAAATCCCCAATGCAGAACCTAATTTACAAAACGATACATTAGCTAGAAATTTGCGGAGATTACGATTAAAAACAGGAATGACACAAAGGGATCTTGCAGAATGTACGGGACTATCTTATGCCGCTATTAGAAGTTATGAGGCTGGCGGAAGAGAGCCTGGATCAAGAGCAATGGCTATTTTAGAAGATTTCTTCCAAGTTTCTGGAAAATATCTTCGCGGAGAAACTGAAACAAGAACAACCTTTAATGGAAAGTTAGATAGTACGTTTGAACAGTCAGTTTATAAAACACTATCGAAAAGGATAAAATCTCTTAGGAAAAATAGTGGTTTAAATCAGAATGAATTTGCGCAATTATTGGCTGTTGATCAGACAGCTGTTAGCCAATGGGAAACAGGGAAAACTCTCCCAGGATTTAAACAATGTATAAAAATAGCGAAAATCTTAAATTGTAGTTTAGATAGCCTTGTAAATGAATCCACTGATATGAAGTGTTTATCTAAAGAAAGTGATAAGAGTGAAGAAAGACTATCTGATATCGAATTACAGCAAAATGCCTATATACGTTTTGACCGTAGTGAATTGGCTTTGCTCTATAACCTTGTACATAAAGAAATCATGTGTGCTGAAAGATTAGCTGATATATATGATCTGAGTGGTAAAGGGAATGAGGATGTAAAAGGCGAGCTGCTGAAATTGGCTGTAAAGATAATTGAAATGAAAGAATTGTAATTGATATATCGAAACCGCCATACTGGCGGTCTTGCAGGGATAGCCTACTGCAACTGATGAGATAGGCTGGATTGGGAGGTACACTATGACAATGCTTAATGCTAGAGAGATAGCCGAGTTAAAAGGCTGCTCTGAGGCAAGTGTCAAGCGGCTGATCAGGAATGGTCAGCTAAAAGCCAAGCGGACAATGAATGAAAAGAATCGACCGAAATATCTGGTTTTGCTGGAAGACTTGCCGACCGAGATACAGGAGCAATACTATATGAAGCATTGCGTGAAAAAAGAAATCACGATCGGTCAGCTTAAAAGGAATCTGGATGAGTATAGTGCTGATGAACGGGATGAGATAGCCTGCTGGATCAAAATACTGAGAGACTGGAGTGTTGCCAGAACACAGCAGTTATATCTGCCTAAAGGCGAATTTGATAAAAATTATGCTGCCAAGCTTACTCTTGAATATCCGGAAATGAAATTCTCTGCCCAGATACTACGGAGAAAATATAATGCTTATAAAAGTAACGACTATGACGGATTACTGGATAAGCGAGGGAAATCTAAGAAAGGCAATACCAAAATTGATGAAGAGGTATGGGAAGCATTTCTGAGTTTCTATTTAGATCAGCGCCTACCATCCGTAAGGAAGTGTTATGAATATACGGTGAAGTGGATCGAGCAGGAGCATCCGGAATTAGCTGATGACATTCCGACTTACTGCACATTCACAAGACACGTTAATCAGGACATTCCTCAGGGTACTATGGTGTTAGGACGCTATGGCGAAAAAGCATATGATGATCGCTGCGCACCATACATAAAGAGGGTTTACGATAACCTGCTGCCTAACGATGTATGGATTGCCGATAACCACACGTTCGATGTAATGCTACAAAACGAAGATGGTGAAACATTCAGACTTTACTTGACTGCATTTCTGGATGCCAGAACAGGAATATTCACCGGTATATATATCACTGATGCACCAAGCTCTCAGGCATCTATCCTTGCATTACGAAACGGCATCATGAAGTATGGTATTCCGAAAGAGGTTTATCTGGATAACGGGCGAGAGTTCCTGACCTTTGATTTTGGTGGGCTGGGGCATCGTAAAAAAAGGAAGGATCAGCGCTTCGATCCTCCACCGATCTTTGACAGGCTAGGCATTAAAATGACCAATGCGCTTGTGAGAAACGCAAAAGCAAAAATCATCGAGCGAAGATTTTTGGATATAAAGAACGGTCTATCGAAATTGTTTGAGAGTTACACAGGAGGCAGTGTTGCGGAGAAGCCGGAACAGCTGAAATTCATATTGAAGAAAGGCAAGGCTGTACTGGATGATACATTCAAGACACAGGTTAAGGAATTGATTGAAGGCTATTTCAACTATCAGATCTATAATGGACCGATTGCTGAAGACCGGGGCAAAACAAAGATACAGGCATATCATGAACACATGGCAGAAACAACGAAGCGTGTTGCATCTACGGAAGATCTGAACCTTATGCTGATGAGATCCACCAGATCACAGAAAGTCGGCAGAAGAGGTGTGCATCTGAGTTTGTACGGCGCAACGATCGACTTCTGGAATCATGAGTTCCTTCAGAACTGTTTCGGTAAAGAAGTATATCTCAGATATGATCCTGAAGATCTGAAAGAGGTCAGAGTGTATGACCTGAAAGACAGATACATCATGAGTGTTCCGACAGATAACGCAACGATACTTGAATATGGTGCCAACGTTGAGGACGTTAAGCGAGCAATGGCTGAAACCAGAAAAGGTAAGAAGCTGGAGAAGGAACGCATGAAAGCAATGATCAACAGTGAAATCAGTAATAAGACAGCGCTGGAGATTACCTTGACACAGGCAAAGCAGAATCTGGAGACAGAGTTGGAAGTGCCACAATACGATATCGAATTACAGCGTGCGAAGGAAGTACCACTATTCCATAAGGTTGAAGTCAGTAACATAGATCGCATGTTAAAGAATGCGGAAGAACATAAGGGAGGACATGACAATGTATAGCAGAGAATTACAGGCAAGATTAGAGAGATTTTTGAAGGAGAGCAACACCAGTCAAGCAAAGGCTGCCCCTCAGATTGGAATAAGTGCCACTGCATTATCTCAATACAGAAACAGTAATTATGCTGGCGGGAATATTCAAAATGTTGAGAAGAAAATCCTTGCATGGCTGAATCGACAAGAAGAGGCTATGCAGAGCAATGAACGCAAACAAGTGTACAAGCCGATTAGGAACGGATATGTACCGACATCAGTATCAGAAGATATCTACAAGCGCATCAGATACTGCCAGGTGGAGAAAGGCATGATCATCCTGCATGGTGATGCCGGAATCGGTAAGACAAAGGCTGCGGAAAAATACGCTTTAGACAATCCGGAAAGCACGGTATATATCCAGTGCGCACCAAGTACGGGGGGACTTGGTAACACGCTGAAGATCATTGCCAATGCGCTGGGGGTATCGGAATCCAGTAACCGATACATAACTAGCAATCATATCAAAAAGGCTCTTATAGACAGTGATAAGACGCTGATACTTGACGAGGCACAGCATCTTAAAATGATGGCGCTTGAAGAAATCCGTACTATCAGTGATCCTGATGACCTGCTGGGAGTACCTGGATGCAGTATTGTGTTGATTGGTAACACAGAGATTTACAATAAGATGCTTGGACGCAAGAGTGCATCCTTTGCACAGCTGTTCAGCCGTATCAAGATGCACAAAGCATATCAGACAAGCAATATTAAAATGTCTGATATTGAAATGACATTTGAATACTTGCAAGAACATCACATGAAAAAGGAAATCGAATTTTTATACACGATCACTAAGTCAAAGTGGGGGCTGCGTGGTGCTGTGAATGTCTATAACAATGCAGTCAATAACGATGATGTCAGCTTCCGTGGATTGTATGGGATGGCTACTGAAATGGGAATCGGTGTCTTATGATCAGTAAGCTTGATGTAGTCTTGCTGGTAATCAATGTAGTGTACTTGCTGATCAATCTATACATCATGATTAGAAGATGGGAGGATGAATATGACCAAGAAAGAGCGGAAAGATCTAGCAAAGGCTAAAAAGAGGTTGCAGGCAGAGGGCGTGCTGCCACCGAACAAGCCCAGACTTAATCGTAAGAAGTTTGCAAAAGAAGTAAATAAAGAATGGGAGGAATTAGAAATCGGGGGTATTACAGATATTAGCTTGATTTTAAATGTCTTAGCTATGATGACAAGATCAGGCGAGTATGGAGGAATCACAAGTGAGGATATAGGTATACTGAAGCTAAAAAAATGTGTTATTGAAATCAAGAAGGCATTGCAAGTAGAACAAAGAAGTTGTTTCACGGTCAGCGAATTATACAAGATATGTGATGAAGTATGGAAACTGTAGGAGGATGTCATGAAGTGTAGGAATTGTAAATATGAGAAGTATTGTCAAAACTGGTGTTTCGGCTTTAATTACGAAGCATCTATATTCAAACTGAAGAAAAACAAATTAAAGGATAGCATCATTAAACTATTACATTTATGAGGTGGTGGAACGCCACCCCACTAATGCAGCCGAGGATGGTCGCAAGCCCATGAAAATGCAGAGCGGTGGAAATGTTAAACTAATCGCGATTTGTACGACATTTAAATTAAATTTAAATGGAGGAAGCTATGAAAAAGAAATGGATAACAACTCTAGCCATTATTGATACTGTGTGCTTACTGATCATAGGTGTCATAGAATCAAATAAAACAGAGTTATATGCTACAGCTGAAGAACAGCAACAGACAATCAAGAATCTGAAAACAGAAATCGCTAAGCTCAATTTTGAAATTGAAGAGCGAAAACTGGAAATCCAGCAGGAGCTGCAAACAGAACAGGAGAAACCTCAGGAACGGTGGGTGTCCATTGGAGACTTTAAAATCACCTATTATGGATTAGATATTACCACTACTACCGCGACAGGTAAAACGCCGGAAGTCGGTAAAACCATCGGTGTGGATCCGGAAGTGATACCATATGGATCCACTGTAAAGATTGATGGTGAAGTGTATGAGGCACAGGATACCGGAGCGTATAAAGGTAATCTCATTGATATCTTATGTGAGAGCGAGGCGGTGTCTGCAAAGTTGGGAACACACACCAGTGAAGTGTATATACTGGAGGTGCCACATGACTAAGCAGGAAATCATGAAAGTGATTGCAGCTGATAGAACTTTGAAGCAAGCATACAATACAGAGCCTCTCTTTACTGAACAGATTGATTACCTTGGTGCCAGAGAGCCGATCAGTGCAACAGATCTACTTAAATGTATCAAGCATATGTGCAAACAGTTAGACAGGGCACAGCAAACGATATACGTGCTGTCAGCGAGTGTGCCAATGGAGGGATATGAATAATTACCAGAATTTGGAAAGAAATTAAAACTACAAAAGGTGAATAAAGGAGATAATTATGGTAGATCAAAACGCAAAGTCAAGATGGTTTGTAGTAAAGAACAGCGATATATTTACGGATGGTTGTCGTGTAGAAACAAGCGAGCCTGTAACTGCTAAAGAGATGAAAGAAATCTTTTGTGATATGGGAACTGCAACAGTGTTTGAACCAATCAGCGAGCAAGAGTATAAGGATATGAGCGAGGAATGACCTTGCTTGCCCTAATGCAGCCGATGCAGGTCACAAGCCCTGGAAATGCAGAGTGAGGTAAGAAAGGAGAACAGGAATGTTATTACAGAAGAAAGTCACAAAAGCCGGGAGTGTCACAATACCGACACTGATCCGTGAACAGCTGAATATACCAAAGGGTGCAGCTGTGGAGCTGGAAACAAAGAATGAGGAGCTGATCATCCGCAAGCACATACCGACTTGTGTATGCTGCGGTACTGCTGATCATGTTGTAACTTATGCAGGTCTGGAGATCTGTCAGGATTGTCTGAAGAAAGCAAAGGAGGCTAGTGATAATGGAAATAGCTGAGCTGAAGCAGAACGTTGACCGTTTGGCAGCATTGACCATCCAGCAGGAGAAAGTCAAGGCAGAAATAGATCAGCTGAAAGCAGGCTTTGAGAAACAGGCTGAAGCTGATCTAAAGGACAGCAAGGAAAAAACAATCGAATACTGGGGAGAGGGAAATGCGAAGGTCGTTGTACAAAACTCTGAAACAGTGAAGCCGATTGCAATGAGTGTGTTGAGAAATCTGCTTGGTACTGCATATAGTGATTTTGTCAAAGAAGAATCCAAGGCAACACTGAATGCTGAATGTAAGTCATTTTTGACCGCTATGGTGCAAGGCAAGTATATAGAGGATGATCTAACAGCTGTAATCGGTAAGATCACAAGCGATGCAAAGGAGCAGCAGCTCCTCCTCAAAAAACTGAAGGGCAAGTACAGATCAGACAAAAAGACAATCATGAAGGTGACCGGGTTGGATCCGGAAAGCGCAAATGATTATGCATACCTTGTGGAAGAGGTCTATGCGTATAAGACGATCAAGCAGATACTGGAAGCTGCCAAGTTTGCCGGAACGTTTGAAGATGCTGTGGAGAAAGTAAAGGCATCCGTGATTGTGGACGAAGGAATCAAGGTAACGGTAGAAAAAGAGTAAAGGAGGAACCGGGGATGAAAGCTAAAGCTATTGAATCATGGCAAAAAAGAAAAATCTATGCAATCGCAAATGCGCTGGGATATACGGCAAAAACTGAGGAAACAGACATCCTGCACCTTATCATGGAAGACATGACTGGAAAACAATCAGTGACAAAGCTGACATATGATGATGCAAACAAGCTTATAGATTATCTGGTACGACAGCAGACATCCCTGGATAAATCCGATAATGTAAGTAAGGGACAGCAGAAAAAAATCTGGGCGCTCATGTATGAGCTGAAGGACTGTGATCTGGCTGTCAACCCTGCCCCTATCGGTGAGCGACTTGCGGGTATCATCACAAGGCAATTCGGTGTCCGATCCACACCGAGAAGGCTCTTCACTTATCTTGACTATGTGGATGGAGAAAAGTTGATCGAAATATTAAAGCATTACATCGACAACGTTGAAAGGAAGAGGATGAGCTAATGGATGATGCACTTGAAGCTATTACTATGGAAGATCTTTATGATGATCAAAGGGAGTTGGCTGAAGTAATTGGATTACAGTCTTTCAAAGAACTGATATACACTTACGGAGGTAGTCAAATATATATCCCAAAGATGGATCAACTTAAAAAAGTAAAGAGAAATCAAAGTATCTGTGCAGAATTTAACGGATATAATTTTAAAGAGCTGGCATATAAATATAACTTGACCGTGAGCAGCATTCGGGATATAGTTAAGGATATAGCGAAGGAGAAAAGAAGATCTCCATGCGATGGACAGCTCAGCATATCAGATTTCCTATAACAGTTCAGTAAAACAGTAAAGCTCTTGACTCAAGGGCTTTATTTTTTTTTGTCTTTTAAAGCTGATATGATTATGCCAACAACGAGGGATGGAGGTCTTAAAGTGTTGGACAAAATCGTGACGCTGGTCATTAGTTCTATTTCAGGTATTATTAGCTATTTCCTGAAAAGTACAATGAATCGTACAGCAAAAATTGAGGAATCTTTAAGTGACATTAAAGAAAACTACGTATCAAAAAAAGAATATGAGAGAGATCAGGAGAAGCAGGATGAAGAAATAATGAAAATTCGTGAGAACTATACACCGATCTCCAAACACGAAAAAGATTATGATGAAGTGAGAAAGGATATAAAAGAAATGAAAGACGCTATGCTGCGTAAGGATGACTTCATCAGAGAAATCAGCAAACTTGATCAGAGGTTTGAAACCAACCAGGAAAAAACCAATGAGTTAATAATGAGATATTTAGGAGGTAGATAGTAATGCAGAATGTTATTGATCAGATGGAAGTGCAGGAATTTAAAAAAAGGAATTGGAAGATTCTTGGCATTATCAACATCCTAAGCCCTTCCTATCATAAGCTGGATTCCATTTATGATGTTTTGAAAAATGATGACAGAGGTACATATAAAGACTATATCTATTCTGTGAACTTTCTGGTACAGGAAAAATATATCAATATACGTAACTCCGCATCACACAAATATGAAGATTTGGCAGATTGTGACGATTATTCAGAATTAGAAGCTAATCTCTCTAGCAAAGGCACTCGCCTTTTGAAAGGTAATATCATTGATGATATGGTAACGGGCTAGCTTATGGCAAACAGGAAGCACAGCAAGATTGATGGACTTGATCCTAAGCTGAAGGACACAGTTGAAACGATGCTTCTGAGTGGCAGCACATACCGGGAGGTGGTCGAGTATCTGGCAGCAAATGATGTGCCGATTTCCGCTGCTGCTGTTTGCCGGCACGCACAGAACTTAAACGCAAGTGTAAAGGAACTGAACATCGCTCAGGAGAATTTCCGTAAAATGATGGAAGAAATGGAAAAGTATCCGGATCTGGATACGACCGAAGCAATCATCCGATTGACCTCCAGCAACCTGTTCCAGCGTATTGCAAACACAGAAGAGGCAGATTGGGAGCGTGTAAAGCTGGATAAAGTCTTAAAGGAATCAACCTCACTCATTAGAGCTGCTGCATACAAGAAGCAGATTGACATAAAAAATCAGGAAGTCCTGGATAGTGCGGTTGATGAAATGAAGAGTGATATCTTTGCGGCGATGGCAAAGGAAAATCCAGAGTTGTATGCAGCTGTTGCAAAGTATCTGAATCAAAAGAAACAAGGATAGGAGGATGTATATGTTTGATATTGAGAAAATGAGGATCGTCCCTATGACATTGGGAAAGTATTTTGAATCAAGAGGTTGGTCAGTACCTTATGATCTTCCAAAGACTACGAAAGGATATAAGATTGAAAGTGAAACTGGACTGTCTTCTTGGATGTCCTATGAGGAATTTAGGGATAAGTATAAGGAATACATGGGGTTGAGCTTCTCCGGCGCTCTGGAGCTGTTAAAACAAGGGTGTGCAGTTGCCCGGGAAGGCTGGAACGGTAAAGGTATCTTCATCGTTTTGCAAAAGCCGGACGCTAACAGTAAAATGACACATCCATATATCTACATAGATACGACGGGGCTTGTTACAGATAGTGACCTTGCTCCGAAAGATCGTGTGCCGTGGGTTGCATCACAAACAGATCTGCTTGCTGAGGATTGGGTAATCATATTATAAGACGCAGACGAAAAGGAAGGATGGTGCAGCATATGAAATGGTATGTACTGTATGTAATGACTGGGAAAGAGTTAGAGATTGCGGCAACCCTGAACAAGCTGCACCTCCATGCTCTTGTGCCTACAATGACTAAAATCATTAGGTCAGGCGGAACATGGAACGAGAAAGAAGCAGTGATATTTGAATCGTATGTGTTCCTGGAGTGCGATTTTTGCGCTAAGACTTGGTATAAGGTCGCAAACATCCCCGGTGTGATCCGGTGGCTGGGAGACAAGAAGGAACCATCTACACTTACCTATCTGGAAGCTGAGTGGATCCGGTTGCTTGGGAATGAAGGGAAAGCAATCGCACCAGCAGAAATCAGCGTGAAGGATGGTAAGTATGAAATAGCATCCGGAGTACTAAAAATGTTTAAGCATCATATTACAACTTTTAAAAAAAGACAGAAGACAGTTACAGTGTCCATACCGATCTGTGGAGAGGCAAAGGAAATCACACTGTATGCAAATTACAATGAAAATGAAACTGGTGAAACAGGTGTGGTTGATTCGTCCCCTCCTAATGCAGCAGCGGATACATAAAAACAGCTAGGTGTGTGTGCCACCAAGGTGGCGAAGCATATCATCAGGAGGTTCATACTTTAGATTACACTCAGATACCGTTTAAATCTTACAGAAAGCCATTTAAATTTGATTTAAGAAAAAAATCCGAGTGTAAGTGTGCCTAAAACAAAACAACGCTTAGAAAGCCTTAAAATGGCTTTTTTTATTGGGAAGAAGGTGTGGTATTTGAAAAGAAGGAAAAAGGATAGCCTGGCATCGCTTAAGGATGCCATACAGGAAACAGAACGGCAACGATTTGACAGTGAAGAGGATCGTGACAGTAAGGAGGCATTTAAACATTTAAATGCTCTTTTACAAGACTTTCTGTATTTAAACGATGAACCTGAACGGTTGTGTTTAAGAACTGAATATGAACAAGGCTGCTCACTTACTGGTGACAACGGTATCCGGAAGAGGCTTGCTGCTATTGATTTGGAGTTTTTCGGGCGAGCATACTTCCCTCATTACTTTGTGAGATCTTCCCCTGAGTTTCACCGGGATTTGGATAAGATCTGGACGGATGGGGTATTGAAAAGAAAGAATCCGCTAAAGGAAAAGCGAAAGATCTCCCGCATGGATGGATCCAGAAGAGTGGTGGCAGCTCCCCGTGGTCATGCAAAGTCTACAACGCTGACATTCAAGGGTACTCTTCATTCTGTGTTATACGAGTATAAACATTATCCTATCATCCTATCTGATTCATCAGATCAGGCTGAAGGATTCTTGGATTCTATTCGTTCCGAACTGGAAGAAAATGAAATGATTATTGAGGATTTTGGTCATTTAGAGGGCAGAGTTTGGAAAAGTAATGTCTTGCTAACGAAAACGAATATCAAAATAGAAGCCATTGGATCAGGTAAAAAAATCCGTGGTCGTAAGCATAAAAACTGGCGTCCGGATCTCATAGTTTTAGATGATATCGAAAACGACGAAAATGTGCGAACCATCGAACAGCGTAACAAACTATCAAACTGGTTTAAAAAAGCAGTATCCAGAGCTGGAGACAGCTACACAGATATTATCTACATTGGTACACTGCTGCATTACGATAGCTTACTGGCAAATACGTTAAAGAATCCAAGCTACAAGGCAATCAAATACAAAGCTGTGCTGTCCTGGTCATCCTCATCGCTATGGGATGAGTGGGAAAAGAGATACACGGATCTGGATAACGAAAACCATGAAGCAGATGCTCTTGCTTTTTATAAAGCCCATGAGGCAGAAATGCTTGAGGGCACAGAAGTGCTATGGAAGGAGAAAAACAGCTATTATGATCTGATGGTCATTAAGATCACAGATGGTGATGCATCGTTTAATAGCGAGCTACAAAATGAGCCTATCAATCCTGATGACTGTTTGTTTAACGAAGAGTGGTTTGATTACTACAATGAGCATGAGCTTGACTTCAGTTCTAAAGACTTTGATTTTTGCGGTGCTGTGGATCCATCTCTGGGTAAAAGTAAAAAATCTGACTACTCAGCGATTATCACTATAGCTAAACACCGTAAGACGGGCTATATGTATGTGATTGATGCGGACATAGAGCGCCGACATCCGGACAGGATCATAAAGGACATATTAGAAAAAGAAATATGGTTAAGGAAGACATTCGGAAAAGGTTACCTGAAATTTGGATGTGAAACAGTACAGTTTCAATGGTTTTTGAAAGAGGAAATTGCGAAAGCTTCCGCTGCTGCGGGGTTGCATCTTCCAATCGAAGAAATCCAGTCAACCGGGGATAAAACACTGCGTGTTGAGAGTATGCAGCCCGATATAAAAAATAAGTATATTAAGTTTAATCAGAGACACAAGCTGCTGCTGGAGCAGCTAAAACAGTTTCCAATGGGGAGCCATGATGATGGGCCGGATGCTCTGGAAATGGCGAGAACGATTGCCAAAAAGAAAGCGAAACGCTTTCGTACCATGGGAATTAGGTTTTAATTTATGGATACAGTCAAATGCTTGAAACTGCTAGCAATGAGCTATTGTATAGTTGCAGCCGAAGTGTGGAAGAGACATCCAATGATAGCGGTTATATTGGGGTTGCTTTATATACATGAATTAGATAAGAAGTAAGGAGGGATGTTATGCCAGTAATCTATATGGAACAAGAGGATGTAAGATCCTTCACTGAAGGAGACATAAGAAAGCTGATCGAGTTGAGCAATCAAAGTATCGGGCGCTATGAAAATCTGGAGAACTATTATGCTGGGAAACATAAAATCCTGGAACATTTTAAAAGTGATCCAAACGTACCGAACAATAAGCTGATCAACAATATGCCCAAGTATATCACAGATACAGCTACAGGATACTTCATGGGGAAGCCTGTCACCTATTCGGCAAAGGATGAATCCTACATGGAGAGCTTGCAACAGATATTTGATTACAATGACGAACAAGACGAAAACAGTGAGTTGGAAAAGAAATGCTCTATCAACGGACATTGTTACGAAATGCTTTATGTTGATATGCAGGGATGGATCCGCTTCTCACTGGTTACACCGGATTCGGCTTTGTTTATCTACGAGGCTTGTTCTGACCATCTGCTTGCTGTCGTCCGTTATATGAAGTCTTACAACGTGCTGACGAACAAAACAACTTATTATGCGGAGTTTTGGACTGACACATTCTGTATGTACTTTCGCAGCGTCAACAGCTATAACTTTGAGCTTATGGATATACGGGATCATTACTGGTCGGATGTTCCTTTTGTCGAGTTTTTAAACAATCAGGAACGCATTGGAGACTTTGAGGGCATTATCACGCTGGTGGATGCATATAACCTAGCGCAAAGTAATACCGCAAACTTTTTTGAGTACAATGATCAAGCTATCTTGACAATCACTAACATGGGCGATGTGACCACGGATGATGTCAAAGACATGAAGGAAAAAGGCACAGTAATTCTGGAAGATCAAGGCTCTATGGGATGGTTGACTAAAGAAGTTAATGACGCTGCACTTGAAAATTACAAGAAACGACTACGCGAAGATATGCACTTTTGGTCATCTGTGCCTAATATGACGGATGAATCTCTAGGCTCTCAGCTGTCAGGGGTTGCTATATCATACAAAATGTGGAATTTTGAGCAGCTGGTTGTCACTAAGGAGCGTAAGTTTAAAAAGGCTTTACAGAGACGGATCGAGCTGATCACAAATATGCTCAACTTCCTGGGGGCTTCTTACGATTATAAATCTGTAAACATGACCTTCCGCCGGAACATGCCTCAAAACGTTTCAGAGATAGCTTCTATGATCTCTATGCTGCGTGGATTTCTTTCTGATAAAACGCTCATGCAGCTTGTGCCAAACGTTGAGGATCCACAAGAAGAACTAGCCCGCCGAGAAGCTGAAGAACAGGATGCTATGAAGAAATATGGTGCAGGAGATTATGGAAACCTGAAGGAAGATCCTGTACTGGAGTCGGATGATGGATCCTAAAAAAGCGCTAGCGGAAAGTGAGAAGATTACTGATGAAGCATGGAAAGAAATCTATCGGGCTTATGAAAATGCAAGGATGCAGCTCCAGAATGAGATTGATGCTCTTGTCGCAAGGTTTGGTGTTGATAACCAGCTAAGCAATGAAGAGGTCAATCAGATCCTGCATGGCAAAGAGTACACGAAATGGCGTATGTCATTGCGTGAGTACCTGAATCAGATCAGGGATGCGCCGGAAGATTCTAGCTTGCTATTGGAGCTAAATGCTTTATCCGCAAAATCACGTATTAGCTTGAAAGAACAGCTACTGGCAGATATAGACAGAGCAATGACAGACATTGCTCTGGAGCAGTGTGATATTACAAAAAAAGCGATCAGCAAGGTGTATGAAACTACATACTACAGGACGGCATATGATGTGCAGCGAGGTACTGGATTCGCTTTTAACTTGGCGAAACTGGATCATGGTGCCATCGAAAAGGTCATTACATACCCGTGGTCAACAAAAGTGTTTTCTAGGGCTATCTGGGATAACCTGGACAAAATGACCGCTACACTCAAAAAAACGCTTGCAGAGGGCTTTGCGAAAGGCGCTGGTGTGCAACGAATGGCTAAGGTGTTAAATGATGAATTTAAGTCAGGTAGGTATGCCGCTGAACGTGTGATTCGTACGGAATCAAAACATTTTCATATGCAAAGTCAGTTAGACAGCTTTCGGGAACTTGGATACGAAGAATACATTTTTCACATGAATGGAACGTGTTCCAGGACAAGGAAAGGCGTTAAAATCTGTGACTGTGAAACAGCTGTTAAAGGCAGTCCTTACCGCATAGAGGATGCAGAACCAGGCATCAATCTGCCTCCAATCCATCCAAATTGTAAATGTTATATCACAGCAAAGCGAAAAATAAATATGTTTGAAAAAAGAGAAGGTATCACACCACTACATGAAAATGTGAAATTTCAACAGTGGAAGAATACATATGTAAAATAGGAGGAAAACAAATGGAAACTGAAGTTATTGAAGAAGTAAAAACAGAACCGACAGCAACAGAGCCACAGGAACCGGAAACAAAAGGCTTTATGCAGGTAATGAAGGAATTTTTCACAGGAGTGAAAGACAAGACGGAACCTGATGAAAAGGATCCTGAAGCGAAAGAAACGGAACCAGCGAAGACGGAGCCTAAAGCACCTGAGCTGAATGTTGAGGAAATGCTGAAGAAAGAACGTGAAAAGTGGGAGGCTGAAAAAGCGGAGGAGGAACGCTTGAAAAAGCTGTCTCCGGAAGAACGTGCGAAAGAGCAGCAAAACAGCTTACAGAAAGAGCTGGAAAACATGAAAGCCGAGTTAAAGGCAAATAAGTTTAAGGATACAGCAATCACCACGCTTACCGGAAAAGGCTATCCGGCATCCCTTGCTGATATTCTGCCATATGGTACATACAAAGAAGCAGCAGACATGGAAAAAGGGCTTGATACACTGACAACGGTGTTTGAAACTGCCCTGAAAGAGGTGCTGCTGTCAAAGGTGAAGCAGGAAACACCAAGAGGGCTGAATGGCAGCAATACCGTTACAGGGGACAGTGTTTTAAAGCAGATTGACAATGCAGTTAAAAAAGGAGGATTTTAAACAATGCCAACAAGAGCTGAAGTAGTAGCACAGTTACAGACATCTCTGGATGATGCAATGATCCAGGGTCTTACATCCGGTTGGATGGATATCAACAAAGATGATGTTAGATACGCAGCAGGAAAAGAGGTTAAAATCCCGGTAATTGGGATGTCAGGACTTGGCGATTATGACCGTACGAAACGGGACGCATATCCGGATGCTAATGTGTCGCTGGAATACCAGACAGTGACCATGACACAGGATAGAGGCACCCGCATCACCGTGGATGCTATGGATCGTGATGAAACACAGGGTTTATTGGATGTGTCAAAATTGATGTCAAAGTTCCAGCGGGAAAAAGTAATTCCGGAGGTGGATGCATACCGATACTCCACTATCGCACAGCATTGTGTAAAAAATGAGCGTGTTGCTTATGGTTATACACCAGATGCAAGTACCTTGCTAACACAGCTTTATCTGGATATCGCTAGAGTACAGGACATTGTTGGTGAGGACACTCCACTGGTGGTGACGATCTCCATGATGGTTGCTGCTATGTTTGACCTTTCCAAAGAACTTGGAAAAAGGTTGGAAACAACGCAATTTACGACTGGTAATGTTAATTTAAAAGTTAAAGCTCTGGATGGTCAGATTCCAATGATTAGAGTAGGATCTGGGCGGATGAAAACTGAATATGAGTTTTTTGACGGACGCACTCCATCGGATGGTGCTGAAAGTAATCCATCACCAGATCAGACGATGGGAGGCTTTAAACCGACAGCGGCTGCTAAGGATATCAACTGGCTAATCACTCCGGTAACCGCTCCTATTGCAATCACACGACAGGATAAAGTACGTATCTTTGATCCAGAAACAAATCAGACCGCAAATGCATGGGCTACTGATTACCGTAGATACCATGATCTATGGCTGAAAAATTCTTCCTTGCCTGCTATTTTTGCGAATATCAGACAGGCTAAGTAGAGGTGTTAATATGAGAAAATATCAGAAAATGGGATGTGTACGCTATGCAGCAAATGATGCAAAGGCAGCGGAGCTGGAGCGTATGGGATATGCAGAGTGTAATCGTGAAGAAGAAAAAGTTATTATTGAGTCTGTACAGGTCAAGCCTGGGACGGACACTGAAGCAGTAACTGAAACATTAACTGAAGCAGTATCTGCTGCTTGCAAAAGTAAGAGCGGATCAAAAAGAAGTCTGGGAAAAAAAGGAAAAGCTGATCCTGAAACTAATTTGGAAGCTCCAGCACCAGGTGGTGATGATGATGGATCAGATCCAACAGATAACAAATGAGGTCAAGGATAATCTTGACCTTTCTTCTACTGATTCCGAGAAAATCGTCTTCAGGTACGTAAAACGTGCGTTAAGCCAAGTAAAAGTGTTTTGTAATCGTACTGATATCCCGATAGAGCTGGAGGATACCATTGCTCAGATCGTGGAGGATATGCTGAGAGCGGACGGTGTTGTTAAACTGGATAATGATATCGCATCAGTATCTCGTGGTAACACCAGCATAAGCTACACCAACAAGCAAGAAGCATACATGAGAACAGTCGATTTTATGAAAGACTATCAGAATATTTTGATCCACTACAGAAAAATGAAGGTGCCGCAGCGGAGGAAAAGCAATGAATGAAATTGATATCCTTGCAGCTACTTATGATCATACCTGTAAGGTGTATCGTGCGCAGATGGTAGACTTGCCGAATGGTGAAACGACTTATCAGGATGGCATAAATGGACAGCTGGTATACGAAAATCTCCCTTGTGCTCTATCCAGCCCCTCAGGCGGTAAGCTCTCGTATAAACAGCCGGAATACCGGATAAGCACAGATTATCTGTTATTCACCCGTCCGGACATAGAAATCATGGAAAATGACTATCTGGTGATCAATCAGTACGGACATGAGGTGATCGCCAGAGCTGGACAGACAGACTATTACCTATCGCACAACGAGGTACATGTTACTTTAGGTAAGACTATATGAGTGGATGCGTATATATGTTCGAGGGATTGGACGAATGGGAAAAAGAGCTTATGGATGTGATTCAGACAGATTTTCCAAAAGAATTTGAGCGTCTGGTGATTGATGTTGCTTCAGAGCTGCATGAACAGGTCACAGGAAGGACACCAGTGGATACTTCCAACTTACAGACAAACTGGAAGATCGGTAAGATCGTAAAAAAAGGTCGTGACTATTACATCCAGGTTTTTAACAATACCGATTATGCTGAACACGTTGAGTTCGGGCACAGGAAGAAAAACAGCGAGGAAATGGTTCCGGGGGCGCACATGATGGAGATATCGCTTGCTGTCCTGGATGCACGGCTTCCGCTGTACCTTCAGGATTGGTTAAGTGTTTTTCTGGATGAACATTTCTAGGAAGGAGAATGCAATGAGCGAATATGAAAAGATAAAAAATGCGTTGATCCCGGTGATCAAAAGGGTATTACCTGATCATAAAGTGTTTGCGGACGATATCAAAACACTTAATGATGCTATTACAAATCAGCATATCAGTGATTATGTGCATATATCACTTGCTCCGATTACGAATACCAAAGAAGGAAAACTGATCAATCGTAATTATCAGGTAGGTATCATGATACATAACTTTGATGAGACACTTGCGGGTTACCATGATATCGGTGAGAGGTTGGATAAAGCATTTTATCCTGTGCTTCACTTTGATGATCGCTTTATCAGCGTAGGAGATACAACCGCAGCTATAGTGGACTGGAGGCTTCACTATAAATTTAATCTGCAATATACAGATACGTACGAACATGAAGATGAAGAAACACCGTATCTTGATGATTTTGATTTAAATATGAATTGAAGAAAGGAAGGTATCTATGGGATTACCTAGTATAAATATTGAATTTATTGGTAAGGCAAGCAATGCTATTACCAGATCTGCTAGGGGTATCGTAGCGTGCATCATTAAGGATGACACAGAGGGTATCCCGGCAGTACAGACATACAGTACCTTAAACGATGTGGATTTCACGAAAATGTCAGAGGCTAACTACGAATTTATGAAACTTATCTTTGCGGCTAGCCCATATCGTGTGATTGTAGCAGCACAGGCACCAGATGCTGCCGATTATACCGGAGTGCTGAAGACATTAAAGGATTTAAAATGGAATTACCTTACAGTGCCAGGCATTACAAAGGAAGAAACAACATCCATCGTTGCCTGGATCAAAGAGCAGCGGGACAGCAAGCGCAAGACATTTAAAGCGGTACTGCCTGAAGTAGTGGCTGATCACGAGGGTATCATTAACTGTACGATCAGCAATGTTACTACATCCATATTGGATAAGACGATCAGCTGTGCTGCTTATTGTGCACGTATCACTGGTATCATGGTAGCTGTGCCATTATCACGCAGTACGACCTATTATGATCTGCCGGATATCATATCTGCTGATGTGCCAGAGGATCCAGATGCTGCTATAGACGCTGGTCAGCTCATTGCTGTCTTCGACGGTGAGAAGTACAAAATCGGGCGCGGTGTAAACAGCCTTACAACGATCCCTGAGGGGAAAAGTGAGGAATTTAAAAAAATCAAAATCATAGAGGGTAAGGATCTGATTTGTGATGATATAACAACTACGCTGGAAAATAACTATATCGGTAGAGTACGTAACAGCTATGACAAAAAACAGGAAGTGATTGCGGCAATTAACAATTACTTTCGAACGATTGAAGGTGAGATCCTGGATGAAACATATGATAACCTATGCCAGATCGACATAGAGGCACAGAAAAAATATCTCAATGATCACAGTGTAGATACAAGTACGATGAATGATGTACAGATTGCTGAAGCAAACACAGGAAGCAGTCTTTTTGTATGCTCAAACATTAAACTTGTAGATGCAATGGAAGACTTCATAATGGTCAATTACGTATAGGAGGAGTTAAGATATGGCAAAATTTAGAGGATACAGAGTTCTTAGCGGATCGTATGCTGAGGTCTGGATTGGCGGTGATCTCATTGCTGAAGCAAAGAAAATCGAGCTTAAAATCAGCTATGAGAGAGAAGATATTCAGGTCGGCATTGACATGGATTCAAAGTTTAAGAATCAAAAAGGTGAATGGACATTAGAGTTGAATAAGGTGTATTCACGCTTTGAGGATTACCGCCAGAAAATTAACGCAGGTAAGGATGAGCGTCTGCAAATCATCACAAAGCTTAAAGATCCTGATGCAACCGGAGGACAGACAGAGCGTTACAGCGTCGATAACTGCTGGTTAAACGAATTACCAGCTGTTAGCTATGAGGTAGGCGCTCCAGTAACACAGGAAATCAGTGGAGGCTTTACGCCATCGGATATGATCAATTTGGATAAGGTAGGTGCATAAAAGTGGGAGCAACAAGTGAAAAAAAGAATCTGTTACAGGAATTTACTGCAAAAGCATCACAACGCCTGCGTGATAAAAAGCTAGGCAAGACAAAAAAGCTTCATGTGCCGTCTATGGATGTTGACATTATCATAAGAGATTTAAAAACGCATGAGATCACTGAGGTGCTGGATGTTGAGGACACCATGGAATCAACAAGATACTGTGCTTATATCGGCATCCTTGAGCCGAATATGCAGCAGCTTGCAAAAGAGCTGAAAGCTAGTGGTGATATCTATAAGCCTGTTGATGCCGTGGATATCTTTGAAATGCATGAGGTGAATGAAATTGCTGAAGAAATACTGAAACTATCTGGCGTAACAGCTGAGAAAGGTGCAAAGGTCAAGGCTGTTGAAGATTTAAAAAACTGATAGCCCAGGACGGTGATATGCAGCTATTGCATTATTACGTCCAACTGGGCTGGAAGATAGATGACTTTTTAAGAGAGCCATTGATCAATCAGTTATTTTACAGAGCCAGTATGATGATGAGATCTGAAGAAATACAGGAAGCAATGGGAGGGAGTGACTGATCATGCCGAAAAATAAGGGGGTCAAGGGTGAAATCGGAATCAAGGATAAGGTCACTCCTACCTTAAAAAACATTGTTAAAGAGCAGCAAAACTTCCGGCGGGATGTAAAAAAAACACATACAGTTATGAAAGAATTGTATGAGAAATCCTGGAAAATGAAGATTGATGATAATGCAGTCTACAAGAAACTATCATCACTTAAACGGAAAATGAGTGAATTTAAACAGGGTTTAACTGTACGTTTTAAGATATTGGATAGTGCCAGTAAAACAGCCGATAAGATAAAAAATAAGCTGGGTCTGCTAAAAAAGACGATCGTCAGCCCTATGATCAAGCTTAAGGATGCAACAACGACAAAAATCGTAAAGGTAAAAAAGCAGATCAAGGATGTAGGTCGGCTTATCGCAATGCCTGTGATCATAGTTAAAGACAAGACAACAAGCATAATCAATGGTATCAAAAGTAAGTTTGTTTTGCTCAAAAGCAAGGTGCCAAAGCCTATTATTACAGCCGTTGATAAGACAGCATCGGTACTTGGCAGCATAGGATCTAAGCTTAAAGCGATTGCAAAAAAGCTTGTAATTCCTGTGACGGTAGCTGCAACTGTAACTACAGCGGCGCTCGGTGCCTCGATTAAAAGCGGGATGCAGCTTGAGCAGCAACAGATATCCATTAAGCACTTTATCGGAGCCACCAATAAAGACATGGATCAAACCGCTGTTGATAAGGCAGCGGCAGAATTTACGCAGCAGCTGCGCAATAACGCAAATGCGACACCATTTGAGACTGGTGAGGTCATACAGGCAGGTTCCAGAGCAATCTCATTAACTCAGGGCAACCGAAAAGAGGCTATGAGCCTTGTAAAATTAGCTGAAGACATGGCAGCAGCTTCTGGTGGTACTGCAAGTGTCCAGGATGCCATTGAGGCATTAGGTGATGCGAAAATGGGTGAAATGGAGCGCTTGAAAAGCTTTGGATTTAAAGTGTCGGCTGACGAATTTGAGCAAAAAGGATTTAAGGGCGTATCCAAGGATCTGGAAAATTTCTTTGGTGGAGCAAGTGCGAAGCTTGCGACCTCTGGCGGCGGTCTGGTATCTACGATTACCGGAAAACTTAAGTCTAGCGTTGCAGACTTTGGGCTTAAGATCGTTGATCAATTAAAACCTGTGCTTACAGATATGATTGGATTGATTGATAAAGCGATGCCATACATTGATAAATTAGGCTCTGCGTTTGGTAACAGCTTAAGTAAGGGCATTAAGACAGTATCTGCTGCAATGCCGACAATCATTGCCACGTTTAAATCATTATCCCCTATCTTTGCTGCTCTTGGTGATGGTATCAAAGCAATGATGCCCTCCATCATGTCATTTGCTCAAACGGTGATCACAACGATTCAAAACGTTGCTATAGCAGCAACGCCAGTGATACAGCAAATCGTGGCAGCCATTGCACAGGTTATGCCAGTTTTAGCGCCTATCTTTTCGACCATCGTGACGCAGATCGGTAATATCGTTACCGCTGTATTGCCTGCACTCAGCATTGCAATCGAGGGCATAAAAAACGTTATTATGACACTGGCACCCTTTGTGCAGACAGCCTTTGAGACTGTCGGTGCAATCATCACCAACGTGATTGACGGCATTACAGGTATCATCCAGGGTGGTCTGGATCTGATCAGTGCTGTATGGTCTGGAGACTGGCAGGGTGTCGTTGATTCATTTGGTACAATATTTTCTGGAATTGGAGAGATATGCAAGGCTCCGTTAAATGCTGTTATCGGGATCATTAACTGGGCTATAGATGGTATCAATTCAATCCAGGTTGATATTCCGGATTGGGTGCCATTCGCCGGAGGTTCGCATTTTGGGCTAGATCTGGAGCATATACAACCACTTGCTAAGGGTGGTGTAGTTGATAAGGCAACGCCAGCGATTTTCGGTGAGGCAGGTAGAGAGGCTGTCGTCCCGTTAGAGCATAACACAGGATGGATGGATCCAGTGATAAACAGGATCACCAAAAATGTGCAGGGTGCTAGCGGAGTGACACAAGTTTTACAGTCAGATGCATCTGTGCCATATCTAAAGTCTATGCTGCAAGGCATAAACCTACTGGTCAGCAAGTTAAGCCGCAGTGAGCCGATGCCTGTTGTTTCCGGTAATGGGGCTGTTGTTCCATCTGGTAACGGTTCAGGAAAATCTTCGGAGAATGGTAAAACAATAACTATTCAAATCCCAAAACTTGCTGATAAAATCGTTGTTAAAGAAGAGGGAGACATTGATGAAATCGGTGATAAAGTAGTAAAGAAAATCCTGGAAGCAATAGAAAATGTATAAAAAGAGGAGGAAGAAACATGAGAGTATATCAGCTGATATCTACAGCAAACAGCAAGGAGCAAATAAAGTTACCTGTGAATCCGTCACAGTTTGAGCTTGATGATCCGCAACTTAATCAGAAAATCACTCTGCTGAATGTTGGAGAAGCAAATCAGCTGGGAGGTGTGGGACTGATTACAGGTTCCCTCTCCAGCTTCTTCCCTTCTTCCTCTTCACCATTTTATAAACGAGCTGATAGATCTCCTGCTGAATATCTAAAACTGATAGAAAAATGGAAGGACAGTAGTCAGCCCGTTAGACTTATAGTCAGTGATACAGGTATCAATATCGCAATGACGATCGACAACATCCATACCATAAGGTATGAGGGTGATAAGGATATCTATTATACGATTGATCTGACTGAGTATAAGTCTCTTAACGTGCCTACTGTTAAAATCAAAACGTCTGTAAAAAAGACGATAACCACTGCAAGACCAGCCGCAAAAAGTCCGAAGCAAAAAGTTAAGCAGCAAAAGAAGGTTACACATACGATCAAGGGCGGTGATACCCTCTGGTCGATCGCAGTAAAGTATTATGGTAATGGATCTAAGTATCCTAAAATATATAATGCGAACAAGGATGCTATCGAAAAGGCGGCAAAGAAACACGGCTTTGCATCATCCGATAAAGGTCATTGGATCTGGGCTGGCACAAAGTTGGTGATTCCAAAATGAGGTTGCTTGCTAAGGATAAAGACATCATCAATCTGGTGCAGGATCTTTCGTGGTCAGGTGACACAAAAGCTGTCGCTAGGTCATTGCAATTCACGTATTATCAAAATCCTCATGATGAAAAACTGGCTAAAATAATACTGGAGCCGGGTAATGAAGTTATACTCCAGGACGATAAAAATAAAAATCTGTTTGGTGGTGTTGTTTGGACGGTAGAGCGAGCAGCTGCATCCGGTATGATATCTGTAACAGCTTATGATCTGATGTTTTATATCAACAAGAGTGAGATCAGCCGGATATTCAATAATACAGCAGAGCAGATCACACGGACGATCTGTAATGATCTAGGTATCACACCGGGGAGCATTGCAGCAACCAATACAAAGGTGTATTTTCCGTGTATTGCTAAAACAGGATATGATGCGATAATGATGGCATATACAGCTGCTGCCAAAAAGACAAAAGAGGTTTATATGCCGATGGCTCAATCCATTAACAAGTTAGCAGTTATTAAAAAGGGTGAGCTTTGTGGTGTTGTGGTAGATGGTAGTTACAATCTACAGGATGCGACCTACAGAGTAAGCGCTGAAAATGTAGTAAATCAAGTGCTGATTACAGATAAAGACGGTAATAAAAAGCGCATTATTGAGGATCGTACATCCCGAAATAAATACGGTACGGTGCAGAAAGTATACAAAGAAGAGGATGGAAAATCGTCTGAAGCTGAAGCAAAGGCATTGATGCAGGGTATCGAAGAATCAGGAAACGTAACTGTTACAGGAGATTGTAGAGCGATTTCCGGATATAGCATCATAGTACAAGAGAAATCCACAGGACTATATGGCAAATTTTATATAGAGAGTGATAGCCACTCATTTAGTAATGGTAAACACACTATGACATTAACACTTGCTTTTAAAAACTTGATGGACACGAGAGAGATTGAGACTGGAGGTTGAGTATGAATAAGTGGGCTTATGAAATGGCAGTTTTACTGAAGAACAAAAACAGTACAGATCAGCAGATCCTACTGGCTACAGTGACAAGTACAGATCCGGTCACACTCCAGTTATATGATCTCACGGTCAATCAGCATATTTACAGCAATCCAGACCTTAAGCTTAAGTATGGTGATCATGTCATCGTATTGTTAGATAACATTAGCTTTTATATCTTGCAAAAGGTGGTGGCTGTATGAGTATCTTCCCTTTTTTCTCGGAAATCAATGAACAGGAAGACATGGAGGAAGAACTTCCTGTATTCCGGGAATATGCATATGACTTTGAAAATAATTGTTTGAAGACTGATACCGATGGTAAAACGATCATCGTTGAAGAAAACGAAGCGTTAAAGATATGGATATATAAAACACTCATGACTGCGCGGTATCGCTATGTAACATACACGGACGATTATGGATCAGAGCTTGATGATCTGGCTGGTATCGGTCTATCGTATGACATCATAACCTTAGAGATTCAGCGAATGATCATGGAGGCGTTGATATACTCACCTTATATAACCGCCATTAAGGACTTCAATTTTGAAAAGCTGTCGACAGGAATAAAGGTGAAGTTTACTGTATCCAGCATCTACGACGATTTGGAAATTGAACAGATTATGGAAGGGGCTAGTTGAATTGGAAAGTTTTGAATATGAAGATATAAAAACTCGAATTATGGAAAGCTTGATGAATCCTACCAGTAAACTGGAGGGTTCATTTTCGATGGATAATGTACAAGCAGTTTCACAAGAGATCGCCATGATGTATGCAATGGAAGTTGCCACTATTCCGGATAAGGTTTTACTAGATACAGCTTATGATGAATTTCTGGATAGAGCTGCCTTGGACTTTGGAGAAGCAAGACTACCAGCTACACAAGCTCAGGGGACAGTCTTATTTACAGGGAGTCCAGGAACGGTTATCCCTATTAGAACAATTATAAAATCTGACTTATTGACCTTTGCGACACTTGAAAAGGTAGTAATAAACGATACCTCAACAGCTGAAGTAAAAGCGATTTGTAATACTCCGGGAACAGTCGGAAATGTAACTGCTGGAGATATAAGTGCTGTTGACCTTGATGGTGTCAAGGTAACCAATATAAAGCCCTTTGCTGGAGGCGTAGACATTGAGACGGATGAGGCTTTTCGCAGTCGCATTTTTGACAGGATCAGAAATCCATCCACATCCGGAAATGTGAACGACTATGTGAAATGGGCGAAAGAGGTACCGGGTATAGGAAATGCGGTGTGTATCCCATGTGCAAATGGTAATGGCACTGTAAAGGTCGTTTTGCTTTCTCTTGAAGGAAGAGCGCCGGATGAAATCATTATACAGAACGCTATAGCACATATCGCTGAAATGAAGCCTATTGCAGCAGCTGTCAGTGTCGTAGCTGCTAAGGCTAAGGCTCTAAGCATAAGTGGTAATATACACTT
The DNA here is from genome assembly GCF_019132535.1 of Erysipelatoclostridium sp. DFI.2.3. Lineage (NCBI taxonomy): Bacteria > Bacillati > Bacillota > Erysipelotrichia > Erysipelotrichales > Coprobacillaceae > Thomasclavelia > Erysipelatoclostridium sp. DFI.2.3. Next base: position 38,976 of record NZ_JAHOOJ010000002.1, on the reverse strand, counting down.
ATCTAACGGATTTGAAATAAACAATGTTACTGATCAGTTTAAGTCTGCATTTCAGCAGTATCTTGCTACAAAGCAATTCGGATCCAGTAGATCATTGGCATATTTTAAAGTCAGTGATCTCTTGTATGATATACCGGGTGTCCTAGATGTTGATTCATATACTCTCAACGGTGGTACTTCTTCCATCACAGCAGATAGTGATGAGTATTTTGAGATAGCTGAGGTGAGCTTTCATGCGGTTTGATACAAAATATCTCCCACTATGGCTCCAGAATATGCAGCAAATGGATGAGCTACTGACTGCTGAATCTAAGGAGCTGGATAGGCTGCATAATGCCCTGGAGGAATATATCAGAGAGCTATCTTTAAGCACAGCAAATGATTTACTTGCAAGGTATGAAAAAATGTTTGATCTAACAGGTGATGGTCTAACACAGGAAGAGAGAAGAAAGAACTTGATTGCGAAACTCAATGCACGATATACAGCATCGAGACAAAGTATATATAACGAGCTGACAGCTATGACGGGGCTTCCTGTTGAAATAGAGGAGCATCCGGAGCAGTATCTGTTCCTTGTCAATATAGTGCAGAGCAATTTATCTGATGCCTTTGTAGCAGCGATAAGGAGCTATCTGGATATGATCAAGCCAGCTCATATCGCTTATGATCTAACGCTTGTTAGATACGAGCAATCGAGCATAAACGCAAGATATGCGGTATTGCATTCGTCTATATTATATTTTAAGGAGGTGGTTTAAATGGCTTTTAGAGGCATGGTAATAACATATGACGGACAATCATTGCTGACGCAGACACAGATCAGCAAGCAGTTTGCGGTAAAATGTATACGTATCGGTGATGGTAAATACAGTGCAGATCATCACGATATCCATAGCATGGTAAATCCTCTATATGATGTCGTGCCAGAGATACAGCATAAAGATAATCAGCTTCTGATTGAGGCTGATATAACAAGCAATGATCACTCTGGTTATTATTTACGTGAGATAGGGATAATAGCAACAGATGCGAGTGGAAAAGAGGTGTTGTATGCATATGATAATGCTGGGAATGATGCTGAATATATCAGCCCAGTAGATAGCGGTATAGCCTATGAAAAGCGTTTAAGATTTGCGTTATCTATCACTGATGACATTACGATCAACATACAGATCAACGGCAGTGTTTACGCTTTGCAAAGAGATCTTGTGCAACACGTTAATGATCAAACTAATCCGCATAACGTTACGGTTGAGCAACTTGGGTTGGATAATGTTGACAATACAGCAGATAAGGATAAACCCATATCGGATGCAACCCAAAAGGCATTGGATGGCAAGGAGCCAGTATTCAGTAAAAATGCAGCATTTAATAAAGCTTTTGGCAATACTGCGGGTACTGTGTGCCAGGGTAATGATAATCGTTTGAGTGATGCGAGAAAAAATCCGGCAGCTTTAACATTTACCGGAGGTGTAACAGGCTCATATGATGGCAGCATAGCAAAGAGTGTATATATCCCGACTTCTCTACCTGCGAGCGATGTTTATGACTGGGCTAAGCAGCCGAATAAACCATCCTACATAAAATCAGAGGTAGGACTAAGTAATGTTGATAATACCTCAGACAAGGATAAACCCATATCAGATGCGACTAAAAAGGCGTTGGATGGTAAGGAGCCAGTCTTCAGCAAAAATTCAGCTTTTAATAAAGCTTTTGGCAATACTGCGGGTACTGTGTGTCAGGGCAATGATAGCCGCCTAAGTGATGAGAGGACACCAAAACTTCATAATCATAGTAGAAGTGATATAACCGATTTTCCTACATCCCTACCTGCGAGTGATGTATATGATTGGGCTAAAGCAGTTGTTAAACCCATATATGAATATGGAGAGATTACAGGAAATCCACCGTTCAGTAATCCCAATCTATTAGATAATGGTGATTTTCAGGTATGGCAACGTGGAAATAGTTTCGATATCACAGAGCGTAGGAAGTATACAGCAGATAGATGGGTCGCTTATATGAATCCGGAGGAAGGATATGTGCCATACACTGTAGTAAATAGTAGCAGAAGGCTGAAAATCGTATCAGCCACAGGGGGAAGTAGATTTCTGGTATATCAGCACAAAGAGTTGAATAATTCTATTATTCGGAAAATCTTAGGAAAAAAATTGACATTAAGTGTGAAAATGATATCAGGAAATGCGCAGGAAATAACAACATCAGCAACAGTTTTGTATAATTCAAGTGATAAAACATCTGTATTATTAGCACGAAAAGCACATATGATTTCAGCGAATGAATACAAGATCATGAGTATGACTTTCGATATAGCGGGAGATATAGACTTTGATGATGTTAAATCTTTACAAATAATAATCGCCTCAGCAGGTATATCATCTGATGTATATATAGATTATGCAAAATTAGAGCTTGGGGAGATCGCGACACCAGATGTTCCAAGAACTTATGCAGAAGAACGAATGATATGTAAAAGATTTGGAAGATATATATGTGTTGATTTCACAATGAATGCTGCATCAAATTCGTTTAGCAATATGATGTCAATACCAGTTGACATGCGAATAGCTCCAACATTGACATTAAGCGCAGAGGGGTCATTAACAACAAATATAACGAGTGAGAGGATCACATATACAAGTTATATAGATCGTATACTTTTCAGTTTCACTGCTTCTGTATCGGGGATGATAAGAGTGTACGGCCGCAAATATTGGGCTGACGCAGAAATCTATTAAGGAGGTATCAACATGACAAAAGTATATGTTAAGACAGATACTAACACTGTAATCACAGAGATTAACAGTGATGTATTTCTTTCTGATGTAGATGGATATACATTGATTGATGAAGGTAATGGTGATAAGTACGCACATGCACAAGGAAACTATCTTGAAAGTGGACTGATTGATGAACGAGGAAGATACAATTATAAACTGCGGGATGGAAATGTTACTGAGCTTACAGAAGCGGAAAAGGATATTCTATTTCCCGATGATACAAAAAAACCAAATACAGAAGAACGTATTTCTGTGATGGAAGATGCAGTTCAGGAACTAATCTTGATGCAGTTAGGAGTGGGAGGAGGTGAATGAAATGGCTGAATTTTTAGCATACAGAGTTTTGGATGGCAAGCTGGAGTTTCACAAAGTTCCGGTAAGCTTGAAGGACGAAGTAAGATCTATTCTTACAGATCTGGGTTACGCTGAGCTTACCGAATAAGAGGAAGAGGGCAACCTCTTTTTATTTTGCAAGGAAAGGAGAAGAAAATGAAGATTCCACAGTTATTACTTAATCTGATTTTCGTTGCTATCATTTATAGTGTCATTCAGACGCTGCTGGTACAAAAAATTAAGGAGCTGCCATTTATTAAAAAAGGGCTTAAGACATGGGTGGTAAATTTTGTTTTATCATTCGCAATAGGCATATGCTTCTGTATGTTTTTCTTTTCGCTATCCATATATTGTGCTTTATGGGTCGCATTGTTCAGTTTCATAGGTGCAAGTGCAATCTATGAGGGTATTATCAAAATAAAAAAATAGGAGGATGAAAAAATGAAGATTACAAAAATGTTAGCACCAGTAATTTATAGTGGGGCAAGAAGCGGTATCAAGAGAATGATGAACGGCGGTGTTACGATCCACAACACGGATAACTTTAAGGCAGGAGCTGGAGCTAAGAACCACGGAACGTATCTGCAGAACAGTGGATCCACGCTGCAGGCTTCCTGGCATTATGCTGTGGATGATAAAATGATCACGCAGTCTATTCCAGACAATGAAGTAGCATGGCACGCTGGCGACGGATGTGGAAACGGAAATATGACCACCATTGCAATCGAGATCTGTGTCAATCCGGATAGTAATTTGGAGAAAGCCACCGATAACGCTGCATGGCTGGCTGCGAAGCTGCTGAAAGCACAGGGGCTTGATCATCAGAGCCTGTACCAGCATCACGACTGGAGCGGCAAAAACTGTCCAAGCCAGATTCGTGCCAACAAGCCTTACAGCTGGGCGAAATTCGTCAGCAAGGTAAAAGGGTATCTACAGCAGAATAACGCTTCTAGCAAGCCGAAACCAGACCAGATACTGAATAAAGGTGATAAGTTTATCTTCCCGGATGTCTATCAGGTATCTAAGGTGTCAGCATCCCGTGATGCAGTGATCTGCTATGCCTTGACTGGCACACCAGTGGCCGAGTACCATTGGCTGGATGCAGCTGTATGTGATGAGGTCACGAAGAGCGGAAAGAAATCCGGCGATCAGGTACTACAGCCTGGTGAGTACGTTAAAATCAAAGGTACATTTACTGTCCTAGATAATGACCCAGAAACTGATTCTGTATATGCTAAGGTCGGCCGCAGAAAGATGTGGATCTACGCAAAGCCACTTCGGGAAGTATAGAAAATAAGGAAGGGATTCCCCTTCCTTAATATATATGAGAATATGAGGATTTACGCAGGATTTAAAGTACATTTAAATTTCATATTTTGATATATAGATTTTTTATTTTATTTGCAACACTTTTTTATTTTTCGCGCAACACTACAAGAATACCTAATGGAAAATGAATCAATATTAAAAATTATTAGGTCGGCAAAAGAAAGCCCAAACGAAAAGCAAATCTGGGCAAAAGTATCTCAGATTATTTAATGGTGGAGGAATAAAAATGGCTGAATTAAGAAAAGAAGATTTGTGGGTAATGGCGGATAAACTCCGCAATAATATGGATTCTGCAGAGTATAAGCACGTATGTCTTGGTCTTATATTCTTGAAATATATTTCTGATAGTTTTGAAAGAGCTTATCAAGAAATTTTTCAGGATGAATATGCTGATCCGGAAGATAGAGATGAATACCTTGCAAAAAATGTGTTTTGGGTGCCGCAGGAAGCACGTTGGGAAACAATTAAAAACAGTGCTAAAGATCCGACAATTGGTCAGGTTATCGATAATGCCATGTATGTGATTGAAAAGGAAAACTCTTCCCTTCGTGGTGTGCTTCCTAAAGATTTTGCAAGAGCATCTTTAGATAAACGTTCTTTGGGTGAATTGGTTGATTTGTTATCTGAACTTGAGATTGGAAACGACAAGAACAAAGACACTTTAGGATCTGTATATGAATATTTTCTTGGAAAGTTTGCACGTGCTGAGGGAAAACTGGGTGGAGAGTTCTACACTCCACGCAGTGTAGTTGAGTTGATTGTAGCTATGATTGAGCCTCATGATGGTCGAGTTTATGACCCTTGCTGCGGTTCTGGCGGTATGTTTGTGCAGAGTGAACGCTTTGTAGAAGACAGAGAGGGACGAATTGACGGTCAATTAGCTATTTATGGGCAGGAATCCAATTATAATACATGGAAACTTTGCAAAATGAACCTTGCTATCCGTGGAATCGAAGCAAACCTTGGTCAGCAAAATGCGGATTCCTTTCATAACGATCAGCACAAGAGTTTAAAGGCAGATTATATTATGGCAAATCCTCCTTTTAATATTAGTGACTGGGGCGGCGAGCGTTTAATAGATGATCCAAGATGGAGTAAATACGGTATTCCGCCTACGGGTAATGCCAACTATGCTTGGATTTTGCACATGCTGTATCACTTAGCGCCAAGCGGAACAGCGGGTTTTGTATTGGCGAATGGTTCTCTTTCATCTTCTACAATCAGTGAATACAACATTCGTAAAAACTTGATTGAAGATGACAAAATCGATTGTATTGTTACTTTGCCGGGTGGACTGTTCTCAACAACATCAATTCCTGTTTGCCTGTGGTTTATGGCTCGCAATAAGCTGAAAAACGGACACCGTGATCGACATGGGGAAATTCTGTTTATCGATGCCAGAAATATGGAAACTGAACCTTATGAGGACAGTCGTACACAGAGACAGCTGACTGCACAAACTATTGATGAAATCACTTCCGCATACCATTCTTTCCGCAACCATGAAAAGAAAGCAACAAAGGCGGATGGTACAGAAATTGAATATGCCGATAAACAGGGATTTTGGAAGATAGCAACATTGGAAGAAATTCGTGAAAAAGATTATAATTTGACACCGGCGAGTTATGTAGGTGTTGTTCCTATAGAAGAAGACACGGAACCTTTCGATGAAAAAATGAAAAGATTGACAAAGAAATTATATAATGTAATAGATGAATCTCAAAAGCTTGATGAAGAAATTAAGCATCAATTAAATGAAATGGGATGGAACCAAGATTTCAAGGAGGAATAAGATGCTTTTAGGTGATTTAATTATTAATCATGACAATAAACGTATCCCATTATCAGCTAAGCAAAGGGAAAATATTGAAAAAAATTATCCATATTATGGTGCACAGGGTATTATTGATTATGTCGATGACTATCTTTTTGAAGGTAAATATTTGTTGATAGCTGAAGATGGGGAAAATTTAAGGTCTCGCAAACAACCAATTGCAACCATTGTAGAAGGAAAGTTTTGGGTTAATAATCATGCGCATATAGTTACATCAAATGAATTATCAAATCTTGAATTTTTGTGTTTTTGGTTAAATTCAAATGATATATCAGAATATATAACTGGTTCGGCTCAACCAAAGTTGAATCAAAACAATATGAACTTGATTGCGTTGCCTGATTTTTCTAGAGAGGAGCAGGATAGAATTGCAGAAAAGCTATGCGTGTATGAAAAGAAAATTAAAAATAATTTAGTTAACATAGCGCTATTGCTGAATGTAGCAAACGAAATATATAAAGAAACATTTATACAAAAGTCCAAATTAGCAGATGGGCAATATGCAGAATCAACTGTATTTGAGAACATTATAGAACTTAAGGAAAAAAACAAAGAAGAAAAAGATTACCCTGTACTTTCGGTCGTAAAAGAAGGCGAATTTAAAGCATCCGAAGATGTATTTACAAAACAAGTTTATAGTAAGAGCACTAAAAACTATAAAATTGTTCGCCGCAATCAAGTAGCATATAATCCGGCAAGAGCAAATATCGGTTCTATTGCCATGCTCAAGGAGTATGATGTTGGACTTGTTAGCCCGATTTATACTGTTTTTGAGATGAAGGATACGATTACTCCTACTTTCTTTTATTACTATATGAAGCAACCGATATTTCAGGAAATGATCAAACACCATGCCATTGGCACAACAAGGCAGAACTTCCCTTTCGAAGCGTTTAAAATGTTTCCTATGGTTGTACCGCCGATGGAACTTCAATTGAAATTTGAAGAAATCGCAAAACCTATTGAGCAGAAAATCGCAAAGCTCAAAGAAGAAAATGAAGTGTTGGCAGAGATTAGAGATACCCTACTCCCCAAATTGATGAGTGGAGAACTGCCAGTGGAAGTGGGTGAGAAATAATGTATGAAAACTGTATTGGTGTAATAGGTTCTGTACAAGATTTTATTTGGGAAATTAAACTTTTAAATATGGGTACAGATACAGAACATCAATTATTTTATCGTGGACAAAATGACACATCTTTCGGTTTAGCACCGAGCATTTTTAGGGATGGACGGTTAGATTATGAAAGCAAGATTTTTTCTGAAATTCTTGTGAATTGTCCAGAGGAATTTGTTTCGCATAAAACTCCTTTTGAAAAGCTGACAAAAATGCAGCATTATGAATTACCTACTCGTTTGTTGGATATTACATCAAATCCATTAGTAGCATTATATTTTGCATGCCAACCTCGAAGCATACAGGTGAAATTAAAGGATATTATTGAGCAGGATGAAGAATGGTATAGAGAAAATACAGATCTAGAAGAGCTGAAAAATCGCTTGGAGGAGTGCAGTAAGCTTGAAGATGCTGATGGGGAAGTATTTGTATGGATCGATACTCCACTATCGCCTGATGATCCAAAAGTAAATGTATTATCAGAATTAGCTAGAAGCTGCAAGAAAGGCTCACAGCTTGATTCTTTTACAAATGAAATTAATCGCTTCACAATTGAAAATCTCACTGAAGAAGAAGTAAAATCTATTTTACAAGATTTTAGTTATGTTACCGTGGTGGCCAGTCTGGATAATAACAGAATAAAGAGGCAATCAGGAGCATTTATTCTTTTTGGTATGGTATACAATAACTTTGAAAGCGACCTGTATTCTAATAAGAATGTTCCATTCCATATTAAGCAAAAGAATATTGAATTAACGATAAATGCAAGAAATGTTTTGCTGGAAAAACTTAAATTCCAAATAGCAGAGGAAAATGATGAAGATATTGATGAAGGAATGAAGGAATATATTAATAAACAGAATAAATTGCTTACCGATAAAGCATATTCTTATGTCATTCCAAAAGAAAGAAAAAAGTACATTCTGGCAGAACTTGACAAACTTGGGGTTAGCCAGAAAACTCTGTTTCCAGAGATTGATCACCAAGCAAAATATATAATTAATTCTCTTGATAAAAAATCCGTTATTGCTAAAGAGTATGATGTGTTAAAATCAGAGATCGAGGAAATAAAAGAAAATAAAGAAAAGAATGCTGAAGAGCAAATTAGCAATCTTGAACAGAAAAAAGAACTTGATAAAACAATACGACCTAGCGTTACTAAGTATGATACCGTTATCGAAAAAGTTTGTATTTCTCTCGGCTTTAACAAATCAAAAACTAAACAAGTACAGAAGGATTTTGCTAACGCATCAGAACTTTTTTCTGCGCCAGATTGGTATATTTTTGATTCTCAAAAAGCTACATACAGATTATTTGTTAAGAAGTATTTTATCAATAATGGTGTTTCAGCTAATGAAGCAGAAAAAGCTGCTACTCAAATAGTAGAAAAACTATCAGAATTAAAATATGATAAAAATGCGAGGTGAATAAAATGTCCAAATTTATAGAAAATGATCTTGAACAAGCAGCAATGGAGTGGCTTCAAGATTTAGGCTATCAAACACAATATGGACCAGATATTTCGCCGGGAGGAAGCTTTTCAGAGAGAGAAAGTTTTGGAGATGTTGTTCTGTACGAAAGGTTATATAGTGCATTAAAACGTATTAACAAACAATATTCTAATGATACGATTTCAGAACTGGTTAAAAAGATTACTCGTCAGCAGAGCTTATCTATTGTCCAAAATAATGTTGCGTTTCAGAAATTATTAACCGATGGTATTGATGTAGAGGTTAAGCAGAAGGACGGAAGCATAAAAACCGAAAAAGCTTATATTTTTGATGCCAAAGATATTGAAAATAATGAGTTCTTGGCAATCAATCAATACACTGTAATTGAAAACGGAAAAGAACGCAGACCTGATATTGTTGCGTTCTTAAATGGTATTCCTGTTGTTGTAATAGAACTGAAAAATGCGACAAACGAAGAAGTAGATATTGTTGATGGGTTTAATCAGCTTCAGACTTATAAAAGAGATATTCCGTCCTTGTTTTATTACAATGCCTTTATGATCACAAGTGATGGTATCAATGCAAAAGTTGGTACAATTACTTCTGATCTGGATCGCTTTATGTTCTGGAGAACAATTGACGGAGAAAAAGAATCGGGACTTTCTTTTCCGCAATTGCAAGTTATGCTGTATGGAATGATGAATAAAAAGAGATTTTTGGACATTGTTTCAAAGTATAGCTTCTTTGTTCATGAAGAAGATAAGTCTTTCAAAATTTTGCCTGGTTATCATCAATTTTTTGCTGTAAATAAAGCGTTGTATACCACTCACTTGGCAGCCTCTGAAAATGGAAGCAGAAAAGCGGGTGTAATTTGGCATACACAGGGTAGCGGAAAAAGTTATTCTATGCTCATGTATACTCGTCAATTGGTTTTAGAACTGAGTAACCCGACCATTGTTGTTATTACTGACAGAAATGACTTGGATGATCAACTATTTACTACTTTTGCAAAAAGTGCCGATTATTTGCGTCAAACGCCCAAACAGGCAGACACAAGAAAGAAATTACGAGAACTATTGAGCGTTCAAGCTGGCGGCATTGTATTTACGACTATCCAAAAGTTTTCGCCAGATGAGAGTGACCAATCGATGGAAGCACTGACTACCAGACGAAATGTGGTTGTTATAGCAGATGAAGCACATCGCAGTCAGTACGGGTTAGAAGCAAAAGAAAAAGATGGAAAAGTTTCTTTTGGCTTTGCGAAACATATGCGAGATGCATTGCCGAATGCTTCTTTTATCGGATTTACTGGAACTCCTGTTGAGTTGAGCGATAAGAACACCCCTGCTCTGTTTGGTGACTATATTGATATTTACGATTTGACTCAAGCGGTTAAAGATAAAACTACTGTTCCGATTTATTATGAAAGCAGAATTGCAAAGTTAGATCTTCCGCAGGAATTAAAGCCAAAGATTGATGATGAGTATGACAGCATTGTTGAGGGACAGGAGGAAACTTACGCCGAAAGCCAAAAGCGCAAATGGGCAAGGTTAGAAGCCATTGTTGGAACAGATAGTCGTATTGATGTAGTGGTGAAAGATTTTATTGCTCATTACGTCCTTAGACAACAAGCGATTAATGGAAAAGTTATGTTTGTAGCTATATCCAGAAAGATTGCAGTAAAACTTTACTCAAAGATTATAGAATACCGCCCGGAATGGCATAGTGACGACATTGATAAAGGTACAATTAAGGTTATTATGACTTCTGCAGCATCTGATCCGCCTGAATTTCAGCCGCATTCAACTACTGCATCTCAGAAAAAGCTACTTGCAAAGAGAATGAAAGATGTTGAAGATGAATTAAAAATTGTTATTGTTTGCGATATGTGGTTGACGGGGTTTGATGTCCCTTGCCTTCACACAATGTATGTCGATAAACCGATGAGTGGTCATAATCTTATGCAAGCCATAGCACGAGTTAATCGTGTGTTTAAAGACAAGCCCGGCGGCTTAATTGTAGACTATATTGGCATTGCAGATAATTTAAGAAGTGCATTAGCACAATATACACCGTCTGACCGAAAAACAACAGGTATTGATCCACAAGTAGCAATAGATCTCATGCTTGAGAAGTATGAGCAAATTCAAGGAATATTGCATGGATTGGATTACTCTTCTTACATAAGCGGCTCGGCAAGTGAACGAATGGCGTGTATTGTTTCTGGTGTGGATTTTGTTTTGGGTAAACCGGAAGATGAGAAAAAAGAATTTCTTAACTTGGTTGCAGAAATTGGTAAGGCATACGCATTATGTTCGACCTCTGAGCAAGCTCAGGCAATCAATGTAGAGATTAGTTATTTTAAAGCCATCAAATCAGGTATTATAAAAATACTACCAAGAGACAAACAGAAGAAAACGAAAGATCAAATAGAATATGAAATTGGTCAATTGGTTTCCAAATCAGTTATTTCTGAAGAAGTCGTTGACATATTTGCTTCCGTTGGATTGAATAAACCGGATATTTCAATTTTATCTGATGAATTTCTTGAAGAAGTAAAAGGACTGCCACAAAAAAATTTAGCTCTGGAACTTTTACGACGTTTGCTTGACGGCAAGATTAAGGCGATAGCTAAAAAGAATATTGTACAAGCAAAGAAATTTTCTGAAATGCTTGAAGCCTCAGTAATTCAATATGAAAAACGTTCTTTAGAGACGGTAGAGGTTATAAAGGCTCTGGTTGATATGGCAAAAGATATGAATGAGCTTCATAAAAGAGGCGAAAAGCTGGGATTATCAGACGATGAACTGGCATTTTATGATGCAATTTCGTCCAATGAATCTGCCAGAGATTTCTATGAAAATGATGTCCTAAAACAAATTGCTAAAGAACTAACAATCAGCATTAAAAATAATATTAAAGTTGATTGGGATGTGCGAGAAAGTGTTAGGGCACAGATGAGAATTACTGTAAAAAGGTTGCTCAGAAAATATAAATATCCACCGGATAAACAGGCAACGGCGGTGGATTTGATAATAGAGCAAGCTGAAAAAATGTGTGAAAATGAAATTTATTAAAAATAGTCCGCTCCATTGAGCGGACTATTTTTAATAAATCAACTTAGAATTTACAATTTCTCTTGCTCTGTAGCAAACATTGTTCATTTGCGCAACCCATTCCGTCTGATCTTTTGCCTTAAGTTCTTCTGTTATGCCTTCGCTTTTTGCAAGTTGCTTTACGATTTGAAGAAACATATTTTCAGCCTGATTTTCAATATCGACAAGATAGTCGTTTAGTTTCCCGCTTGTCAACAGGTTCATATAAATAATTTTATGGTGTTGTTTCAAATATCTTACGTGTCGATGCCCCCATACTCCGATCGGCTGACCTTGTTGTTCTGGCAAACGGAGATTTGGTATCAGGTAATCCCCAACTTGCGTATAAGTACCGCCCATTTGTTCAAATAATGACTTTTCCATAGTATTTTCCTCCTGTGTTTTAGTGTACTTTTATTTTACAGAAAGATGGGTAATGAAACCAATGTGCCGATAAAAAATACAGCGTACCTGCTATATCACAGATACGCTGTATTTTCATATGTTTATTTCGGGATATGTATTTACCAATTGCTGATACATTTTTCTTGACGGCTGTCGTGAACCGCCCTCCCATTTAGAATAGATGCTCAAACTAATACCTGCTTTTTCAGCAAAAGTTGCTTGATTTAATCTGTGTGCTTTTCTGACTTCACGAAGTCTATCACTGTAAGGATAATCCATAAATTGAGCAAACTCATCGAAGAGCAGATTTCTATCAATTTCAAGGACTTCAGCCATAGCAACGGCTGTTTGATATGGTATCGGGAATCGTTCACGCTCATACATTAACACTGTTGCGGGTACAACTCCTATACTTTCGGCTAACTGCCGTGTGGTTAGACCCTTTCGCTGCCGGTAGTATTTTAGCATTGCCGCAGGAGTTTGTTCTGTAGGAAAACCTTCAAAACAAAAGTTTAAATGTATTAATATCTTTCCGTGCTTGTATTCATATAAGTCTGTGTGATTGAGAATAGTGTCGTATTATCAATCAGATTTCCCAGGATCGTTGTCAATTCAAAAAGATTCAGAAAATCCAGCGTATTTTTAAAACCACACGTTAAATCAATATTTAGTGATTTTATTTTTTCTACTTTTGAATTTATCAGATAATTCAAATACATATTTGATGTTGAAAGAACATCTATAATTTCCATCTTACCTATAATATCCTGCAAACATTTTAATGCCAGCTCATCATCAACCTTAATCGTTGATTCTAGCATAATGAAATGATTTTTTAACTTTCAAATTCTAACACAATGATTACCTCTCTGGCATACCTGCTCTCTTCATATCCTTTAAGAACCACCCCAGCAATACGATACCTTTCCCGATCGAACTAATCGTAATTGCCCACCAGACGCCATTCAGACCCAGCCATCTTCCCAGCAATATCGCCATCGGTATTCGTGCGCCGGTTAACGTGATACTTACAATGGATGGAGGCAGCGTTTTTCCAAGTCCGCTGAAGGCACCCGCTGTTGTGATTTCCATACACATAAACAACTGAGAGACACCAAGAATCCGAAGATAATCCACCCCCATTGGCAACACCTCTGCTTCCTGGATAAAGACCTGAAAGATGAGCTGTGGAAAAACGATCAGAACAAAAGAACAGAACACACCCCAGGACAGCATAACAATCATGGAGAGTCGATATCCCTCCCGGATTCTATCTGTATTCTTCGCACCATGGTTCTGAGCCACAAAGCTGTTCAAAGCCGCCGCATAGCCTTCCGCAGTCATCCAGGAAATGGATTCGATTTGTGAACCCACCTTTTGTACTGCCACGGCAGCGTCTCCCCAGCCTGCAATCAATCTTGCAATGACCATAGAAATACCGGAAAATAACATACTCTGCACAGCGGAGGGTAATCCAATACGGAAAATTTCTCTTGTATGCTGTGAAGAATAAGAATGCAGTATATGGACATCACAGAACAAGACCGTATCCCGTAGTATGGTATACAGAAACAACAGCATAACCACCAGCTGTGCAAGTACTGTCGCAATTGCAGCCCCCGCAACACCCATCGGATGAATTACACCGAAACCGAAAATAAACAGAGGATCCAGCACGATATTCAAAACAAGCCCAATACCGGTTGCGATAAAGGAGGTTCTGCTGTTTCCCATCGCTGTCAGAATCCCGGTGAATATCTGATTCATAAAAGAAAATATGACCAGACCGCAGGTTATCATCAGATACAGCTTTGCATCCTGTATGACCTGTGCGCTGTTCAGCTGAAAAAAGCCGATCATCTCGTCCGCAAACACAACAGACAGAATACCGAAGCCGATGGCGAATACAATTCCCATCTGAATCGAGCTCTGTGCATAGGATGTCGCATCCTCCTTCTTCTGCGCCCCCAGCGCATGCCCAACCTTGATCTGACCTCCCATCTTTGCCAAGGTTGCCAAACCATTGGACAGCCACATAAACATACCGGCTGCGCCAACGGACGCGACAGCACTTGCCCCGATTTTTCCAATCCATATCATGTCGATCAGATTATAGGCCATCTGAATCAGACTGGTTGCCATGATTGGCAATGCCAGCGCGCTTAATGCGGGAAGAATTTTTCCCTCCAGCAAATTGATACGTGTTTTCATACGTCACCCTCTTTCAAAAGAAAGGCTTCAGACCAATCCAGTCTGAAACCACTGATTTATTGTGGATAAACGAGCTGTTCCTCGTTCCAGTCCTTCATCACCTGACCATAAGCCTTTGCATAGGATTTCGCCTTGGCAAGATCATGATCCAGATAATTGCCGCATTCCTTAGACTCCTGTGCACCTGGGATATCTCCCTCAAATCCCGCAATAAACGCCATCGTATCCTTAACCAGCTGCACCGCCTGTGCCTTACTGATAGAATCTCTCGTTAGAAAATAGAAGCCTGTTCTGCAGCCCATCGGCCCGGCATAAATCACCGCATTACTGTATACCGAATTTCTTACATAGGTAGCGAACAGATGCTCAAAGGTATGAAGACCATCGTTATCCAGATACGTGCCGTAGTTTGGCTTCACCATTCTAAGGTCATAGGTAATAATATCACCATCGATTCTTGATATATACATTCCTTTTTCCAGTATGTCATGATCAATACAAAAGCTTGTAATTTTTTCCATGTTATATTCACCTCTATGTTCCATTATAAAGGGATAAAACAAGACTGTCCAGCTGAATCCTTTTTAGAAACTGCAACAGCCAGTTATTTCTTTCTCTGTTAAGCGTTTTGCGTAGTCATGCGCTGTCAGATTTTATAATATATTCTTCTCTTTTTATATCTGGTTTAAAGGCATTCGGTAACTTCCTTCCTGAAAAAGCATATATATTTTCTGTTTTCACGTTATAATACATATAGAATAGGAAAGCGGTGCACCACATGGATGAGCAAAATACAGCTATAATGCTATCCCACCGTGCTGCCAGAGGACAAGGTGAACATTCATGAGAACAGAAGACGAAATAATGAAGCTGCTGATCAACACAGCTGCGCAGGATGATAGGATACGGGCGGCTTACCTGGAAGGCTCCCGTGTGAACCCGGATGTGCCCAGGGATATGTTTCAGGATTATGATGTCGTATATATCGTAAAAGAAACAGCTTCCTTTCAAAAAGATAACAGCTGGATTGATCGTTTCGGTGAACGGCTTTATATGCAGTATCCGGAAGACAGTGTCTATGATCCAGGGGATAAAGAAAACTGTTACGGGTGGCTTATGCAGTTGAGGGACGGAAACCGGATTGATCTTCATGTCTGCACACAGGATTATGCAAAGACGCACCTGGAAGCCTATCAAATACTGCTTGACAAGGATGGAATCCTCCCGCAGCCAAGTAAAAAAGCACTTCAGCTATATTGGATTCAAAAGCCTTCACAACAGCAGTTTTCCTGTACCTGTAATGAATATTGGTGGTGTTTGAATAATGTCGCGAAGGGATTAAAACGAAATGAACTCCCCTATGCACTGGATGTTATCGATTTTACACTGCGGCCTATGCTAAAACGTCTATTGGAATGGAAAATCGGCATTTCCTGTAACTTTCAAATCAGTGCCGGAAAATGCGGAAAGTATATGAAACAGCTGCTGCCGAATGCTGTATATCAGACCTTTCTAGCAACCTACGCAAAAGCTGATAGCGAGGCGCTGTGGCAGGCGGTGTTTACGATGTCTGAGCTGTTTCATGAAACAGCTATAGAGATAGGATGTCAGCTTGATTTGACCTACAATACCTTGGAGGCATTAAACAGTATGAAGTATCTGAGGGATGTCTATTTTCTACCCAGGGACGCGAAAGAACTATATAAATAAAAGCAGGGCCTATTCTTTTGAGTGCTGTCACGCTGTAAACAAGAAAACAGGATATAGGGAATGTATGATATAAAGCGAAATCAAATTCCAGACATAGCATTTTAGCGATTTCCCCATAACAAATACACAGGACGATGATGTATAGAATCACCGCCCTCTTTTTACTATTGATTTTCTTTCAAATACACCATAACCTCATCGCTGTTCTCCGCCTGATCCAGCATATCGAAAAATTCCTGCTTATTAAACATCTCCAGAAGCTCTGCCATAGCACACAGATGCGTCTGATTATCCGTAGCGCTCAGACTGAAAATATATTTTACCGGATCATTGTCACGGTTACCAAACTCAATAGCGCTGTTTAATACGCCAACTCCCAGTGCAACAGACAACGCTCCTGCTTCCGGCTTCACATGCGGCAGCGCCACATGCTTTGTAATCACGATATATGGCCCTACGATTCGTACACTGCTAATGGTTTCCTCCACATAATTCTGTGTGATATAGCCATGCTGTACCATTGGCTCATAGGCCTTTCGCACAGCCTCCTCCCAATTATCAGCATCCAAATGCAGACGGATCAGCTCCGGCTTCACCATATCCGCAAGATGCAGGACACGTTCCTCCTGTGTAGTCGTGTCAATATGAGAGAAATACGTAATCAGCTCATTGTACAATGCATGCTCATTCTGGATATTCGCATATTTTGCTACGATCCCCATCACGACATCAACATTGGGCTGCTTTAAAAAATGACTTCCCATCTGCATGTAGACCTCGCGCATTACCTGATAGCGCTCTGCAATGGACATGACCGGACTTACCCGAATGACAGGCGCATGGATACCCGCACCTAAAGAAACATAGCTTGTGGAAAATATGATATCCACATGCTCTTTGACGTCATGGATATGCGAGGTTTCCAGCGGTGGCAAAAAGTGCAGCTCGGGAAACATACCGGTAAGCTCGTTATAAAGAATGGCAGAGCTGCCGATTCCATTGGAACACACCACCAGTGCAGTCTTCTGCTTCGCTATTTCAAACGCTTTCTGATCGGAGTAAATGGAAGCAAAATGCATGGTCAGATATGCAATCTCTCCTGCCGGAATATCTCCACCGAAAATCACATGAAACGGCTTCATGGTTTCCTCCACAAGCTGATACAGCTCCCGGTATTCCTCCCTCACCTTGTCACACAGCGGATTGAATATCGGCAGACGGCAGAGCAGACGGTAATAGGCCGGTCGAAAATGAGAATACAGCTGAATGAAGATTTCCTCGGTATTGCGGTAATGGGCTCCGCTCAGATATTCAAAACGGGTCATGATTTTTCCGATGATATCGGAGATCAGTATACAATCCTTGGTCTCCTCATTGATATCGCCAAAGGAAATTCCCAGTATCCACGAGGAGATATAATTGATATCCGTATTTGTAATATTGTCAGTGTTCTTGTAATTCTTTAACAGCTCCACCGTAAACTCATATTCCTTCATCGAGGATATTGCTTCCATATCCAGCAACGCATGGATTTCCTCCTCTGCGTTTTTTCCACTCTGCATACGTGCCTTCAGAAAAATAAAAATATAAATAAACTCCACCAGACGGTCTTCTACAAACCGAATGTTATGCCGCTGTGCAAGCTCCGTGATCACCAGCCGTGAATAATCAAAAATATCCAGATTGAAATCGTCGATAAAGACATCGAAGATTTTAGCACTCTGTTCCTCGGCAAGTGTATAAATGACATACTTCATCATCATTCTGCGGATTTCCATTTCGGAGCCAATCAGATAATAGCCCTTGGTCCGGTTGTTTCTCACCCGGATGCCGCGCTCCTCCAGCATTTGTGTCAGTTCCTTGAAATCCAGCAGCACCGTGCTTCTGCTCACACCGAGAGAATCAATGAAATCACTCAATGACAGATACTCACTGTTCATAAACAGCATCAGATACATATAGATCTGACGTTCCTTTTTGTTCATGTAATACTGGCTGCTTTGATTCATCTCCTGAAGCAGCTCCTCAAGCTTCTGCCGTGCTTTGGAATCCAATCGAATTTCCTTCGCTGTTCCAATGGTAATGATGGGCGCATGATGCTGCCGCAGCAGATCGTTCACCTTTTCAATACGATAGGTTGCCTGACGACGGGTAATGCCGGCACTTACTTCGATATCCTTCAGAGTGAGATAAGGCTTATTGGACAGCACCTGCATGAGTGCCATGAGTTCATTATCCATACACATACCTCCCCATATGATGCTTACAACTAGATTTTATCTGAAAACGGTATCACTGACAAAGTGTTTTCGGTACAAGTTTTGTTTTGTATACGCACAAATTTTGAACTCAAAAAAAGGCGCAGCTCATCATACGCCTTTCATTGTATCATAATGGCTTTTAAAACGTTATCCCGCCGTAGTTTGCATTTCCTGTCTTGCTTCATCAATCAGCGTTCTGATTGAGCGTGCATTGGCTGCGATTTCTTCCCGGCTGCCTTTTGTGAGAAGTGAGCCGAAGCCGCAGCAGTCCACACCACGCAGCACATAATCCTTCAGATTTTTCAGATCAATTCCCCCGCTCGCAAGAATCGGCATATAGGGAATCGGCGTCTTGAATACGGATACCAGTCTGGGACCATAGAAATCGGAAATCGGAAACGCCTTGATAAAGGCTGCCCCTGCTTCCAGGGCCTGAAGTGCTTCCGTTAATGTCGTACAGCCCGGCGCATAGGGAATCTGATACCGGTTGCACATAACGGCTACCTCCTGAGAAAAATTCGGTGCTATGATAAACTGCGCATTGTGAAGTATGGCATGTCTGGCTGTTTCACTGTCAAGCACGGTTCCTGCTCCGATGATCAGACGATCCTGAAATTTCTCACGCAAAGCCTGAATCACCTCACCTGCATTGGGCAGTGTATAACTAATTTCAAGACAGCTGACGCCCCCTTCCAGACATCCGTTTGCGATTTCTATTCCCCGCTCTATCGTTTCGACACGAACGATTGCCATAGCGCCTGTTTCCGCTATGCGTTTTGTTAGCTCTGCTTTCTGCATATACGTACCTCCTGTTGTTTTAGCTTTCTGCCTTTTGTACAACCTCGAAGGATATGTGATGGGTATGAAGGCAGTCCATGGCATACTTCTGTACATCATTCAGCTTCTTTCTCTGAAAGAGATAGACCGCCCCTGCGTATTGCCAGCCGGAGGGGTGCGTCACATGATCTCCTGAGAAAAAGAGCTTGACAGAGCTGCTGCTGCGAAGAATTTTTACCGCACGGATATCCCTATATTTCAAGTGCCGCTGCTCTTTGGGAAGTGCCGGAAGAATCACCTCGTCGCGTTTAAATTCACATACCGGGGTGTTTTTGACAAGCCGAAAGCCATAACGGCACATGGCTTTTACAGAAAACCAGAGACCTGTGATGCTTAAGAACGCAAGCAGGAAATGTCCGGAACCGTAAACATAGATTGTCAGCAGCATAAGAAATATGGTTAAGCACAGATGCAGCAGCGTATACAGTAGTAGCTTTCCTCTGTCTTCCCGTACGATGTATTCCTTCATATCCATCATCCTTTCCCGTGTTGTTATATGAGATGGTAATGCTGCAGCATCTCTTTGATTTTTTCATCATCCTGCGCACTGCATTCCAGCACCGGCTTCCTTGCCGGTCCGATTTCTGCAATTCCCGCAAGCTCTGCCGCACGCTTCATGACGACCGGTACCGTTCCCAGCTTCAATACGCCGCGCAGTACATTGATGTCCTTCTGCAGTGCCTCTGCTTTTTCTGTTTCTCCCTTACGCAGTGCCCTGTCCAGCTCCACCAGCACCTCCGTTATCACATTGGAGGTTCCTGCCACAGCACCGCTTGCCCCCAAAGCATAGCCATAGCTGATTTTGGAATCCGAACCGATCAGCAGATCAAAATCATCCCGCTTCGCAAGCTCTGCGTATGCCTTCAGATTTTCTTCCTTACCACTGCTGTCCTTGATACCGCGAATGTTTTCTACCTCTGCCAGACGTCCCACGACCTCTGCGCTTAAGTTACAGCCTGTTGCCTTTGGGATGTTGTAGAGAATGATGGGAATACTTACACTTTCCGCAACCGCTGTGAAATGCTGTACCAGCTCTTCCTCTGTCGGTGTCAGAAAATACGGTGTGATGACACTCAGTGCATCCGCACCCAGCTCCTCCATTTTCTTTGACAGACGGATGGTTTCCTTTGTGCTGCATGCCCCTGTTCCTACATAGACCGGCACACGGTGGTCAACCATCTCAATCACCTTTTCGGCAAATTCTATTTTTTCCGCTTCATCGATTACATGAAACTCTCCGTTGCTTCCAAGGATGAAGATTCCCTTAACGCCCTTAGCGATCAAATGATCGATCAGCTGCTTTGTCGCTTCATAGTTGATACTCTGTTCCTCATCACGATGAAACGGTGTTACGATTGGTGTTATGATTCCTTCCAGCTTCATTTATCTGTCCCCGCTTTCTTTGATACTTGCGCCCAGACTGCCGCCCGGATGCCATTTCACATACTGCTGCGGTGTCAGATTCTTTGCGTTCTGTAATAAGATGCTCAGACTCTGCAGCATGACCATCTCTGCCAATATAGAGGCTCTTGGCGGCTTGTTCATAGCATCCCCCTCCTGATTGACACCGGCAATCAGTGTGACGTCCCCCTGCTTTGCCAGCCAGGAATCAGCTTTTCCGGTTAATGAGATCAGCCTGGCACCATTGCTTTTCAGTGTCTCCACGGTTGCCTTCAGCTCGGTAGTCTCTCCGCTGTTGGAAATTGCAATTACGACATCTCCACTCAGCACCTGTCCCGCACTGCCATGTACCGCTTCCGTACCATGCAGCTCATAGGTTGGTGTTCCTGTGGAGGATAACAGTGATGCCGCATATCCAGCCACATGTCCCGGCTTGCCAATTCCTGTCACATGCACACGGTTATGATTTTGTTCCGCCTGCAGAATCAGTTCTCTGGCCGCAATCAGCGCCTCTGCGTCAATGCTGTCTATAAAATTTTTTAATTCGCTGGATTCGATATCCAGAAACTCCCGTATCTGTTCTTTTTCTACTGCCATATCATTACGTCCTTTCCAGTTGCTCATATTCTCTCACTGCCTGTATTAAGCCTTCCCGCATCAGTGCTGTATCAATAGCGGAAACAAGCAGACTGCTTTCCTTTTTAAAATATTCCTGCATCGCTCTGCCACCGATAATTCCAAAGCCCAAAGCTCGTTTCAAGCAGGCATCTGCGACCTTTTGAATCATGCTGAGCTCTTCCTCATGCATGAGATCATCCGGCCTGCCCAGCGATATTGCCAAATCACAGGGACCGATCAGAACACCGTCGATTCCCTTCACATTCAGGATAGCTTCGATGTTTTCCACACCCTGCTTTGTTTCGATCTGTACGATACTCATCGTTTTCTCATTCAGCTGTTTCATATGCAGGGCATGATTTCCCCCAGGGGCATAGTGCGTATTGGCTCCCCCGGAATAGCTTCGTTTTCCCAACGGCGGATATTTGCTCCACTGTACAAGCTGCTCTGCCTGTTCAGCTGTTTCAATCATAGGCACCATCACACCGGCTGCACCGTAATCCAGAATTCTGGATACATCTGATCTTGCCAGCTGTGCAACTCTGACGATGGATGAAAGCTTTCGCATATTGCCAAGCACCATAAGATCATGCAGCTGTTCATAGGACAGGACACCATGCTCACAATCATACAAGATAAAATCCATTCCGCAATCCTGTGCCATGATGACCAGAGAAGGATGCGCCAGTGTTTTTACAAGGACACCCTTTGCTTTCTGCTGCTTAATCAGCTGTTTCAGTTCCATAGGACCTACCTCTTTTCAAAAAGAAGGACAAGGACTTTCATCCCTGCCCTATTCGTGAATCAGGCGAAGATTCCCAGAATCCAGTTCAGGAATGCTCCGATAATATTGTAATCGACGTTCGGGAAGGATGCTCCGGAAATTCCCAGTCCTGCGAATGCAGGATACAGAATCAGCGGTAGACCGGTCAATGCCATACCAACGATGAAGGAACCAACCAATGCGCCCTTCCATCCGCCATAGGCATTTCCGAAGATACCGCAGGTACCACCGGAGAAGAAGCAGATACCGGCTGCCGGAATCATAATGACACTGCTGTTGCATGCAATCATGATTGCCATTGCCGCAAGACCGCCTACGAATGCTCCCACAAAGCCGATCAATACAGCTGTCGGTGCGAATGGGAAGATTGCCGGACAGTCAACTGCCGGTTTGGAGTTTGGAATATATTTCTCAGAAATTGCAACGAATGCTGCGGTGATTTCTGCAATAAACTGACGCACACCATAAATCAGGACGCTCATACCGGCCGCAAACTGCAGACCCTGCAGGAACGGATAGATAAACCAGATATCATTTCCTGCTTTTTCAAGCACGATATCCATATGACCGTTTACCACACAGGCGATGACAGCCACGTAGAACAATACAACCATGAACAGTGCTACCGAGAAGATAAAGTCACGGAATAATTCAAAGAATTTTGGCATATTAACAGTGCTGGCATCCTTCTTCTCTTCTGTGCTTTTTCCCATTTTACCGAATAATTTCCCTACATATCCGGAGAATGCGTAACCGATACAGTTAAAGTGACCCATTGCCAGGTTATCGGCGCCCGTGATTTTATTCATAAACGGCTGACAGAAGGATGGCAGTGCTGCTCCGCAGAATCCAAGCAGGATACCACCGGCGATTACCGTAAGCGGCATCGGCAGACCATTTGCAATAAAAATCAGTGCGATAACACATGCAAAGTACAGAAAGTGCTGTCCGGTAAGGAAGATTGCCTTAAATCTTGTAAATTTGGCAACGATCAGATTGACAACGAAGCCCAGCAGCATAACCAAAGCCACTTCCGTACCATAGGTATTCAATGCAAGACCTGTTGCGACCTCTACCTGCGTGGTAACTCCTTCGATTCCAAATGCTACATTGAACAAATCTGTAAATGTCTGTACAACACCTGACATTGCTGAAGATCCAATGTTGAAGACCATAAATCCGATAACTGTTTTCATCGTACCGCTGATCACATCCGTTGCGTGCTTTTTCTGCAGCAGCAGACCAATCATCGCAATCAGCCCCATAATCAATGCGGTATTTCGTGATTGCGCTAAAATCGCATCTAACATATGTTTTTCTCTCCTTTAGTTATTTTTTATACATTCCCTTGTTCATCCCTATTTTGTGGCAAGAAACTCTTCCATTTTGGATTTCATTTCCACCTTGTCCATGATATTGCGAATCCCCAGTGCATAAGGAACCTTGTCCTTTAATTCATCTGCCAGATCATCCATCGTGATAACAAGATCCCCGCTAAATCCATTCAGTGAATCCAGATTTCCATGCTCTGTCTGGATCGGATAGCCGTTTTCGCTGATGACCTGATCCGCCTTGATTTTCAACAGCATACTGGATCCCATGCCTGCACGGCAACATACTAAAGCTTTGTACATATCAGTTTCCTCCTTTTTCTATTTACTGATGTATTCCATGATTTCCTTTGCGCTCTCTGCATGTTCCAGGAGCCTGTAAAATTGAGCATCCTCAAACATTCCCGCCAGCTCAGCCAGTGCATTCAGATGTTCCATGTTATCCTTTGCACTTAAACAGAACAGATATTTCACAGGATCGTTTGCTTCATTTCCGAAGACAACCGGTGTCTTTAAGGTTGCGATACCAATGGCACTTTCCAGTGCTCCGGACTCCGGTCTGGCGTGTGGAAGTGCAACATGCTTGGTAAGAACAATATAAGGACCGTTTTCTTTAACCCCTGTAATCATGTCATCCACATAGGACGGCTTGACCTTGTGTTCGTCTATCAGCGGCTGCGCAGATTTGCGAATTGCTTCTTCCCAGTCAGCAGCTTCAATGTTCAGCCGGATCAGCTTTTCATCTGTCAGATCTTTCAGCATCATGTCACCTCCTTCACGCTTCCTCGTTTGCTTTACACCTAGATAATAAAAGAGATTCAAAAACATTTCAATCCAATTTAAGTTCAACTTTTGTTTTGGATAATGACAGGATATGAACTCTTGAAAGCCCTTTATTTATAGGCTTTTCAAAGCATTTAACCATATATTTGTAAAGTCTTATTTTTGTTTTGCGAACACACAGACTCTGTACTGAAGTTATAAAAAGCCGGTAAATAACGTGCTGCAGTGTTATCTCTATCCATACAAAAAATGTGATGTATGCAGTTGAAGCTGGCTGCTGTTGTCAGTGCTGCGACCACTGTCATCAAACTGAAGGAAGGCATTTCCCGGGAAACAGAATTCTTCGACAAAAATATACAGACATACAAAAAGGATGCAGCATATTGATATGTTACATCCTTTTTCTATTTGATTACTGATTTACTTCTGCATATTTTCTCCGCTCAGGACTCAGATTATCCACATAATAGCGGATTGTCAGACTCGCTGCGCATTTGCTTTTGTTTTTTGGCTCTACGATAAAGCCGTCACCCTCCAGCATAGCATCAAGCATAGCCTTACAGCATACATTTTGATTTCTTATGCCCGGCTCGCACTCTTCCAGCAGATCCTTCGCATTCACTTCGATGTACAGCCACTGCTTGTCATGTGCTTCCTGCTTCTTTGCCTGTAAACAGTTAAGATAATCCTGCATTGTCAGTTTTTCCATAGATATTTCTCCCTTCTGTTCTAGGATATGATAATTATTCGCCCTCATTATATCATGTTTCTATAGATAATCACAGGTTTCCGTGAAATTTTAAGCTACCTTTACAGCCTGTATGAATATGGTTTCATCCTATTTTTTCTTTCAGCTTATCAATACACCAGTTGGCCCATTTGATTTCATTTTGATAGTACATAAATCCATAGGTCATTGTCATTCCCCAGTAAAAGGATTCATTATCCTTGTGAATCTGTGCTTCGAATTCCGGAATCTTATTCAGATCTTCATTCATTTTATCAATGATATCAGAACACTCCCGTATGTATTTCTCCAGTAGGCGCATCGTCTTATCAATATCGATATTGCTGGAAAAGAATATTTTAATCAGCAGCGGATTCTTGTACTTCATGATATCCTCAAGATCCGCATCCGCCAGCCAGCGGTTAAGCTCCAGTCTTCCCTCATCAGTAATATGAAACACCTTTTTATTCGGCTTATCACTCTGATATACAATCTCACTGTCCACCCAGTTATGCTTTGTACAGGTGTTCAGCTCCTTATAGATCTGCGACGTCTGCGCATGCCAGAAAAAGGCAATGCTTGACTTAAAATAACGGTCAATATCATAACCCGTCATTTCCGCATAGTTCAACAGACCCAGAATTGCATGTTTCAGCGGCATAGGTACCCTTCTTTCTACATTTGCAGTATTCTACTATTAGAATACTATAGGAACGGCAACTTTGCAACTATATTCTTTCTTGAGAATCACCTTCGCGATTTCGTATTGATCGGATTGCATGCATGATTTTCTCATTGTTTTCCGTAATCATTGCTTGAAATTCCTTTGTTTTCTCTTTTACCATAAGTTCATAATTATCAATGAGACCCTGTGTTATTTCCTTCATATCAATCTCATTCAGCTTTGCGACTGGAGAAGAAATTCTAACCGTATCCGCCATTTTCTGAAGCGTCTTGTTTGGCTGCAGCTCCTTGACCTTATCCATAATCAGCTTAGTCTTACGGCGGTCGATCAAATCCTGCAGGGTGATGGTCGCCATTTCCTCCTCCGGAATATCCTCAAACAGCGATACATACCGGGATACATCCACAAGCATCAGCTTATACAGCTCTTCCATGGAACAGCCGCTGTCAAAATACTCGTCCATTTTAGCGACAACCCTCTGCACCCGTTCCTCCTTCAGATTCATGAAGAAATCATTGATGAAATGATAGAAGAACTTCGGCATAACCGTTTTCTTCTCCGCCATAACATAAGCATTGTCCCGAAAATCCATCGCATACAAATTGTGGTTGTGATACAGCTCCTCCATGTTTGTACATGGATAACAGGAACGCACATAAACCGGTTCTTTTAAATTTTCAAAAAACGCTGAAACGCAGTCATTCTCATTCTCAAAAATCAGCAGCTTTTCCAGAAATTCCGGATCCTTGGCACGCTGTTCATACAGGGAAAGAATCGGCTTTGTGATCCCCGGTGCATTAAAGCTTACCACCTTTACCAGGTAATCCTGCAGCTCTTTTTTCATTGTCAAGGCAACATACAGCGACAGATTGCCGCCCTTGGAATGTCCGCACATATAAAAGGGTTTTTGTATATCTGTTTTCTGTATCTGGTGCAGTGTAAGAATCTGTTGCCAGGTGGGGTCCTTCAAAAACATACGGAAGTTGTCCTTCCAGTCCTGCCATCCGGTTTTGTGATGTACATCATCCAGCTTTTCACTTCCGCGGAAAGCAAATATCAAAGCATCCTCCATCTCAAATGTATAATACACAACACCGCTGTCTGCGTTATCGTTATACCATTCCTTTACTGTCATATGCGCATATTCGTCCGGGTTGATCTGACGGACAAGCTTCATGTTGTTTTGGAAATCTGGATACTGACCGTAATCCTGCATCAGCTGCTCATCCTCCTGTATATGCCGAATCATATCCGAAACCGGTATGTTCACCGCATAGGTATCAAAATAGGAAAGAAGAGAAAGCTCATAAAATGTTTTTTCACATAGCATCGTCATCACCCTCACTTTTTTCATCATTATAAAACTTTTCTTAAGAATTACAAGAGTTCTTTCCTTTTTTTAAGAATTACGATACACTGTAGAAAATGGAGGAAGGCATGAAAAAAAACGTTCGTAAACGCAAGAAAAAGAAAATTAACCGCTATATTCCCATACTTGCCAGCGGACTTCTGATTGCCCTGACGGTTCTGGTTATCTCATGGGTTTTCTCTGCCAGAAGGACCTATACGGTTGTAATCCTGAAAGAAGGTGCCGAGCAGGAGTATGCACAATACCATTCTCTGGCGCAGGCAAAGGAAGAAATGCTGACGCAGACAAAACGAGCGGAAAAACAAAATGCAGGTATCCGCTATGATCATAAGCTGATTGCGATCGGTTATGGTGTCGTACAATTTCAAAGAAAGGACTGTACGCTCAACACCTCCTACCGTATGGCAGAAACAGAGGAAACAGGCTATACAAACGGCTGCTATGGAAATGATGCCGCCTTTGTCGATATCAGTGACGACGGAAACGAAGTACGGTTTCGTCAGGCAGGAGTGGATGGCTGGGCAGTTGTCGATGAAGTCACCTTACATAATTATTATGACGAAAATGATGTGGCGTCCATCAATCACTATACTGCAACATCTCATCTGTTAACGCATAAAATAACAACGAATATAGCAGAATCCAGCTACGCCAATGAGCTGTCCATGGGAGAAACAGGGCTGAAGGATCACGCCTATTACAGCTATGACGGTCATTATTTTTATTCCACCTTTGAAGATATGATTGATGATTATCGTAAGGGAAGTCATGAAAGAGCCGCAAATAAAGAAGCCTTTTACAATTACTATCAGTTTCTGCCGCATCGCAGCATCAGCCGCTATGCAGCGGACGATATCAATTGGTATGTGGAAAACTATCTCGGCTTTGCGTCCTCCTCGCAGTCTCTTCTGTATGACAGCGGCGCCTGGTTTATAGAGGCGCAGAAGCGTTATGGCACAAATGCCATCATGATGTTCGCACTGGCAATGAACGAAAGTGATTTTGGACGAAGTGCAATTGCACGGGAAAAGAAAAATCTGTTCGGTCATGCAGCGTATGATGATTCCCCCTCACAAAGCGCCTCCGGCTATAAAAGCGTAAGGGAAAGCATCCTTGCGCATGCGGAAAAGTACCTGCAAAACAGTTATCTCAATCCGTTGAGCGATCTGTATCATGGAGGGTTCTTCGGCGATAAGGCAGGCGGCATGAATGTACGCTATGCCTCGGACCCCTACTGGGGAGAAAAGGCTGCGGATTTTTATCGGACCTTCGATATGGTGATGCAGGGAAGGGACCGTGACATTTCCTACCTTGTCAGTGAACAGCCAGTCACCGTATATTCCTCAAAGAAAAAAGACACTGTACTGTATAGGGCAGGAGCTGTTCCTTGCTCTCATCTTGTATTGAAGCAGGAGGATGGATGGTTTCAGGTGCGCAGCGATGGTCCTGTCCATAACGGAACGCTACAGAAAAACAGCAGCGCCTATGGATTGAAAAACGCCTATGGATTTATACAGGAGGACTTGACGAACCAAATCCGTATACTACAATAAAGAGAGAAAAGGCGGAAGCCTTTCTGAAAGGAGAAGCTATGAATAAAAAAGGACTGTTATTTGATTTTAACGGAACGATGTTTTTTGATTCTGAAAAGCATAAGGAAGCATGGGATGTATTTTCTCAGAAATATCGCGGATGTCCGATTTCAGATTATGAGCTGGATCATACCCATGGGAAGACAAACAAGAAAATCATCGAGCTGCTGCTCGGCGACATGCGTGATGAGGAGAGTGAAAAGCTGTCCAAAGCAAAGGAAGCGCTGTATCGCGAGTGCTGTATCAATGATCCGAAGATGTTTCATTTAGTGGACGGTCTGGAGGATGTACTGGATAATCTGAAAGAGCTGCAGATACCAATGACCATCTGTTCAGCATCCATTAAGGATAATATTGATTTCTTTATTTCTTCCTTTCACCTTGACCGCTGGTTTGATATTGATAAGATCATTTATGACGACGGCACCCATGTCGATAAGATATCTATGTTTCATGAAGGTGCTCAGGCAATCGGAGTAAAGCTGGAGGACTGTATGATTATTGAAGATTCTCTATCCGGTCTTGATTTTGCATATCGCTGTCAGCCGGGCAGACTGATTGCGATTACCACGCCGGAGCGAAAAGCTGCATATGAGAAAATTGCAGGTGTTCATGCAGTCATCCATGATTTTCGCAATTTTGATACCTCTTTCTTTTTAAAGTAAATATTTCCAATATAAATAGGTAAATTTTGACAAATGTTAAAAAAAAGTTGATTTTACATATAAAATAGGTTATATTAACTATGTTAGTGTTATCAGCTGGCTTACTCTTTCTTCCCCCACCCATATAGGTAAGTCAGTATATCTTCCCCCAGATCGATAACACTAACACTTTTTTTATGTCATGATATACCCGACATTGCATATCGTACTTTTCAAAGCAATCGTCGTTACTTTATAATTTCACACCGTCATACAGAAAAAGGCTCAAGCTGTTTCCTTTCGTTAGGATACTCTTGAGCTTTTTTCCAGTTTGAAACAGGCAAAGAGGCGTATGCCATATTATCGCCTGTGCATACAATGTTTACAGAGGTAGCAGTGCCGCCGCTGCCTCATCAAGAATAACAGTGACATGCGGATGCAGCTGAAAGATAGATACCGGAAATTCCATTGTGACAGGATCCATGAATGCTTTCTTTGCTGTTTCGGCTTTTTCCTTTCCGCTTAGCAGAAATATAATATTTTTTGCGGACATAATTGTTTTTGGCCCCATCGTAATATAATACTCCGGTATCCGGGATGTATCCTCACTGTGGAAGTCATGATGCAGCAGCTTACGGGAATACTCTCTCAGATATGGTGTTTCATCTGTTCGCACAAGCCGTGTTCCTGCGTTCCAGCTGTCAAAGGTACCCGGTTGATTTCCACAGAAGTGGCCATTCTTCCCGATTCCCATAATCACAAGATCTAAGCCTCCCTGCTTCTGTATATCCTTATCAAAGGTTTTATAATTTTCCATATTCAAATCGTGAATATGATCCGGCGCAACCTCTGCGGCGTGGAAATATTTTTCATCCAGACTGATTTGACAAACGGATATTTCTTTCTCATGACGTTCATCCTGAATCCAGAATTCATCAAAGATATAGTAATGCACCGGATCAAACCACGGCCGGCCATGCACCTGTTTGGCAAGCAGTCGATATCCCTGTATACAGGTGCTTCCGGTTGTGATAGCGATATTGGTACGTTCTTTTTCAGTATGCATGTGCTTCAGCATCAGCTGAGCCATAACCTGACTCAGTTCCTCATAATCTCTGGTAACAATAAATTTCATAGCATTCTCCTTTTCCGTAATATTCGCAGCTGCCGTATGAACTGAAATGCGGATGTACCTGTCACAGTAAGCGCCAGTGTAACTACAACAGGATTCTGATATGTCTGATTCCATAAGATAAGCAGTGGGAAGGCAATGAGAAATCCGCTGATAATAAGCAGCTTATGATGTTGTCTGCGCGATATATCCATCTGCTTCGGCAGTCGTTTCACACAGGAAAGCCGTGGCAGAAAAACACGATGTTCATATAGCTTCAGCAGTACTGCCAGCATACAGCCTGCTGAGACAGCCAGCCAAAGCGGTAGCGAAAGTCCCAGCGCAGCACCGCAAAGCGCAGTACCGGCAAACAAAGCCCCGTGCAATACCTGAAATATACCGCACTGCTCTGCGGGAATGTGATAAAGCTTATGATGCTTGGTATCCTCGATATATTGACAGTCCTGTTCAAAGCGGTGTACACGCAGCATTACAGCAGCTCTTTGATTTTGCCTGCGGCAGCTTCATCCAGAACGACTGTCACATCCGGATGCAGCTGAAAAATGGATACCGGAAAATCTTCACTGATAGGTCCGAAAAACGCTCGTTTCACTGCCTCTGCCTTTTGTTCTCCACTCATCAGGAAGACAATACTTTTCGCAGCCATGACTGTTTTCGGCCCCATGGAAATATAATGATTCGGAATACGTGCTGTATCGTCGCTATGTAAATCCTCCTTCAACAGCTGCAGCAGCAGTTCTTCTACAAGCGGTGTCGCATGTCTGTCAATACGATGGGTACCCGTATTCCAGTTATCAAAGGTTCCCGGCTGATTTCCACAAAAATGGCCATTGCTTCCAACTCCCATAATTATCAAATCCAAACCGCCAACCTGCTGTATATCCTCATCAAAGGTGTCCGCGTTACTCTCATCCAGATTGTGAATATGACTCTCCTCTACATCCGCAAGATCAAAGTATTTGTAGTCCAGGCTGGCACGGCAGATACCTTTTGGATCATCCTTATACCAGAATTCATCAAAAATGTAGTAATGCACATTGTTGAAATATGCCTTCCCCTTCGTCTGTTCAGCCAGGATTTGATATCCGCGAACTGGCGTTTTGCCCGTTGTGATAGAAATATTGACACGCTCCTTGTCGCTATGCATATGCTTCAGCATTAGCTGTGCCATAACATTGCTTACTTCTTCATGATCCTTTGTAATTATAAATCTCATACATTCACCGGCAGTTTATTGAAACTGCCTTTTCCTTTCCGCTGATACTGGGGAATCAGCATCCCGTTTACAAAAGCTCCCTTATTTCAGATGCCGCTGCTTCGTCCAAAAGCACGCTTACATGTGGATGAAGCTGGAAAACAGATACCGGAAAATCCATAGTGACCGGACCGAAGAATGCCCTGCGTACCGTCTCAGCCTTTCCTTTCCCTGAGAAAATCATGACAATATTTTTTGCATCCATAATCGTCTTCGGCCCCATCGTGAGGTAATGATCAGGGATTCTCGACACATCATCACTGTGAATGTCATCCTTCAACAGAAATTCCAGCAGCTGATTCACCTGCGGCGTACAGTAGCGGTCAATGCTGTGGCAGCCCTGATTCCAGTTTGTAAAGGTACCCGGATGGTTCCCGCAGAAATGACCATCCGTACCGATTCCCATAAGAACCATATCCATGCCGCCAATCTGTTGTATCGCCGCATCAAAGCTGTCCACGGTTTCATCCCGCAGAGTATGAATTCTCTCTTCCGGGATACTGGCTGCCTGAAAGAATTTTAAATCCATGCTCATTTTATTTACGGGAATATCCATATCCTGAGTTCCCGGCTCCTTTGCATACCAGAACTCATCCACCACATAGTAATGGACATGTTCAAAATACGGCTTGTCTTTCACCAGGGGAGCCAGTATTTGATATGCCTGTACGGGCGTCGTGCCGGTTGTCACGCAAATATTGACGCGAGGCCGGTCTGTGTGCATATGCTTCAGCATGGTGGATGAAATCACCTGACTCAGCTCATCATAATCCTTTGTTATAACAAATCGCATGCTTATTTCCTCCTTTCCTTCATATCTTTATCTTCATTATAAATACTCTGATGACAGGGCAGGGAAGTGTCGACACTTTGAACACTTATTCCCATCATTCTGGCAGTTGCCGGCTTTCTTTTTTCATGTTCTCTTGATTGAAATTCATATATTAGCAGCATAGCTCAATACTAACAGCAGAACCTGATACCTTTTACTTCATGAGGGCAGGTCTAAAGACGCATTCGCTGACGATATTTCCTGCCTATGTATCGAAAGTGTCGACACATTACATATGGCGTCCGTTTCCCTTTAATATAAAAGTGGAAAGATTGGGTGCAGAAAGGAGCCGCAATGAGTAGAGAAACAAAAAATGAAGTTTATGAATTTATTGTAAAATGCACATTTGAATTTTGCAGCAATCAGCTGCTGAAATGTGATTCCAGCTACTTAAGCAAGCGCCTGAACATTTCTCGTTCGCTTGCCTCACAGTATCTGAATGAATTTTACAGAGACGGTATCTTTCTGAAGGTTCAAACACGACCGGTTTATTTTCTGGATCGGCATACACTTGAAAGTGTATATCAGATCAAGCTGGAAAATAATGAATTTTACGATGAAAAGGAGCTGACTGATCAGTTTGGTAGGTCTTTGCGAACAAAACGAAGCTTTCTGAAGGCTGTTGGACATGATACCTCTCTCAGTGAATGTATTCTGCAGTGCCAGTCTGCTATTAAATACCCGCCAAACGGTTTGCCAATCCTCCTTTACGGGGAACGCGGCGTGGGCAAGACCTTCTTCACACGCCTGATTTACCAGTATGCTATCGAAGAATCGCTAATAGACAAAGATGCCAGACTGGTCTTCTTTAATGAAAGTCAGTATGAGGAAAGCAATGGCAGGGAAAAGGATGTACAAATCATCTTCGGGACTTATCTGGACAACGGCTCGCAGAAATATCTAGGTGGTTTGATTGCCAGAGCAAAAAATGGAATTCTGGTCATAGAGAATGTTGAGCGGCTTTCACCACAGTGCTACTTTCTATTGATTCAGTACATGCAAAGTGGTGAATATACCATTTCCTCAGGAAAACAGGGAAAGGTATTTAAGTCCAGAACCCGTATTATCTTTACCAGCTGTATAGACTCAAAGCAGAATATACATAACGCTTTCTTTCACAGCATACCGATTATCTGTCATATCCCAAGCCTTCAAAACAGGCCGATAGAAGATAAGGAAATGCTGATCATTGAATTTTTCAAAGAGGAAGGCTTGCGGTTGAAGAAAAATATTCTCATTTCCAGCAAGGCGTTTATCGCCCTGGTGAATCATACCTATGAAAACAATATTGAGGAATTATCAACCTGCATACAGTCGAGCTGTGCAAATGCCTATCTGTCACACGATGTATCGGATGATCTGCACATATATCTGTATCATCTTCCGGTATCTATTATCAATTCTTTGACTCTTGATAAAAGCAATAGTGAAGAGGAATACATGATTGATATCTGCAAATATCTGCCGCAGACAAAAAATGGAAGAATCATTGATTTCTTCGATTTTATTGTGACTGCCTATCGGGAATATGAAAAGGGAAGCATCGATCTGAAGCTGTTTCTTGAACGCTGCATTGATAACATGAATGTCTATTATGACTATATCGTATTTGAGCATAAATATTACAATGCACGCGTTCGTGCCTATGAAAAAGCGGTTTTGGATGTATTTGAACATATGCTGGACCGTTATGATATCTACATACCATCCAATTGTGCTTTCGTTGTTGCACGCGTTATTTACAGCTATATGCAGATGTTTTCTTCCATCCGCAGCTATGAGGTGCAGCATGCCGAAGAAATCAGTAAGGTCATTCATCTGTTAAAGGAGCATTATCCCACAGGCTATCGAAGCGCCATGGAAATCATGACCAAGATACGACAGACAATTGATGTGGAAATCAATGATATGAATCTGATATTTCTGATTTTGAATATTCAGTTTTATAACCGTTCCATTGATAAATACCGTTACAACTGCATTATTATCTCACATGGCTATTCCACTGCCTCTTCCATAGCAGACGCTGCGAACAAGCTGATTGGAAGCCACATTATGGAAGGAATTGATATGCCGGTTAGTACGTCCATGGACGACATTGTCATGAAGCTGAGAAAATATATCAACGACAACAGTATACGAAAGGATTTGATTCTGCTTGTGGATATGGGATCTCTGGAGAATATAGGTACACAGCTGATTGAAGAATGCGGCATCAATATCGGAATCATCAACAATGTTTCCACCCGAATGGCCTTGCATGTGGCCGGAGAGATCCGCAGAAATGTAGAAATGAAGGAAATATTGAGCAAGGTAAGCAGAGAAACCGTATGTGAATATAAAATATTCAGCAATATCAATCGCAAAAAAGCAATCATATTTACCTCGGAAACAGGAATGGAAGCAATCGAGCGTGTTGTTCAGCTTTTTAAAAACAGCATGCCCCGACAGATTGATATCAGTATTTTCGCCTATGACTGTCTCAGCCTACAGAAAAACAAGGAACAGGATGATATATTCAAGCTGTATGATGTTTTGTTCATTGTCACAACAACACGGTTAGACATACGCAATGTTTCCAGCGTACCGATGGAGGATGTCATTGCATTCAAGGATGTGGACAGTATAACCTCAACACTGAACAGCTACTTCACAAAGAATGAGCAAGAGCAGTTTAACCGGAATCTCATCAAGAATTTCACATTGGAAAATGTCATGAATTACCTGACCGTACTCAATGCAGATAAACTGATCACCTTTATTGAAGAAGCACTGGATCACCTTCAGGAGCTGCTGGGTATGCTGATCGCCAATGAAACTATGGTTGGTATGTACATTCATATTTCCTGTATTATAGAACGGCTTGTCATGAAAAATAAAATCGCCCGGAAGGAACGTGGTTACTCTTTGGATGTAGAACAGAAACGGTTTCAGAAAATGTTCAACGACAGCTTTGCCAGAATTATGGATTACTACAAGGTGGACATCCCTGTGAGTGAAATTCTATATATGTATGATTATATATTCAAAAAGTAGTGCCTGAACCATGCGGAGGCCTGAGCTCACCACCGTGTGTACAATAAGGAAAGAAAGGAGAGATTTGTATGATCAGTTTGTTTCGAATTGATTTTCGCTTACTACATTACCAGACTTCACAGGTGTGGCCGAAAAAACTGGATATCAATATGATCGTTGTTGCCAATGATGCAGTGATACAGGACCCTCTGCGTATGAGTCTGATGAAAATGTCGGCTCCGGCAAACTGCGGTCTGAAGATTCTATCTGTAGAAAAAGCAGGGTTGTTTCTCATGGATCCTAAAAACGAACGTCGAAGAATTGAGTTGCTTGTGGAAACACCGAAGGACGCCTTGCGTATCATCCGCAGTGTACCCGGAATACAGCATCTGAATGTAGCACTTATGAAAGGCGGACCGGGTAAGAAGATGGTATGCCCTTCTCTGGCTTTTGCCCCTGAGGATTATGATGACCTTCGCAGTATCGTAGACCTCGGCGTGAAAGCGGAATCCTATGTTACACCGGATGAACGTCCGGTATCCATTACGAAGTATTTATAAGAAAGAGAAAAAGGAAATAACAAATCTTTATCTATGTTGTTTCGTTAAAATTTACTCGCAGAAAGCGGGAGAATGGAGAACTTATGCAAACAGCTATCTTACTGGGCCTTGTTTATGCATTTGCATGGTCCATGGACAATATCGCCGGAAGCTCCTTTATGGACAGACCAATCGTATGCGGTGCCTTAACGGGTCTGGTCATGGGAAATTTCGAGCAGGGGCTTGTTATCGGGGGAACACTGGAACTGGTATGGATGGGGTTTATCAGCTATGCCGGTATCATCAATGGAGAAACGCGTATCGGGGCGATTTTAGGAACTTATTTTGCACTGGCAACCGGAAACAGCTTTGATGTCGCGATTTCCATTGCAATGCCAATCGCGATTCTGGGCGGGAACGTATCCAATGCTTATAACATTGTTGTCAGCTATCTGATGCATCGCTGGGCTGACAAATGGGCTGAAGAAGGAAATTATAAAAAAATCGGACAGTTTCACCTCGGTGTCGGTTTTGTAAAGCTGTTCTTCATGACAGCCATTGTCTTTCTTACCGTTCTTCTGGGAACCGGGGCGATTACGTCACTGATCAATGTCATTCCTGAAAATGTATTGAACGGTCTTGGCAAGGCCGGTGAAATGCTGACTGCTGTCGGATTCGGTATGCTTTTAAACATTCTCTGGGACAAACGTTTTATCGGTCTGTATTTCGTCGGCTTCGCAGTTGCCGCTTTCCTGAATCTGAATGTTATCGCTATCACTATCATCGCAACAGGTCTTGGCTTTGTAGCCATGTATGCATCAGGTAATGAGAAGGGAGAAGACGCATATGAGTGAGAAAGCATTTGAAATTACAAAGTCAGATTTACACAAGGTCTTTTGGCGCAGCATGCCGATTGAAATTTCCTACAACAGTGAGCGTCTGCACAATATGTTTTATGTCTATTCCCTTACTCCGATATTTAAAAAGATTTATAAGGATGACCCGCAGGGAATGCGGGATGCACTGGTACGGCATATGCAGTTCTATAATACCTGTCCGCAATTTGAGGCAATTGTTGTCGGCATCGTTGCAGCCCTGGAGGTGAAAAACGTCGAATCCGGTAATACCATGGGACCTACGATTGAAGCAGTTAAAACCTCTTTGATGGGACCTACAGGCGTAATCGGTGATGCCTTCTTTCAGACCGGCGGCTTTCGCATCATATCCGCCAGCATTGGGGCTTCTATGTGTATCGCAGGCAATCCATTTGGTCTGCTTCTCTATTTCCTGATTTATAATGTGCCAAATTATCTGGTTCATTGGTGGGGTATTCATCAGGGCTTTAAAATGGGATCGGTCTTCATTGAAAAGGTCGTTAACTCCGGCGTTTTGCAAAAAATTACAGATTTATGTCTAATTGTCGGACTCAGTGTGGTTGGAGCGTTGACGAGTGCTTATGTGTCGTTGTCTACACCATTACAGATCAGCTATGGAAAGGAGCCTATCATTATTCAGGAGCTGTTTGATCAAATTTGTCCGAATCTTCTGCCGTTGCTTCTAACTTTGCTGTGTGCATGGCTGATGCGTAAAAAGAATGTTAAGCCTACCGTTTTAATGATCTGGGTTATTATTATTGGTGTCATTCTGGGCTCCTCCGGTATCATCTGATATGGAAGGTGCCAAGACAACAGCAAAGGAACAGGAACGCACTGCATTACTGCGGACGATTACTGATGAACCTTTGCTCATCCGTAGACTCCTACAGCATAAAAAAGAACTCACTGAGGACTTTGTTCAGCATTTTCTGACACATACAGTAAAAAAGGTTTATTTCAGCGGACAGGCATCCGGCACCTTTATAGGGAATATGCTTGCCCCCTGTATGGAGAAATTGCTGCAGGTGGAAACAGAGGTGTGCAATCCTGCCTCCTTTCCTGAATATTTTCAATTTAACATCAATCAGCAGTATAGCCCGGATGAAATGCTTATGCTTTGCCCTGCACATTCAGGAACAACAATCGGACCAATCAGGATGGCACAGGAATGTAAACGGTTGAATATCCCTGTAGTATGTATAACTATTGATTCGAATTCTCCCCTTGCAAACCTTTCGGATATCGTCATCAATAAGCTATGCGGTTCTGAGGAAAGCTTTATCGAAACACGTACACATATGGCATCACTGCTGATAACATTTCTCTGCATCATAGAAACGGCAAATCAAAAAGAGCTCATCAGTAGGCAGCAATACACATATTATCAGCAATACTTTACCAGATTGGAAGATAATGTGAAACAAATTATAAAGGATACAGCAGACTGGCGCTGAAGTGAAAAGTTAAATTCCACTTTCAAAGTAGCTAAGTAGAAAAGACTCTTACACAACAATCTAGTTGAATTTACACTTACAATTGCATTTAGTCTTTCATATATCCTTTTTTATATCTATGATGAAGGTAACCGCTGGTTATTATCATACACATTACAAAGGGTGATGAATATGGCAACGAACAAAAACAAACATCTGACTCAGGACGATCGCAATGTCATCGCGATCGGCATCGTTAATGGTTCTTCTAAAAAAGCTATTGCTGATAATCTAGGCAAAGATAAATCTACGATAGGTAAGGAAATCCGTGCTCACCGTTATCTCTCTCATAAATCTACACTTTCTCTAGAATGCGAGAACTATGCTCACTGTAAGTTTAAGAGAAAGAATTGTACTGTCAACTGCCCTGATTATTCTAAGTTCCGCTGTAAACGCAGAGATCGTACTCCGGGAGCTTGTAATGGCTGTGAGAAACTGAAAAGCTGCCGCTTTGATAAATACCTCTATAAACCTACGATCGCCTATGAGGAATACCGTAGCGAACTCGTTGAGTCTC
>NZ_JAHOOJ010000019.1:0-79347 GCF_019132535.1 Erysipelatoclostridium sp. DFI.2.3 | reverse complement strand
CATAGATATAAAAAAGGATATATGAAAGACTAAATGCAATTGTAAGTGTAAATTCAACTAGATTGTTGTGTAAGAGTCTTTTCTACTTAGCTACTTTGAAAGTGGAATTTAACTTTTCACTTCAGCGATGTATCAAAATGACAGCTCTTACCGTTGCCTGATATCGATAAAATATTGTATAATAACAGAACGAGGTGAGAACATGCTTGATTTACAGAAACATAAGGAATATCTATGGAAGTATCTGTTGACATATGGAAAAGCCAGAAAAAAGCGGGAGGACTACCGGCAGCTGGTATTTCCATTTCAAGATATCGTGATAGAGGAAGGAAAGACAGTGGAGGATTATCGCAGAGAGGCTTTAAAGCAACAACTGGAGGCCTGCAGTTCGATAGAAGAGATATTTGATATGATTTCGCTGGAATACAAGGACTATTATTTTATGGAAATCAGCTCTCTGTTACATGATGACCAGACACTGTATTCCCATCTTTTGAAAAAGACAATGGATACAGCCGGAATCACAGATTACATTTCCGCACACAACTATGAATATTTAATAAAATTCGCAGATGAAGAAACACAGCAGTATATCACACAAAAGCTTACACAATAACGCAAAGAAGTCATGAAGCTGCGGTTTATCAGCATAAGCAAAAGGGATCAGGTACATCGTTTCTTTCGATACATTGATCCTTTTGAATTTAGCATGAGCACTGTCTGACGGGATAATAGCTTCAACTCCTTTAGCTGTTTGATTCCCTTTCCATAACAGAGGGCAGGCACCGTCATAGCGGCGATGTATATAAGAAAAAAGTACATCTGAAAAAATGATTTTATCCAGAAAAAGCGGAAAACACCATCATTACAAGAGCATTCTTTTATTAAGAAAACCACACAGGCAAGCGTTTGTATGGAATGCTTCCCAAAGCGGTTAAGGAATTGATAAAGCCAAATACGTAAGGATACTATCATTGTCTTTGTGCATCCTACATAACAAAGTCTTCGTCCTATGCAATAAGATTTTTCTGGTTAAATTTATCGATAGTAAGTAAAACGACATTTCATAAAACCTTTGCGAAAGTGAAAACCTACGAAATGGCAACAGGGAATGCCTTATCTATAGGTTTTCATTTCAAGCTTGTCCGTTTTTCTGCTTCAGTTAAGTCGACATTAGTAAAGCTGCAGCTGTTATCCAACAGCTGTTTTTTTTATGAAATTGAATAATCCCGGGAAAACAAGTGTTTTTTGCATATTTTTCAAAAAGAACCAAGTATGGTGCAAATGCTGATAACGCTTTCAATTTGCACCAAGATGGTGCACAAAGCGAATTTATGAAGCATAGCAATTCTGAATCGTTTACGGTAAGATAAAGGTGCAAAAGAAACCGCATACAACGAAGGGAGGAATCGTTCGTGATTGACCGGATGACAGAAAAAACCATACGACTGCTGCTGGAACAAAAAGAACCGATCACCACGTCCGTGATTGCGAATGAAATCGGTGTTTCGAGAAGCAGCATCAAGCACAATCTGGATTATGTAAAGAAGACACTGCAGAAGGCAGGTGTCCTATTGAATTCCATCCCCGGTAAGGGTGTCTGGTTATCTGCGGATGATCATCAGCGAAAAGCTGTTTTACAGCTGCTACAGGAGAACAGTGATCATTCCTCATCCTATAATTACCGTAAAAAATATATACTGGATGTCTTGTTTGAATACAATTCCAGCTATACGATCCAGCTGTTTGCCGAGGAACTGAACGTGGCACGCAACGTTATTACAAAGGATTTGGAGGTGCTGGAGCAGTGGCTGTTAAAATTTGATTTAAAAATTGTGAAGAAGCGCAATATGGGAATCGGTGTGGCGGGTGGAGAGTTTAATATCCGACAGGCGATTCTGGAGAATAATAAGGAGTTCATGAATGAAATCTATGGCAGTGAACAGGTGCCGGAGGGAATGGATTACCGCATTTCAGAAAAATTCTATAACTACTTTCTGGAAATGTATGACTACTTCGATATCCTGTATCTGCAGGAGCTGTTAAAGGATGTGGAGGATGATCTGGAAATGACATTCACGGATACCGACTACTGGCAGCTTATGGAATATGTTGCCGTGACGCTGCGCAGAGTTCGCAAGGGCAATGTTATTGTGGAAAAGAATATCATGAACAAGCTGAATGTCAATAACGATCAATACACCGCCGCTAAGAATCTGTTTGATACGGCAATTCACGGTCTGCAGGCCTATCTGGGACTGGAAATCCGATGCATGGCGGCTCAGTTCATCGTCTTCAGCAACCATGGACTGGATGATGAAATCAATATGGAATACTTTGATGCGATTACCAGGGAGTTTCTGGAGCATCTCAAAGCAATCGTCGCCAACAAGCGCTTTGTGATCAGTGAGGGACTTGTCCATGATGTGAGTCTCTTTATCCAGAAAAAGAAGGCGCAGGAGACCTTCGCCATATCCAAACGGTACGATTTCCGTCAGGATATCAAGCATCGTTTTCCCAGCCTGTACGGTATTACGCTGACAACGATCGAGGAAGTGGAATCCTGCCTGAAAATCAGCTTCACGGATGATGATATCGCCTATATCGTCATGCTGATCAACAATGCAATCGATGAATCGGATCATCCGGTCAATGCCGTGTTTATCTCGGCAGCCGATTTCCATACATCCAAGTATCAGGCGAATAAAATAATGCGCAATGTGGAAAATCTGGCCATCAGCAAGATTCTGCATTATGAGGATATAAAGGAAAGCTCCATTACTAAATTTGAATTGATTATTACGACCGTACCGCTGGAGCTGAAGAAAAATGTCCTGCTTGTCAGTCGCGAAATCAGCGATGACGATCTTGAAAAGATAAGCCGGGCAATTACAGAGAAGCAGAATGTGGAAGTAGCGGATCGGGATGAAGCCTTCCAGCTGTTTGATCCGAAGCTGATTCTGTGTGATGTGAATGCCAAGCGCAAGGAGGATGTCATATCCAGAGGCTGTCAGCTGCTCTATGAAAAAGGATATGTGAAAAAAGGTTTTGAGAAGAAGATATGGGAGCGGGAGAAGACAACACCGACTTCTATTGGAAACAGTATTGCAGTACCGCATGGCTATAAGACATATGTGAAAAAAAGCGGCATTGTTGTCATGCGTTTAAAGCGTCCGATGAACTGGACATACGAGGATCGTATTGAGATTGTATTTTTAATGGCCATTGATTTCAATACGCAGTCCGAAGTATATAACTTTTTCCAGCAATTCTATGCATTCATTGATGATCGATCAAATATCAAGGCCTTGAAGAATGCAAGGGATGAAATGGAAATCTGGGAGATTCTGCAGCAGAGTGGAATCACCGCATAGAAAGTGAGGGATACGATGAGATTTGGAGTAGATACCTTTATCTGGAGTGAAGTGTTTTCAGAGAAGGATTTGTGGGTCATCACCAAGGCGGAGGAGCTGGGCTTTTCTACCATCGATATCGCCATTGCCCATCCGGAAACCTTTCCTACTGCTTTGGTAAAGGCAGAGATGGCAAAGACGAAGCTGGAGGTTGTCACAACAACGACTCTGGACGCAAAGACGAATTTGATTTCTCCGGATGAGGCAATCCGTAAAAACGGAGTGGAGGCTCTCAAAAGACTGGTGGATATCAACAAAGAATTAGGCAGTACCATCCTCGGCGGTGTGAATTATGCCGGCTGGGGCTGTCTGAGCGGGAAACCGAAGACGGATGAGGAATGGAACCATTCTGTGGAAGCGATGCGTGAAGCTGCCCGGTATGCGAAGGAAACACATCCGCAGCTGCGAATATGCGTGGAGCCGGTGAATCGCTTTGAAACCCACTTCATCAATACTGCAAAGGAGGGCGTACGCTATTGCAAGGCGGTTGGCACCGGAAACATGGCAGTGCATCTGGACTGCTTCCACATGATCCGCGAGGAGACCAGCTATAGGGAAGCGGCCGAAGTGTGTGGAAAAGCGTATCTGGGCTATGTGCATGTATGTGAAAACAACCGCGGTATCCCGGGAACGGGACTGGTACCGTGGGAGGAATTCTTCACAGCATTACATGACATCGGATATGAGGGACCCTGTGTCATTGAATCCTTTGATCCAAGCTTTGAAGAACTGAATGCGAACTGTGCCATATGGCGTAAATTTGCGGATACCGGAGAAGAGCTGGCTGTACAGGGATTAGCCAATTTAAAGCGTATTGCCGCCGGGCTGGGCGTATAAACAGCAGACATATTAAGGAGGATATATAGAAAATGTTAGTGAACATGAAAGAAATCTTGAAGGAAGCAGAAGAAAAGGGGTATGCCATCGGCTGTATCAACACACCGAATATGGAAACACTGCGTGCGGTTGTGGATGCGGCTGAGGAGCTGAATGTGCCGATCATTATCGACCATGCGCAGGTACATGATCCACTGATTCCCATGGAAAGCATTGGTCCAAAGATGGTGGAGTATGCAAAGCAGGCAAAGGTGCCGGTATGTGTGCATCTGGATCATGGCAGTGATTACAGCTTCGTCATGCGTGCGATCCGCTGTGGCTTTTCCAGCATCATGTATGATCTGAGTGCGCTGCCGTTTGAAGAAAACATGGCAAAGCTGAAGGAATTTACGAAAATTGCTCATGATTTAAACATCACAGTGGAAGCTGAATTGGGTATTATGACTAGCACGGAAGAAGACTCTCATGGAGGAAGCATTGGCTGGACACATGAAAGCATCAAAAAGACCTTCACCGACCCACAGCAGGCAGCGGAATTTGCGAGAGAAACCGGTGTGGATGCACTGGCGGTGTGCTTTGGAACAGCGCATGGCATCTATGCGGAACCGCCGCTACTGGATATCGAGAGAGTGAAGGCAATCCGTGCTGCAATGCCGAAGGAAACGCGCGTGGTCATGCATGGAGGCAGCGGAGTAGACGAAGAGCAGGTACGTGCAGCGATCACAGCAGGTTGTTCCAAGGTCAACTATTACAGCTACATGGCAACAGCCGCAAGCAGGCATATCCAGGAATACCTGAACGAACGGGATGGAAAAGCCTTCTGGCATGAGGTGGAAGAGGAAAGCTACCGCTTTATGAAAGAATATGCAAAGGGAGTACTGACTGTATTCAAAAACGGAAAGTAGCACCGGGGGTGAGGAATCGTTATGAACGAAGTAAATTTATCGAAGGTTTTGATCAGGGATACCGTTCTGCTGGATGTCGAGCCGTTTACGGATAAGGAAACCATGTTTGAAACACTGGCCGCAAAATTCGAGGCAGCCGGTATCGTGACAGATGCAAAGCAATATATCAAAGCGCTGGAGGAAAGGGAAACCCTGGGTTCCACCTATATGGGAAACATGATTGCACTGCCGCATGGCAAATGCGATGCTGTAGTAAAACCGGGGATAGGCTTCTGCCGCTGCAAGCAGACATTCCGCTATTGCTCCCATGATGAGGAGGGCGATGTACGCTATGTCTTCATGCTGGCGATTGCCGCTAATCAAAGCTCAGATCAGTACCTGCGGGTGCTTGCCACACTGGCCGGGCTGTTGACGCATGAAGAATTTATCGAAGTACTGGAGCATGCACAAAGCTATGAAGAAATCATTCAGGCTATCAATACCCTGCAATCGAATTGTGCGTAAGGAACACAATGGGAACGGAAAGGAAGGTGAATT
Organism: Erysipelatoclostridium sp. DFI.2.3; assembly: GCF_019132535.1. Lineage (NCBI taxonomy): Bacteria > Bacillati > Bacillota > Erysipelotrichia > Erysipelotrichales > Coprobacillaceae > Thomasclavelia > Erysipelatoclostridium sp. DFI.2.3. The sequence goes on along the minus strand of NZ_JAHOOJ010000019.1, from coordinate 73,655 downwards.
TTATGAAAATTGTTGCAATTACATCCTGTGCAACCGGCATCGCTCATACGTATATGGCCGCAGAGGCTATTAAAAAGGAATGCAAAAAGAAGGGGTATGCGTGCAAGGTGGAGATGCAGGGAGCTTTAGGGATTGAAAACAAGCTCTCGGAAAAGGATATCAAGACGGCAGACCTGATCGTTTTTGCCAATGACGTGGGAATCAGTAAGGCAGAACGCTTTGACGCTTATAAGGATAAGATTGTCAGACATACACCGCATCAGGTGATTCAGAAGCCGGATATCATTTTCGAAACACTGAAATAATTCATACAGTATGTTATTTAGGAGGACGAAAAAAGTCATGAAAGAAAAACTTAGTGAAATAAAAGGGGCACTGTTGACAGGTGTTAGCTATATGCTGCCATTCGTTATCGCCGGAGGAATACTGATTGCTCTGGGCTTCGCCATTGGCGGTTATGACATTCCCAATTCCGTGGAAGAATATGGGAACTTCGCTTCAACCATCTTCTGGTTAGGAAAAAAGGCATTTGCCTTAATGGTGCCGGTTCTGGGTGCCTATGTCGCCTATTCCATTGCGGATAAGCCCGGTATTGCTGTCGGTATGGTCGGCGGTGCACTTGCGGATATGCAGGGGTCCGGCTTCCTTGGTGCCCTGATTGCAGGTATCATTGCCGGTTACCTTGTGAATCTGTTAAAGAAAATCAATCTGCCGATGGCATTGAAATCACTGCTGCCAACACTGATTATTCCAATCATCGGGGTAGGGGCAATCGGTTTGATCATGGTATACGTTATTGGTACACCGCTATCCGCATTAACAACGGCTTTAACCGATATGCTGAACTCTCTGGGAACCGGAAATCTTGTCCTGCTGGGTATCATCCAGGGCTGTATGCTTGCCTTTGATATGGGTGGTCCCTGCAATAAGGTTGCCTATGCCTTCGCGCTTGCTGCTATGGATGCCGGAAACTACATGCCGATGGCAGCGAACTTTATCGGCAGTATGGCACCTCCGCTGGCAATCGCGGTTGCGGCACTGGTCGCAAAAAACAAATTTACAAAGGAGGAACGTGCAGCGGTACCCGGTCTGTTTGCCGGAGCATTCGGTATGATCACCGAATTCGCCATTCCGTTTGCGGCCGCAAATCCACTGACGGTAATTCCTTCTCTGATGGCAGGCTCCGCAGTAGGCTGTGCATTATCCTATGTATTCGGATTGACCATGCGTGCACCGCATGGCGGCTTGTTTGTACTGTTCGCATTGAATAACGCACTTCTGTTTATTGTAGCACTTCTGATTGCCGGCGCAGTCAGTGCAGCTTTACTGATCCTGCTGCGGAAGCCTGCAGTAGAAGCTGAAGAATAGGAAAGGACACAGGACTATGGCAAAACTATTTGATATCATGGGGAATTTCCCCTTTAAAGCAGAGGATAAGAAACCGACGCTGATTCGCAAGAGCGAGTATTCCACAGCGCTGTATCCACCCAACAACGCATTTACCTCTGACAACACCTTTACGATGGTTACGACGGATACCTTCATGCTCGGTATCTATGAGCTGGGTCCGGGCGGTGTCTTCGCACCGCTGGATATCCATCCCGGTGATGAATCCTATTACATCCTGAACGGTCCGGTCGTACAGCGAAGCGGAAACGGACAGTTTGCTTATCTGGAAACTGGAGAAGGGCTGTTCATGCCGGAGGGTGCATGGCACTGCTGTCACAATTTCTCCGATCAGAAGGCAAGGATCCTGTATTTCATCACACCGAAGGCATGGAGTGAGTCAATTCCGCCTGCTGTGATCCCAAGCGATGAGGAAACGAAGTTCTATAAGGGACCAAACAACGATACACTTCCGGATATGCGTGGAAAGATTCAGGATATCTCCCGTCAGGGCTGTACGGATGATATCGGTGCATGGCCGGTAGATCCCAGGGAAGCAAGAGAAACCGGTGCGGTCTATGCGGTCCGGGATTTTGAAAAGCTGAACAATGTGCATGGAACCAAGCATCCGATGCTGATGCGCTTTATCACCAGCAATGATTACGGTCACTTTGGGGAATTCATACTGCCGGCAGGCGGCTATGGACCAAGATGCTCCGATCCGGATACCCATGAAGGGGATGCGGCACTGTATTGTGTAGAGGGCCCGGTAACAGTCAATCTGGTCGATCTGGAGGAAAGCTTCGTACTGGAGCCGGAGGATACCTTCTTTATCCCGTCAGGAGTGAAGTATCAGCTGGTGAACTTTGAAAATCATCCGGTAAAAACGGTTTTCGCAATCACGAAGCTGTAGCTGGCAGGGAAGGCCGTGAGTGAATCGCTTGCGGCTTTTCTTCCTATCCGGCAGAGGAGCAAAGGATAGGATATATTGAGACAAACGGATGTTACTTGCGGGCAACTCGCAGGGAGGAAAGGAGCACTTATGAAGCTGGTAATCGGATGTGATGAGGCGGCATACCGCCTGAAGGAAGCAATGAAGGAAACTATCATACAGCTGGGGCATGAGGTGAAGGATATCGGGGTCTATCATGAAGCGCCGTCCCTGTATCCGGACATTGCGCAAAAGCTGTGCGCATGTATCACGGATGGAAGCTGTGAACGCGGTATCCTGCTGTGCGGGACCGGTATCGGTATGGCGATCACTGCCAATAAGATTCCGGGTATCCGTGCGGCGGTCGGACATGATCTGTTCTCTGTGGAGCGCAGCATCAAATCCAATGACTGTCAGGTGCTGTGCATGGGAGCAAGAGTCATAGCAGCGCAATATGCAAGGCTGCTGGTGGAACGCTGGCTGGAATGCAGCTTTGCCGGCGGTGCCAGTGCTGAAAAGGTGGCACGTATCATGGAAATCGAACAGGAATACAGAAGATAAGGAGGTGCAGGGAATGCAGAGAATCATCAATGATCCCAACATGGTCGTAGAGGATATGCTGAAGGGATTTGCGAAATGTCATCGGGATATCATCCATGTGGATGAAGAAAATCCCAGAGTCGTCATCAGCAATTCCTTCAATAAACAGAAAAAGGTGGGTATCGTAACCGGAGGAGGGAGCGGACATAAACCGGCCTTCATCGGCTACTGCGGAGAACATATGGCAGATGCGGTCGCTGTGGGGGAAATCTTTTCCTCACCGACAGCCAAGAGCTTCTATGACAGTATCCGTGCGGTGGATCAGGGCATGGGAGTCGCAGTGCTGTATGGCAATTATGCCGGAGATAATATGAATGTGAAGATGGCGATGGAGCTTGCAGAGGATGATGACATCGAGGTAAGGACCGTAGTGGCGAATGACGATGTGGCAAGTGCGCCAAAGGAAGACATCACCAAGCGAAGAGGTGTGGCGGGGGAAATCTTTCTATGGAAGGTCGGCGGAGCGAAAGCGGCACAGGGAGCTGATCTGGATGCGGTCATCTCTGCCGCACAAAAGGCAATCGAGAATACAAGAAGCGTGGGTGTCGGACTGGGACCGTGTACAATACCGGCAAACGGAAAGCCGAACTTCCAGATCGAGCCGGGAACGATGGAGTTTGGAATCGGACATCACGGAGAGCCGGGCGTATGTGTAAAACCGCTGGGGTCCGCGAAGCAGATGGCACAGGAGATGGTGGATATGGTCATCCGCGATGTACCGTTTAAAAGCGGGGATGAGGTAGCGGTACTGGTGAGCGGTCTGGGGGCAACGCCTGTCATGGAGCAGTATATCTTCTATCATGAGGTGGAGGAGCTGTTACAGCAGGCAGGTATACGGGTATACCGTTCGTATGTGGGGAACTATTTCACGTCACTGGAGATGAATGGTGTAACGCTGACGATGATGAAGCTGGATGAAGAATTGAAAGAATGTCTGGATATGGATTGTGCATGTGTGGGACTGACACAGGCGAGGAGACCGTGATGGAATATATCCGAAATGAGAAGAATGTGAAGATAGCGGAAGCGATATGTGAAGCGATCCACGAGAATGCAGCATATCTGAGTGAGATCGACGGTGCAATCGGAGACGGGGATCACGGAGTCAATATGAACAAGGGGTTTCTGATGGCGAAGGAGCGGCTTCGTGCGGATATGAGCTTTTCCGAGAGCATGAAGACGATCTCGCGGACGCTGGTGATGGATATCGGAGGAAGCATGGGTCCGATCTACGGAACGATGTTTTCAAGAATTGCAAGAGCGTGCAAACAGGAAGCGAAGCTCACAAAGGAGGTATTCCTAAAAGCACTGCAGGATGCCTTACAGGGCTTGCAGGAGCTGGCAGGGGCAAAGGAAGGCGATAAAACACTGATTGACACCCTTGCACCGGCGATAAGGGCATATGAGCAGGCGATGCAGGAAGGCAGAAGCTATGCGGCATGCCTGTGTGCGCTGCAGCAGGGAGCCGAGGCAGGCAGGGAACACACAAAGGAGCTTGTGGCAAAGATTGGAAGAGCAGCAAGACTGGGAGAGCGAAGCCGCGGCTATCTGGATGCGGGAGCGACGAGCTGCTGTATCATTCTAACGACGATGGCGCATCAGATGTGCGCGGATATCCTAGAGGAATAGCAGCGGGAAAGATGCAGAATAGTTATGTGAGGTCTGTATCTTTTTCTTTGCATAGCAATGAAAGCAGCGCAAACGGATTATCGGATTTGCATGAAGAAGACAGGGATGTTATCATATGACTGTGGAACATCGCCATAGCAAAGGCTGTCTGTATACATGGATAGGAAGGAAAATGACTGATTTAGCAGCTCTGCATTCGTTCTGATGGCATATGTCATGCCTGCGATTCTGCCGTTACGGAGAATGACGGCAAACAGCGCTTTCTGAATAGGCGGTAAGATAAAGGAGAATGGAAAATAATGATACAGCATATGGATCAAATAGCAGAGGAATTTATATCGCAGGACACGCATGGACTCATTACAAAAGCAATTGGTGCAGCCGCAGGCAGCGAACGGCTGTATGTGAACATTGATCGAATTCCGCCGGAAAGCTTCAGCACAAAGTATCACAGCCATTCCCAGCAGGAGGAGTTCTTTCTTGTTCTATCCGGAAATGGGACTGTGCGGCTGAATGATAAAAGCTATCCTGTTACAAAGGGTGATTTTTTCGCAAAGCCCTCCGGACAGAATATTGCGCATTCCATATACAATTTTGGCGATACCGATTTGATACTACTTGACATAGGGACGGTAGAGCAGGAGGATACCTGTTATTATCCTGATGAAGATATGTATCTTTTGAAGTCGAACGGGCAGCGAAGAATCATAAGCGGTTCTGATTTTAACAATGAATGGACAACAGAACCCAATGCGGATGAAGCAGGGGACACATTGTAAACGGATGAATCATGGAGTGTCATTTATTGAATTTGTGAAACCGTCTCATTGCATGCAGAAAGAAAACGTATTATGCTTAGTGCAGGAGGTGGCAACCATGGCAAATGAGGACAAAAAGGATTTCAATGCTATGCTGCATGACAGCAAGGATATGCCAAAGATGAAAATCATTACAGATACCGAAAGCATTAAAAAGTACGGAGGCAGTCGTATGTATTTTGCACCGCCTATCGACTATGACACGCTTATGCGGAGAATTCCCTTTGGCAGGGTAACCACGGTCGGGGAGCTTCGTGATTATTTCGCACGAGTGAGTCATGCGGATTTTACGGAGCCGATCACTGCCGGTATTTTCGTTTCCATTGCGGCATGGGCAAGTGTTCAGCGAAGGGATGATCCAACCCCCTACTGGAGAACGCTGAAGGCTAACGGAGAGCTGAATGCCAAATATCCCGGAGGTGTGAGTGCGCAGAAGGAAAAACTGGAGGCGGAGGGCCATACGGTAATTTGCAGGGGAAGAAAAAATATCCGTTATTTTGTAAAGGATTATGAAAATGCTCTCTTTGATTTCACACAAGGCGAGCAGGCTTCCTGATACTTATAGGAAGGATATGCGCTAACAGCAGCAGGGATGGACAAGAGGATGATTTTCACGGACAGCAGGTAAGGCATGTATTGGATCTGCTGTCTTTTTTTTGCTCTGTGCAGGGAAAAAGCGCTGTAAACAAGTGCGTTTCAGCTATGCTTGTCCGCTGCTTCCACATCTTCATCCTTGTACTATATGGTATAAGCTTAAAACCATGTGGATTAGACCACTTGGACCATGGTATAAACCATAAGAATAAGCGGTTTCATAAAAAAATATCACAAGACTGCAACAGCAATCACAAATTGTGTTAAAAAATAAAAAGTGGAAATAATGTGATAAATAAAGGGTTATTTGCTTTTTTCAGAGATTGTCTGCGGCGTTTGAACAGAAAAAATTAGAAATTTAGAAAGAAAACGCTTGCATTATTTAAAGGGGTGTTGTATCATATGAGTGTACCAAGTGGTATAGACCACTAGAAAGGGGTAAAACTCATGACAAATATCTTACTTGTATGCTCTGCAGGAATGTCAACCAGTATGATGGTTAAGAAAATGCAGGAAGCAGCGGCAGAGAAAAAAATCGAAGCAGAAATATGGGCTGTCGGTGATGCGGATGCTGTCAACAATGTAGAAAAAATGGACGTTATGCTTCTGGGACCTCAGGTTCGTTTCCTGGAATCCAAAATGAAGGCGATTGCAGGAGGAAAACCGGTTGCAGTCATCGACATGCAGGCATACGGCACCATGAACGGAGCGAAGGTTCTGGAACAGGCGTTAAAGCTTCTTGGGATGTAAAATCCCTCACAATGGCATTGTCACTATCGGTAACAGGTGGCTCCTTTTACCGGACAGTGTAAAATAATTCATTTTTAGGAGGAGAAAGAAAAATGGAAAAATTCACAGCGTGGATGGAGAAACATTTTGTGCCGATTGCGGCGAAAATCGGTTCTCAGAAACATCTGGTAGCGATTCGTGATGGATTCATCGGTATCATGCCAATTACCATGGCAGGTGCTGTCGCTACATTATTAAACGTATTCTTCCGTGATCTGCCAAACAATTATCTGCCGGACTGGCATATTGCAGAAACATTCCAGTGGCTGATTGGAATCAACGGAAATGTATGGTGGGGAACACTGGCAATGCTGGCCATTGCATTTGCATTTTCCTTCGGTTACCATCTGGCTAAGGCCTATGATGTGAACCCGCTTGCTGGAGGTCTTGTTGCACTGGCTTCCTTCGTTACGATCTTAGCACAGAGCGCTACCTTCAACTATCAGCTTCCTGATGTTGCAGTTGATGCACTGAACACATTAAAGAGTGCAGGACTGGATGTTGCGTTGAATGACACGAAAGATGCTATATTACTGTATAATGCTACCGGCTGGGGCTTCCTGCCATATGCTTGGACAAACTCCGGTGGTCTGTTCTCTGCATTGATTATCGGTCTAATTTCTGTTATCATTTATGCGAAACTGATGATTAAGAAAGTTACCATCAAGCTGCCTGAGCAGGTACCACCAGCAGTATCCAAAGCATTCGCTGCAATTATTCCGGGTACCATCGCTATCTACACTGCAGGTATCATTCAGTTCTTATGTACAGAATTCTTAGGAAACGGTCTGCCTGAGCTGATCAACCAGTATCTGCAGATTCCATTCCAGAACCTGTCACAGGGTCTTGGCGCTATCATCATTCTTGTATTTGCTGTACAGGTATTCTGGTTCTTCGGTCTGCACGGACCAAACGTACTGGCTCCAATTCTGGACGGTGGATATATTCCATTGCTGAACGACAATACAAACATCTACAATACTGCTATGGCTGCAGGAAAATCACTGAATGATGTTGTTGACCAAATGTTCGTATGGACACGTGGTTCCTTCGATGCCTTTGTATGGATGGGTGGCTCCGGATGTACCATTGCACTGCTGATTGCCATCATGATCTTCTCCAAGAGAGACGATGCAAGAGCAGTAGCAAAACTGAGTCTGCCAATGGGCTGCTTCAACATCAACGAACCGGTTATCTTCGGTCTGCCAATCGTATTAAACCCTATCTACTTTATTCCTTGGCTGATTACACCGGTTATTCTGGCAACAATCGCTTATCTTGCAACAGCTTCCGGACTGATCCCACCGGTATTCATCACAGTACCTTGGGTAGTTCCACCAGTAATCTATGCAATCCTGGCAACAGGTGGTAGTCTGATGGCCGGAGTTATCGCCGCAATCAACCTGGTTGTAGCAGTGCTCTGCTGGATTCCGTTTGTTATCGTTGCAAACAGAATGAACAACGTAGAAGAATAAAAACTATAGCAACAAAAGTAAATAGAAAGGGAAGAGGATATTTACTCTTCCCTTGCTTACTATAAGGAGGACAATATGGAAGGTTTAGAACTGATCTGTTTTGAAATTATCTCTAGCGTGGGAATGGCACGTTCACTTTACATCGAAGCCATTCAGGAAGCGAAAGCCGGAAATTTCGAGCAGGCACAGGAGCTTATCAAGCAGGGGGATGAATCCTTCACCGAGGGACACCATTCCCATGCAAAGCTGATTCAGCAGGAAGCCGGCGGGGAAGCCACACAGATGACGCTGCTGCTGACACATGCTGAGGATCAGCTGATGAGTGCGGAGGCATTTAAAATCCTGTCTCAGGAATTCATGGATTTATATAAGGAAATCAAAAAGTAATTAAAAATAAGGGAAACAAGAGGTGAACAGAATGATATACATCAGTTGCGGATTAAATCAGGAATTTATTATTGATCTGCTGGAGAAGACAACGGAGGAAGGCGTCAGCTTCAAATATGAGGGAAAAACGGGAATCAAGCTTGCATTTCACGTAAACACAGAGGATCTTGACAAGGCATGTGCAATCGCCAAGAAAACCATCAAGGCTACACCAATCGGTAGCGTAATGTACTTTCAGGTAACTATAAAATAAAAAAGCGAACAACATAGGAAAAAGGTGATATTTATGACACGCTGGGGCTTATTTGCTGTAACAATCGGCTGCATCATCATGATGTATTCTCAAACTTATAATGACTTTTCACAAAAAATATTGTATTGTATTTGTGGTGTCACTGTTTTATGTCTGGGAGCCTTTATGGTATACAAGGACAAAAAGAACGTTAAAAAGAAATAAAAGGAGAAGCACATGATCAAAGTAGAAGAAAAATTGTATGTGAATGCGGATGTTTTTTTCGATAAAATCGCAGAGTCAATTGCATACGATATCACAGCATCAACGGGTAAGAATATTCGACCGAAGCAGATTCACAAAGGGTTTTCCTACACGAAGGATATGAAAAACAAGATGAAGCGTGAAGGAAAGGTCAAGGTCACGATTACGGATTTTGAAGCTCCGCGGATTTACAAGGCGAAATTCGAAAGCAGTCAGGGTATCAATACAATTTCCTATGAAATTGAACAGCTGGATGAAGATCATATCGGTGTAACGTATATGGAAGATTTTTCCGGAGCCAGCGGTGCGAAGAGCGTGAATTTTAAAATTATGTCCTTCTTCTATAACCGCGGGGCGAAAAAGAAGGCAGTAAAGCTGCTGCGTAACATGGAAAGCTACATTCAGAACGAAGCAAAAGAGAAGTCAGAAGCAACCGAATCGTAATAGTATTGGCTGCTTGTCAAAGGAGGAGCTAATCATGGCTAGATTAGGAATTTCTCTTTATCCAGAGCATTCAACTCTGGATAAAGATAAAGCATATGTGACACTTGCCGCAAAATACGGATTCAAACGAATCTTTACCTGCCTGCTGAGTGTAGAAAAGGAACGCGAGGAAATCCTTGCGGAATTCAGAGAATTGATCGACCACGCACATTCCTATGGAATGGAAGTCATCCTGGATGTTGCGCCGTTTGTATTTGAGAAGCTGCATGTTTCTTATGATGATCTGTCATTTTTCGCAGAGATGCATGCTGACGGTATTCGTCTGGATGAAGGATTTGATTCATTGAAGGAAGCTTTGATGACCTATAATCCACAAAATTTGAAAATCGAAATCAACGCAAGTCTGGGTACGAAATATCTGGACAATATTATGAGCCATTATCCAAAGCTGGATAATATCATCACCTGTCATAACTTTTATCCGCAGCGCTACAGCGGAATCAGCTATGAGCATTTTGAAAAATGCAGTCAGGACATTAAGGATTTGAATATTAAAGTCGCTGCCTTCGTATCCTCTCAGGAAGAGGGAACCTATGGCCCATGGCCGGTGAATGAGGGTCTGTGTACTTTGGAAATACACCGTGACCTGCCAATCGATGTGCAGGCAAGACATTTGTTTGCCACAAGACTGGTGGATGATGTCATCATCGCAAATGCTTATGCGAGTGAGGAAGAGCTCTCTACGCTTTCAAAAATTGATCCCGGTAAGCTTACCTTCAAGATTGATTTTGAAGCGGATCTTCACCCGACAGAAGAAAAGATCCTTTACGAGCACCCGCATTTTGTTCGTGGAGATATGAGCGAGTATATGGCGAGAAGCACCATGCCGCGTGTTACCTACGCTAAGGAAAGCGTTCCGCCAAAGAATACAAGAGATTTAAAACGTGGTGATGTTGTCATTGTAAATGATGAATATTCCCGTTATAAAGGAGAATTGCATATTGTGTTGAAGGATATGCCGAATGATGGAAGAAAAAATGTCATCGGTCATATACCGGAGGATGAGAACATGCTGCTGGATTATATCAAACCATGGAAATCCTTCGGCTTCATGCGCTAGTATCAGGAAAGAGGTGAAACTATGGCAACTCCTATCTATCGGAAAATCAAAGACCTAATTATGCAGGAAATTGAAGATAAGGCTGCCAATTCACCTATTGATTCAGAACGTGACATGGCGGTTCGCTTCGATGCGAGCCGTATGACTGTGCGTAAAGCAATCGATGAGCTTGTTGATGAGGGTTTCCTCTACCGCGATAAAAACAAGGGAACCTTTGTCGCAGACCGCAAGCTGCTGAAGAAGAATACAGCTGCGGAAATGCTGCAGGAAGAAATCAGTGAGTTCATCGTCATGTATTTTAATGTAAAGGATGCCGCAGACATTGCACCGATACTGGAAATCGATCAGGATGATCAGGTGTTGAGCGTTGTTCGGCTGAATACCGTCAATTCCAAGCCGACCAGCGTTGAGGAGATCTTCTTTATTCGAAACCAGATATCCGATGCAGATATGAAAAATCTGAAAAATCTGCTGGATATGAACGATTATGTAAAAAACGGACGTGTTACGCAAAAGTTCATACCCATGCTGGTTCCGGTTCAGTTTGCGAATCTGCTGAAAATCAAGATGAACACTCCCATCATCCGTGTGGAGTCAGTAATCAGTAGTATGAGCGGGAAACCGCTCGTTTATGTCCGTGCTTATAATAACCCTTTCGAAAATGTGATAGAAATTACCTTATAATATGATGAGACGCACCCGGTAGCCCAGCCGGGTGTTTTTATACACGGATTCGTATATGGAATATGTGATGGGAGTATGCCGCAGCATCTGCAAATAAAGCTGTCTTCTGTAACCGATTACAAATGTTAATTGACGTCTACTTTTAAGCGCATTAAAATAGGAAGTGATAAAACATAATACGCCGTAATGCCTGATGAGTAAGGAAGGAGGTATTGGATCGAAACAGCATAGGAGAGTATGCGATAGCAATCGGATATACAAAGGGAAGTATCCGATGTGTTACCTATAACGGTGATGGCTGTCAGTGGAATGATTGAAAAATCAGTAGCTCATAACCCGGAGTGGATCACCGGTTTGGGCGTAGGTATTCATTTACTTATACTTTATGAAATACGTACAAAACAGCAGCTTTTGCTGTTTTTTTGTGCATTATACGACCATATTGCCTAAAAAACAAGCTATACATAAATGTATACTATTTGAGATAGCGAGAGGGAAAGAGCATGACAAAGATTATGATAGCTGAGGATCAGCAGTTAATTCGCGAGAGCCTGAAAATCATTCTGGACTCTATCGAGGGGTTTGCAGTGACTACTGTTGTAGGAAATGGGGAAGAGGTATTGCAGCATCTGGAGATAAAGCGTGTTGATATGATCCTGATGGATATTCGTATGCCGGTTATGGACGGTGTGGAATGCACACGTATCGTGAAAGAGAAATATCCGAATGTCCGTGTTCTGATTTTAACAACCTTTGTTGATGATGAATATGTAATGAAGGCACTTGCCTATGGTGCCAACGGTTATATCCTCAAAGGGGTTTCACTCGGTGAGCTGAAATATGCCATCGAAACCACAATGGAGGGCGGCAGTGTTCTGAATCCGTATGTCGGTGCAAAAATGATTCATATGATGCATACTGAAAAAGGGCTGAAGATGGAGAACCAGGACCATAAGCGCGTGAATCAGTGTGTAAGGAAGCTGAGTGCACGGGAGTGGGATATCATCAATGCCATAGCAAAGGGGATGTCCAATCGTGAAATCGCTGAAAAGATGATTTTTACAGAGGGAACGATACGAAATTATCTAAGTATCATTCTGGAGAAGCTGCAGCTCAGAGATCGTACGCAGCTGGCGATATGGTATCTTCAAAGCGGGGCAAAACTGCGGCATGCCTGCTGATATGGGAGGATCCACGCAGGAATTAGCTACAAAGAGTTTAACGAATGTCAATGTAAGTGATTACAAAATACACTGGGTTGGCATTTTCTCTTTCGATATACTTTAAACAGAACATCAAAAAGATGTCTGAAGGATGAAAAAAGGAGAGATCGTATGACGAGAAAAACGACAAGAATGCTGACAGCCTTACTGTCATGCTCCATGGCAGTAACCAATGTAGTACCTTTTCATGTAATGGCTGAAACTGCTCCGGGTGATCCGCAGGAGGAGCAGGTACCTTCAACAAAGAATCAGGAGCAGGATACAAAAGAAACAGCGCCTGTCTCATTGACAAATTTCAAGGGGGATCATGTTCGCAGTGAGGGCGGCAAGGTGATGCTGGATAATACCGGTGGTGACAATTTTGCAATGAGTGAAGATAGTAAGGTAATTGCGGATGATTTTCACTATAGTGCAGATTTGACAATCAAAAGCGGTGATGCGCAATGCGCTGCACTGCTGGTCGGTGTGGGAGATCGAAATGATCCCAGCAAGGCATGGAGAGCCGCAAATGTCATCAGGCATGAGGGAGAAAACAAAATGCGCATGTTCCGAGTGCCCGGGGATCATAATTATCAGCCCATGCAGGTATTAAATGACTATGATTCTACAAAAACGGTACATCTGGATTTGGATATAAAGGCAAACGGGGACTTTACCTACAAGGTGACCAGTGAAGGCGGCAGTGAAAATGTGATGAGCGGAAATATGGATGATTGGGCCGGCGGATATATCGGAGTGTTAACCTTTCAGACAGAGGCAGAGCTATCCAATATTCAGTTTACAGATCGAACCGTGAGGGCGGATGATAGCTTATTCCATACAACACTGGAAAATCTGCGAGGTTTGCAGGGAAGCTGGAAAATCACAGAAAAAGGTATGCACTCACAGGGAAGCGGTGATAACTTTGCAATCTCCGATACGAAAATAGAAAACTTCGAGTATTCCGCCAACATCAACAATCTGGATAAAAAGGGTGCCGGGGCACTGATGTTCCGTGTACAGAATCCCGATAATCCACAGGCAGGATGTTATGTGATCAATGCGGATTACACACATAATATTTTCAAGCTGTTTGAATTTCCGACAGGCGGCAGTATTGCCGAGGTTCCTTTGAGCGATGTGGAGCCAAATGCAGACGGCTCCTATGATATCAAGGTAATCGTCGTTGGTGAAGACATCTACGTTTATGCCAACGGAAAGGGAATCATGCGTGAAAAGGACAGCCGTCATAAGGGGGAATCCTATCTCGGACTGCTGACATGGGATGGAAATATCGAATATCAGAATCTGAATCACAAGGCCGCAAGTGAGCTTCCTGCTGTTGAAGAGGCGAAGCTGAGTGATTTCAAAATATTAACGAATGGTGTGACGATTACGCCAACGTTTGATCCGAATGTGAAAAACTACGGTATGGATATCCCGGCAGGAGTGGATCGTGTCGTGATAAAGCCGGAATCCAGCGGGGATGTTTACATTACGCTGAAGGATCGTAACAACAAGGTGACAAAGGAAAAGCAAAAGGTTACGGATACCTTTACCTTGACAGCAGAGGACTTTGATATGAATTTCCTGAACATGGGAGTTACCATTGAAAAGGACGGATTTTCTGAGAATATCAATTTTGCTGTAAATAAATGGCTGTCAACAGAAGAGCTGGCACAGCAGCCGTACCGCGCGCAGTTCCATGTGACACCGCAGATCAATTTTATGAATGATCCCAACGGCATGGTGTATGATTCCACCGACGGCTACTGGCATTTATTCTATCAGTATTCGCCAAACAACAACTTCTACAAGCAGTCGCAGGCACATGTCCGTTCCAGGGATCTCGTTCACTGGGAACAGCAGCCGCTGGGTCTGCAGATTGATGAACACGGTCTGATTTTCTCCGGTTCCGCTGTAGAGGATAGTGAAAACACATCCGGCTTATTCAACAACAAGCCGGGAGAATCCAAGCTGGTATCTATCTATACATATCATGATGAAAAGACAGGAAAACAGTCGCAGGGAATCGCATCCAGTAAAGACCATGGAGTTACCTGGCAGAAATATGCAGGGAATCCGGTAATACCAAATGAAGGAAACACGCTCTCCGGAAATGATTTCCGTGATCCGAAGGTGTTTAAAATTGATGGGGACGCCAAGGATAAATGGTATATGGTGACAGCCGGGGGAGCAGCACAGATTCACGTTAGCGATGACCTGATTCACTGGGAAAAGTCGCAGCCGCTGAAATACAAAAATGGAGAACAGATTCTTTCGGAGTGTCCTGGATTGATTCCGGCAAAGGTAAACGGAACAGGAGAAACAAAATGGATTTATAACGGAAGTGCCGGATTCTATGTGGTGGGAAGTATGAAACCGGATGAAAACGGAATTTATAAATGGACTGCGGAATCAGATAAAATAGATATTGATTCCAATGCCAATCCATGGGGCGGTTTTGGAAAATATGCAACAATGACATTCTATCGGGACGGTACCGGAAAAAACCGTCAGATTGGAATCAGCTGGCTGCAGGACTTCATAGAATTTGATGGCAAAACCTATAAGGGACTGCAGTCTCTTCCACAGGAGTACGGATTGAAGCAGGACGCAGACGGCAACTATATCGTTACATCAAATGTCGTGGAGGAAGTGGATAAGCTGAGAGATACAAAGCATATACTGTATCAGACAGAAAATAAAAAGGTTTCCTCATCCGATGCCAATATTCTGCGAGGCGTATCCGGCATCCGCTATGATCTGGAAGGGGAATTCACGCTGGGAACCGCAAAGGAATTCGGATTTAAGCTGCGCAAGGGAAATGGAAAGGAACTGATTTTCAAATATAACAGGGAAACACAAAACATGTATGTGGATGGCAGAAATGCAGGCTATCATGTAAACAGTGGTAATTTCTCCTATACCCTGAAACCGCTGGATGGGAATAAGGTTAAGCTGCGTATCATCATCGATCAGGGTGCTGTGGAAGCGTTTGGAAACGATGGAGAGGCCAATATTTCTACCGCTATGTATCAGGAAAACAGCAATATCGGTATGGAATTCTTCTGTGATGATGGAGATGTTACGATTGATCAGCTGAAGATTTATGATATGAAGTCCATGTATACCGGCAAGTCAGGCTCTGAATCGGAAGCACCGCAGCTATATCTGTCAGCACCGCGGGAAGCACAGGTTCATACGGAATTCCGTGTTGATACCAACATGTATCCGAATATGGAAAGCGGTGATGTCGTTTGGACACTTGATCCGGGATTACAGCTGGTGAAAGAAGAAAAGGGAAGTATCGTTGTTTCCGGCAGTAAGGAGGGAACCTATAAAATCAAAGCCAGTGCACAGGGTCTGGAAAGGGAAGTGGAAATCAAACTATTCACATCCAGCTTTGCTTCCAATATTCCGGATTGGAATCTGGATGGAGGAATCTGGGCGAAAACTGCAGATGGGGTGATTGGCTCCAATACCGGCGGTGACAGCTTTTTGATTCATGATGCCCGGATCTACAAAGACAAACCGTTTATTTACGAAGCAGATATGCATATTCTGGAAGGTACGGCTGCAGGTATCGTATTCGGTGTCAGCGATAGAAACAATCCGTCAGCTGACTGGTTTTGTGCAAACATAGAGCGAAAGGATGACGGCAGTTCCATTGCCAAGCTGTTTAAAAACCAGAACGGTGAAATCTGGAATGTGACAAAAGTGATTCCCGCAAAGAAATCCAAAGCAGCAACACAGGCGCATTTGAAGGTTGTGTATGACGGTGCCGGTAAATCGGAGTACTGGCTGGATGGTGAAAAGATTTTGGAACGAAGCAATGTGGATATGCAGGATGGCTATCTCGGCGTACAGACATTCCGTTCAACAACGGTCTTTAATAACGTAAATGTACAATACCCGGGTGCATCTGTTGTAAGCCTGATGGAGAAGATTCCGGCGCTAACGATTGCATTTGGTGATAAGACATTACAGGATCAGCTGCCGAAACAGATTCGTGTCAAGCTCGATAACGATGTTGAATTGCTGGAGACGATCACATGGAATCTGGAGGATGTGAATGTAAACAAAGCCGGTGTGTACACCTTACGTGGAAAAGCAGCCGGGCACACCATAGAGGTGAAGGTCACGGTAAGGGCAGATAAAAAAGAACTGCAGAAGCTTCTGGATCAGGCCAAAACCTATGTGGAGAAAGACTATACAAAGGATAGCTGGAAGGCGTTTGAAGCGGCATGGTATCGTGCAGCTGCAGCGTATGCAGATGAAACTTCCACGCAGGATGATGTGAACAGCTGTGCTGCTGCTTTGGAAAAGGCGATGCAGGGGCTGGAAAAAGCAGTGATAACAGCTGACAAGAGGGATTTGAAGGAGCTTGTGGCATCTGCGAAGAAAATCAAAGCGGAAGGCTATACTGCAAACAGCTATGCCGCGCTTGAAAAAGCCATTGCCGCAGCAGAAAAGGTGCTGGCAAATGAGAAAGCTTTACAAAGTGAGGTGGATACGGCACTGAAGAATCTGAAGCAGGCGGTTCTGGCACTTGAAATCGTACAGGGTACAGCAAATAGAGATCAGCTGCAAAACCTGGTGTCTATTCTGAAGACTGTTAAAAAGGACAGCTATACGGCAGCCTCCTGGGAGGCATTTGTTAAGGCGCTCAGGCAGGCAGAGGCTGTGCTGGCGAATGAGTCAGCGGATGAAGCAGCTATAGCCAAAGCATATGAGGCCTTGCAGCAAAGCTATCGTAAGTTGCAGCCGGTATCCGCTGGGGATGATGAGAAGCCACAGGGGGATGGACAGAAGGAGCCGTCAAAGCCTGATGCTGAGCATCCGGATACCGGAGATACGACATCAACTGGCGCAGCCGGTATGCTGACGCTGCTCGCCGGAGGTGCTGCTGTTGTTCTTCGTCGAAGAAGGAAGCAAGGCAAATCTGAAAACTAAGATAGATAATTATATACAGAGAGCTCACACCATGATGTGAGCTTTTCTGCATACTTAGTTACAGCAAGTAATTCCATGCTGCATCTCTGTCATTTAGAGTAAGGCAATTGCAGTGGGCAGGTAAGCAATAACCGAATACACGAAAGATTGCAGTCGCCTCTGTAATAGCAGAAATGAAAGGGGATACAGAGAAAAAGTGTCCTCTTTTTCGTTGGATATCCCTGATTCACTGTAATTTTTCTCTTATTTCTAGTATAATAAAAATATTAGTTTCAGGAGGCGCTTATATGGATAAAACAGTATTGGAGAAATATACAAAAACATATGGTACACGTTTCAGTCGAAGACAGAAGAAGCGTTTTATCGAAGCATTGCATCAGGATTTTCACGCACTTGGTTATGAACCCACGATGATTGAAGGAAAAAAGCTGCTGTCACATGCGCATAATTATTTATATGGAAATATGAAGCAGATGAAGACGGTCATTGTTGTTCCTTATGACACACCGGAAAGAAAGTTTTGGAAAAAGGTGCTGTATTTTCCTTTTGACGGCACCAAGACGGCAAACAAGACCATGGTGGCAACCTATGTTCCGATCTTCCTGTTCTTTGCGCTGATTTTCGGAGGTCTGTATGGGTTGCAGCCGCTGATTACTTCAACGGGACTGGCGTCACTGATATCCTTTGGGTTATTCCTGCTGACTGTCATGCTGATGTACTGGATGATGCACGGCTTTCACAATGCCCATAATTATAACCGGAATTCTGCGACAATAGCCGCAGCTGTTGAAATCGCAAAGGGACTGAACAGGGATGAGCGCAAAAAGGTGGGCTTTCTGTTTACCGATAAGAACAAGATGCGTTTTATCGGTGCAGAGGCAGCCGCAAAGGATCTGGCAAATGCGGGGAAGAATCCGACGCTCATCTGTCTGGACTGCATCGCAAAGGGCAGTGTCGTACAGATCGGCTTCAATCCGCAGAACCGTAAGCTGGCAAATGAAATAGCCAAATATCATCCGAAAAAGAAATCCATCGACGTCATCAAGCTGAATGAGGAAATGCGTACACAGAATGCCATGGCGTATTTCAAAAAAGCTGTTGTCATTTCCTGCGGTGAACTGGATGATGCGGGAAGCCTCTGTGTCATTGGAACCGGTACCGGCAAGGATCGTGATATTGAGTTGGAGACACTGGACGGCAATATCACCATGGTGAAAGAATATCTGCATAACCAGAAATAAAAGAAGGAGGGAGCTGCATGATTCGTAAACTACTATCCCTTTTACATAATAAAATTTTGATTGTATCGATACTGATTCTGATTCAGCTGTTCGTATTTTTCGGTATCGTCTTCAAGCTCAGCGAATACTTTGTGGCGATTTATTTTATTCTGATCGCCCTAAGCTTCTGCATGAGCATTTACATCATCAATAAAAATGACAATCCGACCTATAAGCTGACCTGGGTGCTGCTGATCATGGCTGTACCTGTCTTCGGAGGACTGATCTATCTGCTGTTTGGCGGACAGAAGGTTCCCAAGGAGCTGCGCAAGCGAGACAGCGAGGCACTGGAAAACTATCAGGAAATTTCCTGGCAGAATACAGAAATCATGGAGGCTCTGGAGGCAGAGGATCCGCTTGCACACAAGCAGGCCAACTATTTATGGAAGAATGCAATCTTTCCCATCTACAATCATACGGAAACAACCTACTTTCCGGTAGGTGAGGAGAAGTTCAAGGCAATGGTGGAGGAGCTGAAAAAGGCTGAAAGCTTCATTTTTATGGAATACTTCATAATCGCCCCCGGTGTGATGTGGGATACCATTCTGGACATTCTGATCGATAAGGTGAAACAGGGTGTGGAGGTACGTGTCATGTACGATGATGCGGGCTGTATTACAACGCTTCCGCAGGACTACTATCTGACACTGAGAAGGCTTGGTATTCAGGCAAAGGTGTTCAATCCGATCAAGCCGCGGCTTGCCATGCAGATGAATAACCGGGATCATCGAAAAATCCTTGTCATTGACGGAAAGGTGGGAATGACCGGGGGAATCAATCTTGCAGATGAGTATATCAATCAGAAAGAGCGCTTTGGTCACTGGAAGGACTGCAGTGTCATGATTCGGGGAGAAGCTGTATGGAATCTGACGCTGATGTTTCTGCAGTTCTGGAATTATGATGAAAAGGAAAAGGATGATGTATTTTCCTATAAGCCCGATTTCAAGGTGTTTGAGAATATTCACAATGACGGCTATGTGCAGCCGTACAGCGATTCCCCGACAGATGAGGAAAATGTCGGAGAATATACACATATCAATATGATTAACAGTGCCAACCGGTATGTATATGCGACTACTCCGTATCTTGTTATCGATAATGAGATGAAAACAGCACTGCTGCTGGCGGCGAAAAATGGAATTGATGTTCGTATTCTTGTACCGCATATTCCGGATAAATGGTATGTATTCGCAGTAACACGCTCCAATTATAAGGATCTGATTGAGGGTGGTGTAAAAATATATGAATACACACCGGGCTTTGTTCATGGAAAAAGCTTTGTTGTAGATGATAAAATGGCAATCGTCGGTACGGTGAACATGGACTATCGTTCCTATTACCTGCATTATGAATGCGGTGTATGGTTCTATCGCAGCAAGGTGGTTATGGATGTGAAAAGGGATTATCTTGAAACACTTTCAAAAAGTCATCAGGTAACACTGGAGGAATGCCGGCAGATCCGGCTTCCGATTCGTATCATGCGGGCAATTTTAAATCTGTTCTCACCGATGATGTAAAGAGAAAAGACCTAAGGGTCTTTTTCTTTCTGTAGAAGGAAATGAGTTCCTAACTAAGCGATAAATATACAGGATGTGCATGTACGGCTCTGCCTTTGACCACTTTATCCATTTGAAATCATTATCAAAGAAGCTTTGTCACATATCGGTATCAGTAAATTCATAAAGAAAACGGTGAGCGCTTTTTTGAATGAAAATTAAGCATATGTATCTGTATGCATAAGAATAAGACTTCATCCAACCCCGGGAAGCAGCTTTTAAATTTCTTTTTTTACAAATATCATTGCCTTATTGTGGACATTCTTCCGATTTTGCAGTAGCATGATAAGGCAGGTTTTTTTTCAGAGGGAATCTATGTGTTGGAATATGGATTTACTTAGCAGCAATTATACAAATGAGATGAGGAGGAATTTCATGAACAGCAGTAAAATGTATATCCACCTGTTTGACGGCTTTACGATTGAATATGGTGGAGAAGTGTTCAATATGCGGGATTATCTGTCCCGCCAGTCTCTCAGCCTGTTGGAAGTTTTGATCCTGCAGGATCAAAATAACGTCTCCAGAGATTTTCTGATGGAGCTGTTTTGGGAAAACAGTGATAATCCGCTGAGTTCTCTGAAATTCAACATCTTCCGTCTGCGTAAGCTGCTGAAGGAAATTCATACGTTCCAGGATATCGAATTTATACACACAGAAAAGGGTGGTTACCGTTTTCAGCCGGAGATTGAAACCATCGTCGATACATCCCTGTTTGAGAAGGAATTTGCGGCAATTGAAAAGGCAGCCAGCTATGACGACAATACTTCCGTACATGCGAGAATAATCATTGATTTGTATGATGGCGGTTTATATAACGATACGGAGCAGCTGTGGTTCATGCAGAAGGTGGAATATTTCCGTAATGTTTTTTTATCCGTAACGGATAAGCTGTGTGCGTATTATCTTCGCAGTGCGCAATATGCGGAATTAAAAAGCATTGCGTTGAAGGCGGCCACTCTGGAGCCCTCAGTTGAAGAAAACCATTTCTATTATATACAGGCTCTCATCAGTGAGGGCGATTACGCTGCGGCATATGAATATTACCAGACCTCTACCAGGATGCTGGTAAGCGAATATGCGATCAGTCTTTCAGAAAAAATGAAAGAGCTGTATTCCGATATCATCGGAAATAATGAAGAGAAGAAAAATATTGAGGGTATCACCTCCTATTATAAGAGCAAGGAAATTTCCAGAGGGGCATTATACTGTGATAATACTGCATTTGATTATATTTACGAAATTTCCATGCGAAATGCAGTACGCGAGAATTTACGGTATTTTCTATTCATTTTCGAAATTAAAGCAGACGGAGATGATGAGAAACGTCTGGAGAAATTACTGGAAAAGGCGAAAGTCTCCATACAAAGCTCTTTAAGAAGCGGGGATGTGTTCACCCGATTGAACCGATATCAGTTTCTTGTCCTTCTGCCATGCCGGCTTGAGGATGATGCGTATCGGATTGCACAGCGTGTATCCTCGAGCTTTCAGGGAAAGGTGCGTAATCGTAAGGAACGACTGCACTATTATATACAGAATACAAATCAGTAAATTAGAAATGAAGAGTTCATGCACCTGCTGAACTTTTTTTTGTCCGAGGATGCAATCTAACCAAATTCTAACTCCTCCAGCTCTATACTAATCGTGTAAAGTGGGAAATACTTTATATACACCATAAGAGAAAGGAGAGGATGTATATGAAAAAAGGGTTCAGTAAGTTGCTGTTAGCTATCGTAATGACATTGCAGCTGGTACCATCCTCTATGACTACTATTGTAGCAAATGACAATATAGCTTACGCAGATGATTTTGTACAGATTACAACAGAGAATAAGCCAATCGCTGTATATGAGACAGGAAGCGGTGATATTCCTGAGGGAGTTTCAAAGTTAAATGTCGCAGTGCATGTGGATGGCGCTGAAAAGACGTCAGGGGTACTGACATTTGGTTCAGCTACCAATCCGGAGAAAACTGAAATAACAGCTAATGCGAACTATGCAGTTGAACAGGTCAAAGTAAATGGCGAGGCATTTGATAACAGCATAGTTTATAACAGAGAGGTTGGGGAATCAGAAAAAAATCTGGTAATCAATGTCTATACGAAAGCGACTGCTACGATTCATTATCAGGACCTGGAGGGGAACCGGCTCGCAGCGGATGATGTAAAAGAGGGGAAGCTGCATGAATTGCTGACAATTGATGCAAAGGCAATTAACGGGTATACAGCATTAAAAAGAGAATGCTAGCGTTATGGTATTGGAAAATACAAGCAATGAGATTACTCTTGTATATTCCAAAGCTGAATTAAGCGCACCTGTCGATATATCATTTGATTTAGCCGGGGGTGCTTATAATAATTCGGAAGAACCTGTAATTGTTCATGCTGAAAGAGGCAATCGTATATCCGAAACTGCGATTCCAACACCTGTACTGAAAGATAAAAATTTCAAAGGCTGGAAACTGGACCAGGATCAGAAAATATATTCCGGTAAAGATATATCAGCTATGGCTATTCATAGTAAAATGAATTTCAAAGCTGTTTATGAGAATAAGACTTACACGAAAAAGGCTGAATTCTTTGTACTATTACCTAGCTCTGAGCTTCCGAAAAATCTGGCAGGTAATTACAATCCGAAGAATTTCGTCCCTTCAAACAGCAATCCATGGTATGGCCCAAACTGGGCAGGAAATGATATAATGCATAATCAGGGGACCGGCTTCTCAGGATTTATAAGTGATGAGGCATACCAGAAAGCTTATGTAAACAAGAAGCCTATAACGAACGAAAATGGTGTTGACAGTAACTACATTTACGTTCCCGAAGGACACATACCTTTGAAATACACTGTCAGAAACGGTGTAGATAAAGGGAAGGAAATAGAGCTTACTAACATTGTCTGGTATTCAATAAAAAGACAGGATAATCAAAAGCCGCATGTGGATGGCTATATTAAGGCAGTAGAGGTTGAGATTGGTTATTTTGCCAATATAGACGGTTTTGATACATCCGTGATTGAGCATGCGGTGACGGGAAATGAATACGAGGTAAAAGATTATAGCAGTTTGGAAGGATTTCCACAGAGAAAAGGCTATATATTTACCGGATGGAATACAAAGGCCGATGGATCAGGAACCAGGTATGCAGCACATGCGAAATTTACAGTGAAAACTTCGGTAGCTCTTTATGCACAATGGAAGAAAACAGATCAGAAATATACAATCCAGCATTTTGATGAGGATAGCAATAAAAAAATTCATGATGATGAATATAAGGATGCAAAATTTGGAGATATAATAGAAGGATCCAGCTGTCAGCTTCCAATTGAAAACTTTACATTTACAAAAGCCAATACGCTGAGTGTCGATACGGATAATAAGAAGAATATCATAAAGGTTTATTATAGTAAGGATGAAAACAAGGATCAGATTCCGGATAAGTATCAGATAAAGGTGATGTATAAAGCAGTAAACGGAACAATAGATGCGGCACATGAGAATGAACCGGGAAATAAAATGTTCTACGTTATCCTGTATAAGAATAGCGAATATGCAACCGTTGAAGACGGTGGAATCGGACATCTGAGTGACGAACAGATAGCTACAGCTACAGCGGCAAGAGGCTATGATCAGAATAGCTTGAAATGGTCTCCGAAAACACCGACAACGAAACTGGATTTAAATGAGGATACCAGTTTCATTGCTGAATTTACAAAGGGCAGCTACGACTACAGCATAGAATATTATTATGACGGTGTAAAGGGGAAAACCGATACAAAGAATGCTGCATTCGAAGAAGTGATTACACTGAACCCGGATGTCTCTGTAACGTATGGGGGAAGTCCGTATGCTTTGGATAAGGTAAAAAACAATCCTTTAACCATTGATACAGAAGCAGCAAATAATATCATTCGTGTTTATTATGCAAAGGATACCAACGGAAACGGAAAGCCGGATTACAAGGAAGAAACATACAATGTGAACTTCGTAGCCGGAGAAAACGGAAAACTGGAAGGAACCACGTTATATAAAGATTATCTTTCAGGCACAGCAATCAACAGTGCAGAAGGCTACAAAGAGCCAAAGGCAGTTGCTGATGAAGGCTACGCGTTTGATAAATGGGTAGTGAAGGATGTAGAACACAAAGCCGGTATCGAAACGGCAGAGCCTGGGACCTATAAGGTAACAGGAAATACTGTGGTATACGCTGAATTCGCAAAGGATACCAACGGGAACGGAAAGCCGGATTATAAGGAAGAAACATATAATGTGAACTTTGTAGCAGAGACAAATGGTACACTTACAGGTACTACCTTATATAGTGGTATACTTGCAAATACAAGGATTGGCAATATCACAGGATTTGCAATGCCAGTGCCTACGGCTAATTTGAACTATGCGTTTGATAAATGGATAGTAAGGGATGTAAATCACCCTGAAGGTATAGAAATCAATGACCCAAGTACGTATATTATCCATAGTAATACTGTATTCTACGCAAGCTTTGAAGAAGATCATCATGGTTCAGATTCAACGGATCCTGAGCAGCCTGACAATGTACCGGATAAATATCAGGCAGAGGTTTCATTCGCAGCAGTAAACGGAACCGTCAGCTTCAACAAGACATATGTCACTCTCTATGATAAGCAGGGAAATTATGCTGAGGACGGAACCGGTAGACTTACACAAAATCAGATTGCAACTGCTACAGCGAACAGTGGATATCACTTTGTAAACTGGACTCCGCAGACTCCGAAGCAGGGGATGGAAATTACAAGCGAAGGGGCTGTATTCACGGCCAATTATGCAATCAATACCTATACTGCAGCTGTTCGTTTCCTCAATGAGGATACAGGGGAAGAACTCGCGCCTGCTATAACGGTAAATGATATCGAGCATGGAACCTATCTGTATGGTGAAGCCCACAGAATCAGCATTCCGGGATATGTGTTTACAGTTGCAGATACAAAGGTCGTTGAAAGTGAGCATGTAACCGTCAACGTATACTATTCTGCGGATACCAGAGGCGGATTGCCGAATCCGGATACAACACCGGATGGTACACCGGATAAATATCAGGTACGCTTTGCATATGTTGCGGATACCAATGGCTCCGTTACAGGAACAACCGTAGAATATGTTACCCGTCCGGGTAACGATACAACAGCAGCAGTAAGACCGCAGGCATTGGTAGATGCTATTGCAAATGATGGGTACAGCTTTATGAGCTGGACAGCAAATGGCAATGCTTATGTGAATACAGACGCTATGAGAAACACCTATTTCACTGAGGATACCGTATTTACTGCAGGCTTTGCAGAGGTTGTAGCTCCGATACTTCCAACGCCGGTAACACCTACGCCTCCTGCAGTAACACCACAAAATCCAGGTACTCCGATACCGGCAGCACCAGCAGCTCCTCAGATTCCTGTGAATCCAATTACTCCTCCAATCGTCGTACCGGTCATACCGACACCAGCTCCGACACCGGCACCGAATCCAGGACCGATTGTGAATGAAGATGATCCTGATCAGCCGCAGGGTGGAGAAAGCACAGAGGTTCAGGAAAATCCAACTCCGAAAGGCGGCGGCTCACAGAATGAATGGGCATTGATCAATCTGATCTGTGCCGGTGGTACGGTACTTCTCGGTCTGTTCCTTCTGTTATCCAAGCTGAAGAAGGAGGAAGAGGAGGAAGATGAAAAAAACTTCCGCAATGAGAAATGATGAAGAACAGTCAAAAGGCTATAAGAGAAGAAAATGGCTGCGTGTGGCAAGCACGATAACAGCAGTTGTCTCTGTAATAGCATTCTTCCTTACGGAGGATATTACACTTGCGATGGTTCTGGTTGACAGATGGACACTGCTTATGGCAGCCTTCCTAATCGTACAGGTAATCTTCGTTCTGTTTGGCAGAAAGTGGAAAGAACTGGATGATAACAAAAACAATACAGAAACCGCTCGCTCATAAAGATTAGAAAACAGTCATGAATGTGGCTGTTTTCTTTTTATATCAGTGTATCTAACCAAAAACTAATTTTCGAATATATATAATGGAAAAAAGGAAGTGAGGAAACATGAAAAATACAAGTGCACTTTTTATTATCGATGATGTTATAGCAAACCGGTTGATGGAGCTGGAGGATGAACATATCAGCCATCAGGTATTACATGAAGAATCCTTTCATAAACACCTGATCGATATACAGGAGTTTCCTATCGCTGAAAAGATATCTGACCATATGCTGGACAGACGCTACCTGATCATACGCTCATGGCAGGAAATAAGGGAGCTTCTGCATGAGCTTCAGGTTGAAAAAAATATTTATGCATGGATAAAACTGTTTCCACTGCAGCTGTATACAGATCCTGCTTATGAAAAAGGCTACATAACAGAGAGCTTGCGAACGGCTGAGCTTTTGTTGATTCGAGCTGTTCAGGAACAGAAGTATGTAATGTTTTATTGCTAGCAAGACTTTATCAGCACGGCATATCACTGTGGGATAAAGCTCTGATCGGCTTTTACACACTGCTTCATCTGAAAACAGAATGACGGATAAACGATTTCTTTTGAATGTCTTATTTACAGTTACAGGTAAATTATTTCTTTACCTTACCGTCAGCTCATAGTATAATGAAAGGGCTGCGAGGTGTAGAAAAATGGCAGAAAAAATTGGTTTGATTTGCGAAGGCGGAGGCACAAAGGCTGCATATACTTGTGGAGTTCTGCAGTGTTTTCTGGACTATGATATTGAATTTCCATATACCGTTGGAATCAGTGCCGGTGCAGAGGTTCTGCTGCCGTTTGTCGCAAAACAGAAGGATCGTCTACGTGTCACAGGAGTGGATGCGGCATGTGAATCAGGTGCAATCGGTGTATCTCCTCTGATTCATGAAAAGGGTGTGTTCGGCATCGGTTACGTATGCAAATTCATCGAGAAGCATGCTCCCCTTGACTATGAAGCCTTTATGAACAACAAAACATTACTGGATATCGGTGTATATAATATGGATACCAATGAGGTGGAATATTTTCCAAAGGAATACTTTGATCCGGAAGAGCAGATTCTGATGCAGGCGAGCTGTGCCCTGTTTTTGCTTACACGGCCGTATAAATTCCGCGGACATACGTATATGGATGCCGGGCTTGTTGATATGATTCCGATTGAGCAGAGCATTCGGCAGGGAAATACGAAGCATGTATTCATTTCCACCAAGGAAGAAAATTATGTGCGTAAACCGGCACCTGGATGGCAGATTCAGCTGGCGAAGCTAATGTATCCGGGGAATAAAACAATCCGTGAGAATCTGAAAATCCGCCATATCAATTATCAGAAGCAGTGGCAGATTGTAAAGGAGCTGGAGGAACAGGGAAATGCAATTGTTCTTCGTCCAAGTGCAGATTATGGGGTTACACGCTATACGCATGATAAAGAGCTGCTGGGACGCTGGTTTGATCTGGGATATGAGGACACAAAAAACCGCCTGGATATGATTCGGGAGTTTATGGAGAAATAGGCAGATTGCTCTGCTTTTTTCATTTGTTTTCATTGACGTGAAAACATTATCATGATAAAATGTAACAAATCAAAGACAAGGAAGAGAAGAGTATGCAGGGTGAAGCTTACAGAGAGTTTTCGGATATGGTGGAAGAAAACAGGGAAGCCCTGAGGAAGATGGTCTTGGAGTTGCATGGGCAATCAGAGTTCATGACGGGAAAGTGCCCGTTACAGCACTGCGGTATAACCGGATGCTTCCGGCGTACTGAAGAGAATTCGCTGACAGTGGCGGATATGAAATAGGTGGTTACACGAAATACAGCTTTCGTCCTATGGGGGAGAGCTTTTTTATTTATAAGGAGGGTGCGGTTTATGCGTAGGGAATTAACAGATATCAGCGAAGAAGAAATCCTGCATTTTCTAGGGTATGGGGAAAACAATCCTGATGAACAGACGCGATCAGTGTTGAAGGAAATGAAACAGCTGGTTCTGCGATACAGTGAACCGCGTGTCGTATATCGTGTATTCGGACTGCATGATGCGCAGCCTGTGGATAGCGGTGTGCAGTTTATAGGAAGTGACATACAGCGTTTGCTGAAGGAAAGCCATGCCTGTATATTCATGGCGGCAACGCTTGGCTCACGGATCGATAAGGAAATGAAAAAGCTGCAGGTACAGGATATGATGAAGGCTGTTTTGTTTGACAGCTGTGCCAGTGCAGCCATCGAGGCTGTCTGCGATAATCTGCAAAAGGAGCTGCAGCAAAGCTATCCTTATCTGACAGACCGCTATTCATGCGGTTATGGTGATTTGCCGATCACCCTGCAGGCATCCTTCCTTCAGGCGCTGGATGCACAACGGCGTATTGGACTTCATGTGAATGAAAGTAGTCTGCTGGTACCGATGAAAAGCGTTACCGCTATTATCGGCATTGCGGATCGGATACAGCCCGCTGTATTGCGCGGGTGCGGGCACTGCCAACTGGTGAAGCAGTGTGCCTATCGAAAGAGAGGGAAATTCTGTGGAAATTGAAAATAAAATCCAGTTTCTGGATGGTGCCATGGGTACACAGCTGCAGGACAAAGGGCTGCCTGCCGGAGCTTCTCCGGAGCTGTTCATGATGGAGCATGGGGAAATCATTGAAGATGTGCATGCGGCTTATATTGACAGTGGCAGCGATATTATCTATACAAATACGTTCGGAGCAAATGCCAAAAAGCTGTGCAAGTCACAGTATACGGTGGAGGAAGTCATAACAAGAGCGGTACAGCTGGCAAAATCAGCCGCGAAACGAAGAAACGGCGTTCAGGTTGCACTGGATATCGGACCAATCGGAGAGCTGCTTGAGCCAAATGGCTATCTTCCGTTTGAGGAAGCCTATGAGCTGTACCGCCAGCAGGTAGTTGCAGGGGAACAGGCAGGTGCAGATCTGGTTATATTTGAAACCATGAGTGATCTGTATGAGGTGAAGGCGGCTATTCTTGCAGCTAAGGAGCATACACAGCTTCCGGTTTTTGTGACCATGAGCTTTGAGGCAGATCATCGAACCTTTACCGGCTGTACAACGGCCAGCTTTGCCTTATGTGCAGAGGGGCTGGGAGCGGATGCCATTGGAATCAACTGCTCTCTTGGACCGGATCAGATACTTCCGATTGCTGAGGAGCTTGCAGCGATGACAAATCTGCCGCTGATCATCAAGGCAAATGCCGGACTACCCGATCCGTTAACGAATACCTACAGCATTGATGCTGCCGCCTATGCACGCATGCTGCTGCCATATACAAAGCTTCCCCTTGCCTATGTAGGCGGCTGCTGCGGTACGACCCCTCAGTTTATACAGGAGCTGAAGAATACACTTCCAAAAACAATCGCTGTAGAAAAACGTAAGCGGCGCATTGGCTCTTATGCCTGTACACCGACCAAATGTCTGCGTATACAGGATGTGCATGTAATTGGAGAGCGCATCAATCCGACAGGAAATAAGCGCATGAAGGCTGCCCTGCAGGAGCATCGTATGGATGAAATCCTCGCGATCGCCATGGAAGAGGTGGAAGGAGGAGCCGATATTCTGGATGTCAATGTAGGACTGCCGGGTATCGACGAGAAAGAAATGATGGTGGAGGTGATTAAGGAGCTGCAATCCGTGATCGATCTTCCCTTGCAGATTGATTCCACCGATCCGGCTGTGATCCGCGCGGCCCTTCGCGCAGTGAACGGTGTTGCTATCGTAAATTCCGTGAATGGGGAAGCGGCGGTTATGGAAAGTATTCTGCCTGCGGTGAAGAAATACGGTGCCAATGTGGTTGGACTGACCATGGATGAGGACGGTATCCCTGCATGTGCACAGAAGCGTTTGGAAATCGGGACACGCATTGTAGAAACTGCACAGCGCTACGGTATCGCAAAGGAGAGGGTTTTTCTGGACTGCCTGACACTGACGGTTTCCGCCCAGCAAAGCGGTGCTAAAGAAACCCTGCAGGCTTTAACAGCGATTCGCGAACAGCTCGGTGTACATACGGTGCTGGGTGTATCCAATATTTCCTTTGGCCTTCCATCCCGTATTCTGTTGAACCAGAGCTTTCTTACGATGGCGATGCAGGCCGGACTGAGTATGCCGATCATGAATCCGAATCAGGCGGCGATGATGGATGCCGTGCGCAGCTACCGTGTCCTGCAGGGAATCGATGTTGATTCGCAGGAGTATATCCGCATATATGCACAGCAGAAGCGGGAGGGCGGAAAGCCGCATATTGAATCTGTCCATATAAATATTGAAGAAAGCATCATGCGCGGGCTGAAGGAAGAAACACGGCAGCTCTGTACGAAGCTTTTGTCAGAAAAAGAACCGCTGCAGATAGTTAATGAGCATCTGATACCGGCACTGGATGCGGTCGGTGCCCGCTATGAGAAAAAAGAAATCTATCTGCCGCAGCTGATCAATGCCGCAACAGCATCGCAGTGTGCGTTTGAAGAGATACGCCGCTCCGTGCAGGCAGGCGGACTGGAATCCATATCCAAAGGGAAAATCATCCTGGCAACGGTCAAGGGGGATGTCCATGATATCGGAAAGAATATCGTCAAGGTTGTTCTGGAGAATTACGGCTATCAGGTATTTGATTTGGGAAAGGATGTACCGGTGGAGACTGTGGTGGAAACCGCTATTAAGGAACAGGTACGTCTGATTGGGCTGAGTGCGCTGATGACTACAACACTGAAATCCATGGAGGAAACGATACAGGCACTGCATGAGAGTGGGCATGAGTGTAAAATCATGGTGGGTGGAGCTGTTGTATCTGCCGACTATGCAAAGCAGATTCATGCGGACTATTATGCCAGGGATGCAAAGGAAAGCGCGGACATCGCTAAGGAGGTGCTGGGATGATAGAGAACTATTTGAATACACAGGGATATATGCTGTTTGACGGGGCCTTTGGCACATATTATGCACAGCGCTATGCAGAGGATCAAAAGCCGTGTGAAATGGCAAATCTAAACCATCCAAAGCGGGTTGCGGCCATTCATCAGGAGTATATTGAGGCAGGCGCGGATGCCATTAAGACGAACACCTTTTCCGCGAATGAACAGCATCTGGAATGCAGCTGGGAGATGATACGGCGCATTCTTCAGGAGGGCTATCGCATAGCTAAGAAAGCAGCCAAAGACAAGGTGAAGGTATTTGCGGATATCGGGCCGATCATGGAACAGAAAAATGTATCTCTGGCACAGCAGTATCAGCGAATCGCGGATGTGTTTCTTGCGGAGGGGGCGGATTGCTTCCTGTTTGAAACGCTGCTGAATACGCAGGAGCTGCATGCGGTAACCTCGTATATCAAAGAACAGTGTCCTCAGGCCTGTATTATTGTATCCTTTGCGGTTACAGCTGATGGATACAGCCGTCAGGGAATCGCAATGAGTCGTCTGCTGCAGGATTGTCTTGCGGATGAGCATGTGGATGCCTGCGGTCTGAACTGCGTGTGCGGTCCGATGCATATGAAGCGACTGCTGGATTCCATCGATCGAACACAAAAGCCGATTCTGATCATGCCAAATGCCGGATATCCGACCATTCTGGCAAACAGAACCTATTTCAGAGACAGCTCGACATATTTCGCAAAGGAAATGCGGGAAATCTGGCAAAAGGGTGCAAGGCTGCTGGGAGGCTGCTGTGGAACAACACCGGTATACATTCAAAAGACCAGGGAAGCTCTGCAGGAGCATAAAATCATACAAAAGGTACAGCAGCCGGCACAGGAAACAGAGCGTATTCCACAGGAGGATCACAATCCCCTGCGCAGAAAGCTGCAGAGAAAGCAGCCGGTCATAGCAGTGGAATTCGATCCGCCGGCGAATTGTGAAATTGAACGCTTTATGAATCATGTGGAGTTTCTAAAGGAAGCCGGAGTGGATGCTGTAACCATCGCGGACTGTCCGATTGCCCGTGCCCGTGTTGACAGCTCACTGATTGCCTGCAAGCTGCATCGGGAGCTGGGTCTGGATGTCATACCGCATATGACCTGCCGTGACCGCAATATCAATGCGACAAAGGCACTGCTGTTCGGTCTGCAGATTGAAGGGATTCGCAATGTACTGGTTGTTACAGGCGATCCGATTCCCAGTGAGGACCGTCAGGAGGTCAAGGGAGTCTTCAATTTCAATTCGCAGATTCTGGCAGGCTATATCCGTGATCTGAATGAAACGATGTTCACCAGTCCCTTTATGGTTTTTGGAGCACTGAATCTGAACGCTGTCAATTTCGAAGCTGAGCTTGCTAAAGCAAAGCGCAAGG
Organism: Erysipelatoclostridium sp. DFI.2.3; assembly: GCF_019132535.1. Taxonomy (NCBI): domain Bacteria; kingdom Bacillati; phylum Bacillota; class Erysipelotrichia; order Erysipelotrichales; family Coprobacillaceae; genus Thomasclavelia; species Erysipelatoclostridium sp. DFI.2.3. The sequence goes on along the minus strand of NZ_JAHOOJ010000019.1, from coordinate 41,029 downwards.
TCACGCAGGGAATGGAAGGCTTTCTAACACAGCCGGTACATTCACGGCAGGCCCTTTTCAATCTGAAAAGAGCAAGAAAAGAGCTGCAGGCCTATATTCTGGGCGGTGTTCTGCCGATTGTATCCCATCGCAATGCGGTGTATATGAACAATGAAATTTCCGGAATCGAAGTGGATGAAGAAATCGTCGCAATGTATGAAGGAACAACGCGAAAGGAGGCACAGAAACTGGCAGTAGATATCAGCTGTAAAACCATGGATGAAATGCGGCCCTATATCGATGGCTATTATCTGATCACACCCTTTAACCGCGTGGAAATCATCGCTGATATGATTACGTATATCCACAAGCAGTAACCCTTTTGTACGGAAGCAGGACAGGGGATACAAATTTCTGAAATAATGGTGTATACTAAAGAAAAACAGGAGGTCACTATGAAACAGAAAACATTTTTGATGCTGAAGCCGGATGCGTTTGCAGGCGGACATGCACAGGAGGTTCTTAGGGAGCTGCGCTCTCATGGACTCGTGATTGAGAAAAGCTGTACACTTACGGTTACAATGGGTGTTATGAAGACGCTGATTGATCATTACGCAGGTGTGATCGATTCCATGAGTAAGGATTTTAATTTCCCGGGAAAACTTTTTAATTCCTTTTATTATGACGGACCGCATACCATCATGCCGATGGAGGTCAGCTATGAGGGAAGTGACGATATTATCACGCTTACACGGACACTTGCAGGGAAAACCAATCCGCAGGATGCCGGTGCAGATACGATCCGCGGGAAATACAGCGATGACAGCTATGAAAAGGCATCTGCAGCTGTACGCCTGGTGAACAACGTGATCCATGCATCCGATTCCCATGAAAGTGCTCAGCGTGAGCTGAATATCTGGAAGTCTTATCTGAAGTAGACAGGCGGATTGTAATTCCATGCAATCTGCTTTTTTTCATTTTTTGCTCATGATTTGCTTACACTATCAAATGATAAAAGACGCAGGAAGATACTGAAATAATAAAAAAAAGGGAATCCAGAGCTATTGTATACACATAGCAATTCGGATTCCTTTATTCATAAACATGCAAACGTAATTCATATGGTATTTTGACAATGCTTTCATCGCTTACTGCTAACCCATTTTCCATAGATTCCGCATGGCAGCACACTGTCTGTGGCTGTAATGGGCAGACCGATTTCTCCGGCATCAATCTGACCATCCCTGTGCTTTTTACCAACGGTGGTACGCAGCAGGTTGTATAAAACAGTTGGCGGAAATCCGGTGGTATAGGAATTCACAAGGAAAAACAGCGGGTTCTCATCCAGTATTTCCATACATGCGGAGATCAGCGGATACAGCTGTTCCTCAATTTTCCATATTTCTCCATTCGGTCCTCTGCCATAGCTTGGCGGATCCATGATAATAGCATGGTAGGTTCTGCCTCTTCTTTTTTCACGGGCAACAAACTTCAGCACATCATCCACGATAAACCGTATTTTATGATTCTCCAGATGGGAGAGCATCATATTCTCCTTGGCCCAGTTCACCATACCCTTGCTGGCATCAACGTGTACGACCTCTGCCGCTCCCGCACTGGCACATGCCATGGTTGCCCCGCCGGTATAGGCGAACAGATTCAGCACACGCAAATCCTCACGTCCGCTGCCTTGAATCGTATCCATCATCCAGTCCCAGTTCGCAGCCTGCTCGGGGAACAGGCCGGTATGCTTGAATCCGGTTGGAGAAACCTTAAAGCGCAGATCGCCATATGAGACCGTCCAGCTATCCTTGAATTTCTTTTTATATTCCCAGCTACCGCCACCGCTTTTTGAACGGTGGTAATGTGCATGCGGTGAATTCCACATGCTGTTTTCCTCCATCGGCCAGATCACCTGCGGATCGGGGCGGCGCAGTATGATATCCTTCCATCGCTCCAGCTTTTCCCCGCTGCCGGCATCGATGCATTCATAGTCCTTCCAATGTTTCGCTACCTGATTCATTTCATCAACTCCTGACGCATACCATTATATCATGAGATAACGTGTTAGTTACATGAGTTTCTTGAGAAAAAGACACAAAAGTGTGGTAGAATATAAGAAAATACACTGAAAAGGAGGATACTTATGATCAACAAACTGTATGATAATTGCTTTACAACGGAGCTTTCCACCAAGGTTCTGGAAGTCCGGGAAGATAACGGCCTCTTCTGGCATGCCTGCAAGGATACCATCTTTTATAAAGAAGGCGGCGGAATGGCCAGTGATATCGGTATGATCGACGAGCACATGGTACTGGATTTGAAATATGAGGAAGGTCATATGTGGCACCTTCTGGATACCCGACTTGAGGGTACGGTCTTTATGAGTGTGAACCTGCATGAACGTTTCCGTAAATGTCAGATTCATACGGCACAGCATCTGATCAGTGCGGTTCTCGGCAATGTTTATAAGGTGGAGACACTGGCTCATCATGTAGGGGATGAGGAAAATGATATTGAATTCAGCTTTGAGGATTTCACCGATAAGATGGCATTTGAGCTGCAGGTTCTGTGCAATGGTCTGATTCGCGATGATCTTGAAGTCAGTATACAGTATCCGACAAGGGTAGAGGCAAGCAAAATGGCCAAGGGTAAAAACCTTGACCGCGATGATCTGCGTGTTGTACGCATTGGGGCACTGGATTACAATATGTGCGGCTGTATGCATGTTCCATCCCTTCGCTACCTGCAGATGCTGTACATCAGCGGGTATGAAAAAACAGCAAAGGGGTATAAAATTAAATATCTGGTCGGCGATCAGCTGCTTGACTGCGTTTCCAGACGCTATAAGGTGCTGGATGAAGCAAGCCGTTCCCTGGCTGTATCCCACCTCTATGTAAATACCGGTGTCAACCGTTTAATCAATGAAACACGTCAGCTGAATCGGGATATCGTTGTCTGGAAGCAGAAGTATTATGAGATGTTTGGAAAAGAGCTTGGACAGAGCGAGGAGGATATCATCATCCATTTCTTTGATGATATTGATGTGAAATCAGAAGCGGATGTCGCAAAATATGTAACGGAGAATTACAAAAAGGCGGTCATCTTCGTGGCAAAGACATATGACAATGTTCATGTAGTCGTAGCCTCTCACAAGGATATGGACTTTGATTCCGCAAAGGTATTCAAAGAAATTGCGGATGCCTATCACCTGAAGGGAGGCGGAAGTGCCCGGCTTTCTCAGGGAGGCGGCATGTATTCTGAAGAAATTATTAAATTTGTCAAAACGCATAGGTTTTCCTGAAAAATTATGATATACTAATAAACGTTTTGTGGAGGTCTGTATGAATCAAATAGCAAAGAAATTACTTCTCTGCGTCGGAATCCTATCGGTAACTATGGTTAGCGGATGCAGCTCTGACGACAGCAGCAAGAAAAAAGAAACAGCGAAAAATGAAGAGAAGGCGGAAGTGAAAATGGTTGCCAATGATTTATATGTGGAGCCCTTGAATCCAACGCAGGCGCAAATCGAGGCGTATAACAAGCTGTCGCAAGCAATTACCAGCGAGGACAGAAAAGAGGAAGCTACCATGGTAGCAGTCAGCTTTGCATTTGATTTCTTTACATTATCCAACAAAGAGGATGCCCAGGATCTTGGCGGACTGCAGTTCATACCAAGCGATAAGATCCGCAACTTCATGGAGTTTGCACAGGCATACTACTATGGAAATTATCCGACCATCGTAAACGAATACGGGAAGAAAAGCCTGCCGGAGGTATCCGGTTATAAGGTGGATGCTGTAGAAGCCAAGGATTATACCTATAACGGCTCTGCCTGCCGGGGATACGATGTCAAGCTGACATTGACCTATGCAGAAACGGAAGTGGAGAGTCTGAAGAAGTCCATGACGATCAGCGTTATCGAAATTCAGGATTATGAATATGACCGTACAAAGAATTACAAGAAAGATGTCATCTACGATGGGGAAATGAAAAATGTCTATCGTGTATTGGCAGTTGAATAAGGGACTGAGAAATCAGTTCCTTTTTGAAAGGGGTTTTGACAATGTCTATTGAAATTGTATTGGAAGGACAGCTGGAAAAGGAAACGGACAAAGAGGCATTCAGTGCTTTTCTAAAGCAGGTATGCGATGAGAAAAAGCTGAAGCTGGAGGATTATGATGCCACCGTCATGATTGATATTTGTCCGGAGGGGTATATTGAATGCGGCTATGAGGACCGCTTTGTGAGTATTGCGGCACAGACCAATGTCGCAGGACCCGGATTCCATGCTTTTGTCTGCACTGTTTTTGATGAGATTATCAGCGGTTCACAGATTCCGCTGGAGGTAAACGATCCGACGGGATATTATACGGACCGCAATTTTGAAAATTTGAAATACAAGTACTTTTACCGCTGGCTGAAGGATATACAGGGCTATGTTCTGGATCATATCGATGAGGAAAAGGAATTATGCATCTCCTGGCCGCAGGAGTATTATCACCCTGTCTACAGAGAGGGCTTTGTCGTCACACCGCTGGGTTATATTCACAGAGATGATTTTCAGACAAGGGATGTCGAGGACTTGGCAGATGATTTCTTTGTATGGAATGATCGAAAGCGTACTGCACGCTATTATCGCAACTGCGCCATGGTGCTGCTGTGGAAGGAATGTTACTTTGCATACAGCTCTATGAATGAATATACGGATAAGATTGCCAACAGCATTCTGGATTATCTGGAGGCGGCGTATGAGAAGGATGACCTGCTTCCGCTGCCGATGGATGCCTATCGCAGTATCTGTACGGCAATCCACCGTGAGATTCTGATTCAGCATGCGGATGAGCTGAAGATCGCGCATCTGGGCTATCGAAACGGAGTAGTTTCCTATCCTTTCGGAAGCTGGAGTATTCCTGCTCATGGCTGCAGTGAAAAAAGCTTTGATGAGACAACACAGACGATGCATTTTATGGCACCGTACAAGGATGCACAGGAGCCTTGGAAATGGATGATCAAGGCAAACGCTTATACCTTCGAAAAGGAAATTCCGACATTTCTGAAAAAGCTGGAGAAGCCGGTCGATGTCATGGACGCTTTCAGCTTCGAAAAGGAAGCGGTGATCTGCAAGGGAATTGTGGAGAATCTGGATGAATACTATACCGTGGTTGTACAGGCAAACTGTGAAAAGGACACCTTGTTTCTTGAGTGCATTGTGCGTGATGAACAGGATATCGCGATGCTGAAGGAATGGTGTCAGGGAATCAAGCATCGTGTTACCATCAGCGATGAGCTGCACAGCTGAATAGGCTGATCACGCTTTTTAAAGGAGGCAGAGTATCCTTTAAAGAGCGTTTTTTTATACTGCCTGCAGGCTATGCCAAAAGGCACATCCTCATTCCATTGTCCTGTCTTTTATCCTTCCCATCCTTCACAGCTACAACTCGTGCAGTATAAGAAATCATAAAAAACACCCTGTCATAGGGTGTTTTCGTATGGCTGTTAGTGCGGCGTGCTTGCCATGGTGTCCCAGATGATATTGGGATCATCGTTGATTGGCGGAGTATCCCTGTAGAGATCATCCATGTTGAAATGAAAGCTCTCCATCTGCAGCTGGTTGCTTGCGCCGTCATAGGCATTGACGACAGCGTGTACCTCATCCTTGTTGAAGAGATATACATCATATGGTCCCTCCAGCGGATTCAGGCTTGCGACCTGCTGTGAATCATAGACACCGGTATCGGAAATGACACTGGAAATTGTCCAGGGCTTCATATTATCCAGCTCACTGGAAACAAATTTTGTAATCTGGTTTGCCGGCATATCGGTAATCACGTAATTGGGAGCGACATCCAGCAGATCATTGACATAGCCAAGTGCGGACGGGGAAATCAGCTTGTTGATGATTGCCTTGATGATACGCTGCTGTGCACGTTCTCTTCCGGCGTTGTCATAGCCCTCGGTTTTACGGTGACGGGAATAAGCGAGTGCCTGCTTTCCATCCAGATGCTGCTCTCCCTTTTTCAGGCAGATCAGATCGTCCTTTTTAAAGCTGCGGTTTTCATCCTGCTCACAGAAATCAAGTTCCACATCCACGTCAATACCGCCGATCGTATCGACGATTTCAATCATGGAATTAAAGCTGACGCGTGCATAGTAGTCAACCGGAATGCCGAAGAACTGTGAGATGGTGTCCACACTCGTATCGATTCCATAGATGCCGGTATGCGTCAGCTTGTCATTGGCATTGTTCAGGGCCGTATTGGGTACCAGCGCATCCCTTGGTATGGAAACCATATCGATATGATTTGCGACCGGATTGACAATCAGCAGCAGATTGGTATCGGTACGCGTCTGCTGATCCGGAGAACCGGTACTGTCCAGACCGCTCAGGTAAACGGTAAAGGTCTGCTTGGTAATGTCCTTCTGTTCCTTGGTCTTAATGGTATCGGTTTTGGAATAGGTTTTCAGAATCTGTACATTTTTCTCAAAATCCTTGATGTTTGCTTTCGACATATTGTAGAAGGTTTCAGAGATTGCCATTGCGGATACATTTCCCTGCTCCATCTGATCATAGAGTGTCGTATAATCCATTTCCTCTTTGGCAGTATAGGAGCTGATGTCCTTGGATACCGAGGTCTTGGCAAAGGAAAGGTTATCTGCATCACTTCCGTTCTGAAATCCGATAATCTTATCCGCAAGCTCTGCCTCACTCCTGATACCGCTGGTTTTTGATGTAATCAGGTACAGGTTTGTGGTAATGGTAGTCGTACCGTCATCATTGACCTTGGTCGTTTTACTCATTTTGTTGATGGTTGTACGGGATTTCTCCATGAAATAGCCGAAGGTGCCAACAATTGCGACAAGCAGAATCAGAAACAGCCGCTTGATGACTAAGCCCCAGGTCGGTATCTGTTTAAATGCGAGTAGCAGTAAAATCAGAAACAGCAGTCCGAAGATTGCTGCTGCTATGGTAACCCACTTGATTGGGAGCAGTCCGAAGCTGTAGGCGATATAGAAGGATACAATACTTACCATCAGAAATACAGCGAGCATGATGATATCGATAATCAGGCTCCTGCGTTTTAGTTTTTTATTTTCCATGAAAACACCTCAATAATCTACATTATAGTATAAAAAGTACGGAAATTCCAGATTACCTGTAATTACTCTATGTGAACGTTTTATGAATTTTATGAAAATAAACTATAAATCATGCAAAATTTGGAATGATTTGCATTTTTTGCCGCAAATATTATAGAATAAGGATACTTGAATTGAAAGAGGGATTCGTTATGATACCGTTTACAGGAAAACAGCTGCAGCTGATTCAGCTGCTTATGGAACAAAGCACACCGATTGCGTTGGATGAAATATCACAGCTTTTGCATGCAGGAAGGCGAAGTGTGTATTATATCGTGAATAAAACGAATGAGGTACTGCAGATGAATGCACTAAAGCCTGTGATGTGCAAACGGGGAGCCGGTTATTTTCTGTTGGATGAGCAGAAGCAGCAGCTATCCGCCCTTCTGAAAAAGCGGCAGCTGCAGCCGGATGTACTGACACCTCAGCAGCGTGTCAGCTTTCTGATCTGCTATATGATCTATCCCAAAGCAGTTATTCATGTGGAGGATATCATGCAGTTGTTAAAATGCAGCCGCAATACCGTGTTCAGTGATTTGAAGAATGTGAAGGAGCAGCTGAAAGCCTATGGTCTGGAGCTGCGCATCGATTTGAAAAACGGATACGGCATCGAGGGAAAGGCATTCAACAAGCGGGCGGTTCTGCTGTATTTTCTGAAGCAGCTGCTGGATGAGGTGAATTATCACGCATTGCCCTTTCTGGACACAGCGCTGGTGGACGATTATTATGGAAGACTACAGAAAATATCCAGTGAGCGTGAGCATGAATACCGACAGGACAATCTGCTATCCATCGCCTGTATGCTGAGCATTATCCGCGATTCACCGGAGCAGTATGATTTTTCTCTCATGGAGCTGCGTGATCTGTGTGAAACACAGGAGCTGGATTTGATTGACCGTTATTTTCAGGAGCTGAATGTGCATGAGCGGCTGTATCTCGCACTGCATCTTTTGGGCTCCAAGGCAAGCAGGGAGCTGTGTCCGCAGGATGATGAGCATGATATCCGCATCTTTGAATTATCCAGCCGTCTTGTGGAAACCTTTGAGCGTACGGCATGTGTATCCTTTGATGATAAAAATGACCTGATCAATTCCATCTATATGCATTTAAAGCTGTCCATGTATTACAACCGTCTTTCCATCCAGGTCGTAAACCCGCTGATCGATGAAATACAGAAGCAGTACAAGGATATTTATATGATTACACAGCTGGTATGCGAAGACCTCAGGGATTTGTTTCAGATGCCGATCATAGATAGTGAAATCGCTTATCTGACCATGCACTTCGGCGGACATCTGAAGCAGGGAGTGCGCTGCTATGATGAAATCCGTATTCTGATTGTCTGTCCCAGCGGTATTTCCACATCCATGCTTCTCAAGCGGGAAATCGAGGGGCTGTATGCGAATGTGCGGGTTGTGGATACCGCGAGTCTGGAGCACGTGCAGGAATATGAGCAGCAGGTGGATTTCATTGTATCGACAATCGATGTACAAAGCGAGGTGCCGGTAATCCGGGTGCATCCGATTTTAAGCAGAGAGGATAAGGCACGAATCGCTTCCATGATGATGCTGAATTTCGACTGCTATGAAATCAACAATGAAAAGCTGGGCGGTCTGTTTTCCATCATCGCCTCCTATGTGAAGGAAACGGATATGGACGCCCTGAAGCGGGATGTTCTGGCCTATCTCAACCGGGGAAACTCCTTTGTCGGTATTCATGATAAAGAGCAGCTCGGTCTGCTGGATATATTGCAAAAGGAGGATATACAGGTTCTGGAGCAGGTGGATTCCTGGAAGGAGATGATTCAGACGGCATCCGCACCGCTGCTGAGCCGCGGTGTCATTCAAAACAGCTATGTACAGGAAATGATCCATCTGGTGGATGAGTACGGACCGTATATCCTGCTGGCGAATTCCGTTGCCGTAGCCCATGCGAAGCCGGAGCACGGGGCATTCCGTCTGGGACTGTCTCTTCTGATCTGTCATGAGGATGTATATCTTGATGAGGTGTCCGCAGTGCGGTATCTGTTTGTACTATCGGATGCTGCTCATGACAAGCATTTGAATGTCCTGCACGAAATCCTGCAGCTGAGCAGAAACAGCACGCTGCTTGCACAGCTGGATGTATGCACAAGCGCAGCCGAGGTACGCAGGGCACTGCTGCATGCATTTTCCTAATTCCAATAGAGTCCAACGACTTGCACTTTCAAGTTCGGTCAGGTTGGACTTTTTTCTATACGCTGTCATTTGTATAATGAACCTGTAAAGAGATGCATATCTTTCAGGCATGGAGGTGAAGGCAATGAAAGAAGAAGTGCTGTCCGTTGACAACATTCAGATACAGGAGCGCTCCTGTGACTGGAAATCCGCTATAGAAACCGCAGTGAAGCCATTGATTCAAAACGGCTTTGTGGAAGAGAAGTATACAGCCGCCATACTTCGCAATATTGAGGCATGGGGACCTTACTTCATGGCCGGACCCTACATCATACTTCCACACGCAAGACCTGAGGAGGGCGTGCGGAAAAATCAGATTTCCATTTTGTCATTAAAAAAACCGGTATATTTTGACGATGGAAGCATACCGATCCGCTTGTTGATGATTCTGGCTTCTGTAGATTCAAAATCACATCTGCGAATCCTGAAGATGCTGGCGAGTGTAGTAACGGATGAGACAACACTGCGAAGCCTGCTGAAAAGCAACACGCCGCAGGAGCTGTTTCAATGTTTTCAGGCAAAGGAATCGAAGGGAGGGAGAGAAGATGGGATTTCAATTCATACCGCAACTGATTGAAACGGATGTATGTGTAAAGGACAAGGAAGAGGTCATCCGCTATCTGGCGGACAAGCTGAAAACACATGGATGCAGTGATGCGGCATATGCGGATAAGGTGCTGCTGCGGGAGCAGGAATATCCAACCGGGCTGCGTACCAAATGTGCGGCAATCGCTATACCACATGCCTTTGATCCGGCAGTCAGCGGCAATCATGTCGCACTGGCTATCCTGCAGCAGCCGATCCGCTTTTGCAACATGGAGGATATGGACAGTGAAATTGACGTTGACATGGTGTTTCTCATGGCAATCAGCAGTGCCCATGAGCAGCTGGGAATGCTGCAGACCATCATGCGGATGCTGGGGGATGACACGCTGTTTACCCGGCTTGTGAAGCTGCATGATGCAGATGAGGTATGCAGGCAGCTGAATGCATTTATAGAAGGACAGAAATCATAAGGAAAAGGAGAGGCTACGAGTATGAAAAAAATTGTAATCGCCTGCGGGGCAGGACTGGCAACCTCCAGCATGGTTCGTGAAAAGGTGGAGGAGGAACTGAAGGAGCATGGGATTTCCTGTGAAATCATGCAATGCACCCTGCACGAGGTAGAGGGCTATGACGGTCAGGTGGATCTGATCATCACGACGATGAAGGTAAAGAAGAAATTCACAACACCGCTCGTTCACGGCAGTGCCTACCTGACAGGCATCAATGAGGAAGCAGTTACGCAACAGATTATGGATATTCTCGCGTAGCTTGCGGATAAGAACAGGAGAGAAAATTATGCAGACAGTATTAGACATCATTCAGTATATCGTCGACCTGGGAAGTTATGTATTTGTACCGATTCTGATGTGCATCATCGGATTGATTTTCGGACTGAAGCCTTCCAAGGCCATCAAAGCGGGGGTAACGGTGGGAATCGGACTCATCGGAGTCAGTATTGTATCAACCCTAACGGCAGATTCCCTGTCACCGGTCATCAATGAAATGGTCAAGGTGCTGAATCTGAATCTGACCGCAATCGATGTCGGCGGATCACCGGCGGCAGCTGTTGGCTTCGGAAGTCTGCTTGGGGCTGCGCTGATTATCGTCATTCTGATTACCAATATCGTTCTGGTCGCTTTAAAGCTGACCAAAACAGTGAATGTCGACATTTACAACTTCTGGTATTTTGCTATAACAGCAGGCTTTGTTCAGCTCCTTACCGGAAGCTACTGGCTGGCAATCCTGGCAGGAGTCACACATGCCATTCTGGGACTGAAGGTCGCAGATGTCATGGCACATCGCACACAGGAAATTATCGGTATTGATGCCATCTCCATTCCACACGGCTTTGCGGCGGCAAGTGCACCGCTGTTCATGCTGCTGGATAAGGTATATGACCGGATTCCCTATCTGAAGCACCGTAAGGAAAGTGAAGAGGAGAGTGGAGAGCACGGTATCGGAAAGGTGATCGGCTCTGTGCTGGGACAGCCAATCTATCTGGGATTGATCATGGGACTGCTGTTCGGCGTGGTAGCCGGCTATGATTTCAAGGGGATTGCGGATGTGACGATGAAGACAGCTGCGATCATGATGCTGTTTCCGACAATGGTAAAAATGATCGTCAACGGTCTGATTCCGATATCCAATCAGGCAAAGAAATTCTTCACCACACATTTTAAGGACAGAGAACTGTATATCGGACTGGATTCTGCGGTAACCATCGGACATCCTGTGACAATCAGTGTCGGCTTTCTGATGATTCCGGTCTTCATGGTCTTTGCGGCAATTCTTCCCGGCAATACCACGCTGCCCCTTGGTGAGGTACCGTTTGCGGCCTTCTATGTGTGCTTTGCGACCATCGTTCACCGCGGTAACCGTAAAAGAACAATTATATCCAGCCTGATTTTTATTCCGATCGTGCTGTGGATTTCAAGCTGGGCAGCACCGCTGTTCACGGAGCTCGCCTCCAATGCCGGACTGAGCTATGTACAGGCCGGACAGCAGGCAACGACCATGGCTCTTGGAAATATGTTTATCTGGCTGCCGACCGTCCTGGCTCAGACACCGGTGATCGGTGCAGGCATCCTGATTATCATTGATATCGCAGTACTGTTTGGCGGAAAGGTTATCGAGCGCTATTATGCGAAAGAGGATGCGGCATTTGAAGCGAAGTATTATGAATAAGGTGAACCCTGTATAAAGTATAATGGAATTTAAAAAATGAAACAGGCAAAGTGAGATTGTCTGATGCGTTATGAACGACATAAAATTTCGTATCTCAATAGGTAAAGGAAAGAGGTAGGTAGTATGAAAAAAGTTAACATCGGAGTGGTAGGAGCCGGAATTTACGGTAATTATCATATCCGTACGTATAGTTGTGACCCGCATGTGGAAACGGTGGTGTTCTGTGATTTGAACGAGGAGCGCAGAGCAGCCACACAAAACCGCTATCAGATCAGAGGCTATGCAGATGTCAAGGAAATGATTACGGCAGAGAAGCTGGATGCTATCAGCATTGCGACACCGGACCCTTATCACTATGAACCGGCAAGGGCTGCCATGGAGGCAGGTATCAAATATCTGATGATTGAAAAACCGCTGGCAACCTCCGTAGAAGAATGTGAAGAACTGATTGCCATGGCAGAGAAGTACGGTGTGCAGATTGCCGTGGACTTCCATAAACGCTGGGATCCGGCCTATAACAATATGCGTGATGAAATCCTGATGGATAAAGAAAACATCATCCGCGGCTATATGTCACTGGATGATGTGATCGATGTTCCTATGAACTGGTTTACCTGGACTGATCAATCCTCACCCTCCTGGTTTCTCGGTGTGCACTGCTATGATCTGATTCGCTATGTAAGCGGCAGTGAGGTGGAGAGCGTGTATGCAGTCGGGAATAAACAGGTACTAAAAAAGCAAGGCTATCAGACCTATGACAGTATCCAGGCCATTCTGACGATGCAGGATGGAAGCAGCTGGACGGTGGAAAACTCCTGGATTCTTCCCAATACGTATCCGAAATCAAATGACGGACAGCTTGTGATCGTGACGGAGCACAAGTATCTGAAGAATGAATCCTATCGGGGAGTTAAAACCTATACTGACAAAAAGGCAAGTCTGCCAAACTATATCTTCATGAAGTTTGATGAACATCATGCAAGCGGCTTTGGACTGGAGCCGATGCAGGACTTCGTCAGTGACATCGTAAACCAGCGCTCCTTCCGGACAAATGCGTATGATGGTTTACAGGCGACAAGAATCGCTGCCGCAGTGCATGCATCCGCAGAAAGCGGCAACGTCATCCATCTGTAAAAGAACAGGGCAGAACGATCTGATAGCTTGCAGGTACAGTATACTACAAATCTCAGCTCTCGTCCTGCCTTTTTACATATTCAAAAAAGAAAAGCTGCCATTACGAAACGTGCAGCCTAGGCTGCACCTGAGAGCAATCCTTTCCGGTTATCATAAAACATCCTATCGGGAAATCCTTATGACAATGGAAAAGCTGTTTTGATAATCAACGGTGGAGCTTTCTGTCAGGAAATCCATATTTACTGAAAAATCAATCAGAAAAGCTTTCATCAGACAGATAGAAATCCACTGCAGCTGTTTGATTCATATCCGATGCATAAGCGATAGGAAACACATTTGATTTCATCCAACGCGTGAACAAGTGCTGCGTTAGCTGTAAAGCTTTATTTCTTCCTCCAGGCGTTCCATGGAATGAACCGTTATAATACCCGATTTATAATCCAGAATCCCATCCCTGATCAATGTATGCACAACCCTGTTGATGCTGCGTATATTGGAGCCCGTTCCCTCTACCAGAAGATCCTTGGTGATCGTGAGGTCTTTTTTGCACAGGGTGTTGTAAATCATATACATAATCCTGTATTTCAGGGGGTAAAAGGCATTTACTCTTTCCCGTTTACTGCAATCGTAATTCCTCTGTGCAATCAACGTCGTAATATATAAGGTAAATGCATTATCTGCACGCAGCCATTTTAGAAATTGTGCATTTTCCAGCTTCAGCACCCTGCATTCCGTAACGGCTTCCACGGTGGAGACGGTCTCTTTATCAATGAGTGCCTCCAGCTCTCCGTAAATCGTCACACCGGTATCAATATCCTCTATGTAGACATTTCCATTGATTTCAGAGTGATAGTTTTTTACAATTCCGTTCAACAGGATGTAGATGCAGTCACTTTTTTTATTCTGTTCCATCAGCTTATCCTGAAAGGAATAGGTCTGTTCCTGAAAATGAGAGCGGATATCGGCAGGACAGGCGGCTATAAAGGTTGTCAGATCAGGTTTCATACGTACCTCCAACGTGTATCATATGTATAATATCACAGATTATATAAGTATTTCCATGCGAATCAGAACATGATTTTATTTCTGCCCTGCTCGAGATAGCTTTCGTACCATTCTATCAATCCGGCAATGGAGAGGATGAATTGAATAATCACCAGAATCAGCATGATAAAATAGCCGTTCAGGACATAAATTACCATGAAGAGAAGATTGCTTATAATCCATAAAATCCAGTTTTCATACAGCTTTCTGCTCAGCCAGTATTGAGCGATAAAGCCAAGGATAGCTGTCAGACTGTCCAGGATGGCATTCTGAGCATGCAGGATATTGATTTCCACATAACCCCATACAGCCCACAGAAGTAGGATGATCGCAATCCAGAGAAGCTGCCCCTGTCTGTTTAAGCCGGATGTTTTTGTGCTGTTGCCGTCATCCCCCTTTCCCCAGTAATACCATCCATAGATATTGAAGATGACCTGAAAGCAGGCCAGAATCGCCAGTGCGTATAAGCCTGTTGTATAATAGATATACAAATATGCAAGCACGGTGATAATACCAAATATGAAGTTTGAAATTTTTTCCTTTGATAGCAGCCATACATTGATAATGCCCATCACCGAGGCGAAGATTTCAATGAGGCTGGACTTTATGCTGTAGCCTGCAAGGATGCAGAGCAGACAGGATAGTATGGCAAAAATCGGGCTTTTGGTTAGTTCGGTTGACTTCTTAATGATATTCATATGGGCTCCTCCTATAATTCTTTGATGAATCTTCCAATCAGAATCATCGCTTTGTCAGAAATGCTCTGACAATTCTCCATTACCTGTTCATGTGTGATTTCCTGATCGGAATAGGCGGCTGCCGGACATGGAACACCGGATAAGGCTAAAACCTTCATCCCGCAGTGATTGGCGATGATAACCTCCGGAATGGTGGACATTCCGACAATATCGGCGCCCAGTCTTGCCGCCATATAGGTTTCCATGACGGTTTCATAGCTCGGCCCCGAAAACATTGCATAAACGCCTTCCTTCAGTTCAATGTGTTCCTGTGCTGCAAGCTCTTTTATCTGCTGTATACAGTCTCGATCATATGGATAGGCAAGGTCGGGAAACCGCTCTCCGTATTCCTCTAAATTTTCTCCGATCAAAGGATTGAAGCCGGAGAAATTCAGATGGTTGCGAATGACGAATAAATCCTGTGCCTTTACGGATTCACCGGCCTGCCCGCTGCAGTTTGTAATGATGATGGTTTCTACACCAAGACGCTTCATGACACGAACAGGAAGTGTTACCCTGCTGGGTGAATAGCCTTCATAGCAATGGCATCTTCCTTTCATGACTACCACCTCTTTCCCCTGTATTCTCCCGATGATCAGGGTTCCTTCATGTCCTGCGACACCGGGCACCGGGAAATGGGGGATATCCGCATATCGGTACTGCTCAGGTTGTTCGATCATATCAGCAAGCTGATGATATCCGGTCCCTAAAATGATTCCGATTGCGGGAGTGTAGTGCGTACGCTTTCTGATATACTCGTACGCTTCGTTGATTTCTTCTCTTACATGCATTGTCTGTACCTCGCTTTACATATTTACGACCATGGACATTATGCCAATTTGTGATAGCGTTTTCAAGGACATTTGTCCACGAGTTTATGTGCTGTCTGTATTCTGCCGGATGCTGCACAGCAGACTCTTCGCAAACTATCTATCCGTTTTATTGAGCTGTGGATTTGCATGGCACGCGTATGAAAAGCATACAGGAGGCTTGCGTTGGCTTCGTCTATGCAGATTGAATTCAATAAAGCAGCAATCGTCAGAAATAAAAAACTGCACGGTGCCGGGTATGTAATGCAGGAAAAAAAGGACACAAAAATAGGATATATACCAAGCTACATGAGAGGGTATATATCCTTTTACTTATCATTCAGCAGTATAGCTCTTGAAAAGTCTACTGCGGATTCTCTGCCATATCCGCATAGCGTATGTTTTCCGAGGTATTGATCTTCGGAGTATTCGCATACAGATCATTCAAATTAAACGTAAAGCTGTTCATCTGCAGCTGTCTGCGTGCCGCATCATAGGCATTCACAACCGCATGCACCTCATCCCGGCTGAACAGATACACATTGCTTACACCAAGGGACGGATCCAGACTTGCCACATACAGGTCTTCATAGACACCGTTATCACTGGTGATGGAGGAAATCGTCCATGGCTTCAGCTCATTCAGCTCACCGGATACAAAATCCGCAATCTTCTCTGCCGGCATATTGGTGATAATGTAATTCGGTGCAATATCCATCAGATCATTCACCTTGGTTAACCCGTTTGCGGAGATCAGCTTATTGATGATTGCCTTGATAATGCGCTGCTGTGCACGCTCTCTTCCGGCATTGTCATAGCCCTTGGTCTTACGGTGCCGGGAATAGGCGAGCGCCTGCTTGCCGTTTAAGTGCTGCTTGCCCTTTTTCAGACAGATCAGGTCCTCTTTCTTAAAGCTTCGATTTTCATCCTGTTCACAGAAGTCAATTTCCACATCCACATCAATACCGCCGATCGTATCGACAATTTCAATCAGGGAATTGAAGCTTACACGGGCATAGTAATCAATCGGGATACCGAAGAAGTTCTGTATCGTTTCCACACTGTTTTCAATCCCGTCGTTTCCGGTATGCGTCAGCTTGTCGTTTTTATAATCGTAGGCGGCATTCGGTATGTAGCCGTCTCTTGGCAGAGACACCATATCAATGTGATTCGCCTTCGGATTGACAATCAGAATCAGATTCGTATCACTTCTTGTCTGCTGGTCCGGACTTCCCATATTATCAAGTCCGCTCAGATAGACGGTGAAGGTATCCTTTGTGACATCGATATCGGGACCGCTGGCGGCATCATTTTTCTTTTTGTAGGTCTGAATGATATCCACACTGTCCGCAAAGCCGTCAATATTGGATTTGGACATATCATAATAGGAATCGGAAATAACAAAGGCATTCACCGTTTCCAGATTCAGATCGCTGTACAGCGTTGTATAATCCAGCTCTTCCTTGGGCGTGGTATTGCCAACCTCGCTGTCCAGCTTTTCCCTTGCATAGGCGGCATTTTTCTTATCGACGCCCTTCTGATAGCCGATCGTTTTGCCTTCCAGCTGGGAAAGGGAATCAATACCGCTGCCCTTTTTCACGACCACATAGATTTCCGTGGTGGAGCCTGCCGCATTTTTGCTCATCTTATGCAGCGTGCTTCGTGATTTATCCAGAAAATATCCCCCGGTACCGATAACCACCGTCAAAAGAAGGATAAACAGACGCTTGACGATCACAGCCCACTTGGGAAGCTTCTTCATGGACAGCATAAATAATATAAGGAACAGAATCAGCAGAATACCTGCGGCTGCCATCGTCCATTTCACCGGAAGGATGCCAAAGGTAAATGCTATGGTAAAGGATACGATTCCCACAATCAGAAACACCAGCAGAAACAGCAGGTCAATCGTGCGGGTATAGTATCGTTTCGGTTTTTGTTTTGCCATATGTATCACACCTCAGTTAGTCAGTCTACATTATAGTATAAACAAATTTAAAATACTATGGCGGATTTCTGAAAATTTCGTAATAACTATAGAGTACCATGCCGTTTTGGGTTATAATTGAAGTTGTTTTCTAAAGAAAAGGAAGACAAAGTATAGTATAATAGTCGAGAAGGTAAATAAGAGGTGATGTTGTGTCGTTTTTAGATCAATTGAATGAGCATCAGTTAGAGGCAGTACAGTGTGTGGATCATCACCTGCGGATCATTGCGGGGGCAGGAAGTGGAAAGACCCGGGTGGTAACGACCAGAATTGCATATCTGATCAATGACTGCGGAGTATATCCGAATAAAGTATTAGCCATCACCTTTACGAATAAGGCGGCTAGAGAAATGAAAGAGCGAGTGGAAAATCTGCTGGGAGATGTAGCCAAGGCGGTTACGATTTCCACCATTCACTCCTTTTGTGTGCGTCTGTTGCGGGAGGACATTCTGGAGCTGGGATATCCGAGGAATTTCACGATTCTGGATGCGGATGACCAAAAGAGCATTTTGCGGGATGCCTACAAGCAGATGCATATCGATGTCAAAAGCTACAGCTACAACAGTGTGCTGTCGTACATAAGCAACAACAAAACGAATTTTATTGATGCCGCAACAGCCAAGGCGGGTGCCGGCAAATGGGCGGGTGAACAGATCAAGGCCGATGTCTACGAGTTTTACGAGAAGCGCCTGAAGGAAATGTATGCGCTGGATTTCGATGATCTGCTGATTTTTGCCCACCGTATATTGAAAAGCAAGGAAGAGGTACGCGCAAAATGGCAGCGCCGCTTCACGTATCTGCATGTCGATGAGTTTCAGGATGTCGATAATCTGCAGTATGCCATCATCAAGCTGCTGGTAAAGGAAGGCAGCTATCTGTGCGTGGTCGGCGATCCCGATCAGACGATTTATACCTGGCGTGGTGCACAGGTGGATATCATTATGAATTTTGAAAGGGATTTTCCGGACAGCCATACCGTTGTGCTGAATGAGAACTACCGTTCCACCCAGCAGATTCTGAACGGTGCGAATGCACTGATCAAGAATAACCGCAACCGTATCGATAAGGATTTGTTCACCCGTGTGGAGAGTGAGGATAAAATCATTCATTTCTCTGCTATGGATGATGCAAACGAACCGGTCTGGGTTGCCAGCAAAATCATGACGCTGCATCACGATCATGTTGACTATCGGGATATTGCGATTTTGTATCGCTCCAACTTTCTGTCAAGAGGTCTGGAAAAAGTGCTGCTGGATTTCCATATTCCGTATCGCATCTATGGAGGTGTGCGCTTCTATGACCGTGCGGAGATCAAGGATGCCTTAAGCTATCTGCGTCTGTTGGCTCCCTTTGATGAACAGGATCCCAAGGCGCTGTACAAAAATCTTGCCGTCAAGCGCGTCATCAATTCTCCGAAGCGAGGAATCGGTGCAAAGACGCTGGAAACCATCGAGCTGCAGGCAAACCATGATGAAACGAATATGTATGATGTCCTGTGCGAATATGAAATCGGAAAGGGCAAGGCAAGAGCCAACATACAGGCGTTTGTTGCGATGATTGAGGAATGCCGCATGCTGGTGGATACTATCAGCATCGATCAGCTGCTGGAGAAGGTGCTGGAGGACAGCGGTTATCTGGATATGCTGCGGGAAGACAAGGAAATCGAGCGTCTGGAAAATATCAAGGAACTGATCGGGGATATCTCGGATTATGTGGAAGCACATCCGGAGGGTACCCTGAATGAATACCTGCAGGAAATCTCCCTGTATTCCGATAAGGAGGAACAGGAGAACGGGGACTTTGTACAGCTGATGACGATTCATGCCGCAAAGGGTCTGGAATTTGATAATGTCTTTGTGTACAGCCTGTGCGAGGGAATCTTCCCGAATGAACGCTCTGTGGGAGAAGGCGGACAACCGGCGCTGGAGGAAGAACGCCGTCTTGCCTATGTTGCCTTTACACGGGCTAAAAAACAGCTGTTTTTATCCGACTCCTACGGCTACAGCTATGTACTGGATAAAATCAAAACAACCTCCCGGTTCATCAAGGAGCTTCCCGAGGACTGTATCGAGGATGTCGGCGCAAAACCGCGGAATACATTTTCCAGCGATGTCGATACCTTCAGCGGCAGTGACTTTCTGTCCATGCACAGCAGTGACATGGTACAGCATCGTCCTCAGGAAAGCAGCGGCTATGCAAGACAGGCCGAGCGAAAATTAAGCGATGTACGCATTGCAGATTCATTTGACGGAGCACCAATCATAAATGAGGATAGGAAACCTAAGAAAAAGGGTAAAATAAGAAAAGGCGATCTGGTTCATCACGAAAGCTTCGGAGACGGCGTTGTCATCAAGCTGGAGGAACAGCTGGCAACGATAGCCTTCGAACAGAAATTCGGAATCCGAAAGATCAAGATCGACCATCCGGCTTTATCGAAAAAATAGGAGGTTTCTAATGAGTCAGCAGAGGATTTTAGAATTACGAAGTATATTGGACAGGCTGGCGTACGAATATTACGTACTGGATCAGCCAAGTAAAAGCGATCAGGAATATGACCGCTATTATCAGGAGCTGGTGGCACTGGAGGATGAATTCCCACAGTACCGCGACCCCAATTCCATTACGCAGCGCGTTGGCGGTGTCGTACTGGATGCATTCACGAAGGTGGAGCATAAGCGCACCATGCTGAGTCTGGGCAATGCCTTCAATCTGGAGGATCTGCATGCCTTTGACGAGCGTGTGCGGGAAGTGGTGCCAAACGCACGCTATGTGGTGGAGCTGAAAATTGACGGACTTGCCATGTCCCTGATTTATCGCGACGGGCGCTTTGTACAGGCACTGACCCGCGGAGATGGGGTTGTCGGTGAGGATGTTACGCACAATGTCAAAACAATCCCATCCATTCCGATGCATATCCCGCTACAGGGTGAGGTGGAAGTGCGCGGAGAGGTGTATATGCCCAATGCCAGCTTTCAGATGCTGAATGAGGAACGGGAAAAGAACGGGGAAGAACTGTTTGCGAATCCGCGAAATGCGGCGGCGGGAAGTATCCGTCAGCTGGACAGCTCGGTTGCGGCAAAGCGTAAGCTGGATGCCTTCTGGTATTACTTTGTGAATGCACAGGAATACGATATTCATTCCCATGAAGAGGCACTGCAGAAGATGAGTGAAATGCATCTGCGGGTGAATCCGCTTCGTAAGGTGTGTGAGCGCATCGATGAGGTGTGGCAGTTTATCGAAGAAATTACAGAGCAGCGAAATGATCTGCCCTACGCGATTGACGGTATGGTCATCAAGGTGGATGATCTGGACGCACAAAATCGTCTGGGCTCCACGGTCAAGGTGCCGCGCTGGGCGATTGCATATAAATTTCCTGCCGAAGAGGTTATCACAAAGCTGCTGGATATCGTGGTAACGGTTGGAAGAACGGGACGTATTACTCCGAATGCCGTACTGGAGCCGGTGCGGGTTGCGGGTACAACGGTATCGGCGGCACAGCTGCACAATGAGGATATGATTAAGGAAAAGGACATCCGTATTCATGATGATGTCGTGGTACGCAAGGCCGGAGATATCATACCGGAGGTCGTTCGACCGCTGCTTGAGCGAAGAAACGATACGCAGGCGGTTTACCACTTTCCAACGCACTGCCCGATCTGCGGAAGTGAGCTGGTACGCTTTCCTGAGGAAGCTGCCCATTACTGCATCAATCAGGACTGCCCCGCCCGTGTTGTGGAAAGCATGATTCATTTTGCGAGTCGGGATGCGATGGATATCGATACACTGGGTGATAAGAAAGTGGAATTTTTCCATAAGCAGGGCTTTTTGAATACCATTGAAGATATATACTGCCTGAAGGAGCATCGGCAGGAGCTGATCGATCTGGAGGGCTTTAAAGAAAAGTCGGTAGATAAGCTGCTGGATGCCATTGAGGACAGCAAGCAGAATCCGCTGGAGGATCTGATCTATGGACTGGGCATCCGCCAGGTCGGCAAGAAAGCCGCAAAGGTTCTGGCAAAGCATTTTCTGAGCATGGATGCACTGATGGCAGCGAATGAGGAAGAGCTTGTGGCAATCAAGGATATCGGACAGATTACGGCAGAGAGCATCACCGCCTTTTTCCATGAGCCGAAGAACATGGAGCTGATTGCCCATTTAAAGGGCTATGGCCTGCGGATGGATACCGAGGCTGAGCAGATTCAGGAAAGCTCATTCAGCGGCAAAACCATCGTACTGACCGGTACGCTGACGCAGATGACACGAAATGATGCCAAGGCGTTGCTGGAATCTCTCGGGGCCAATGTCAGCGGCTCTGTTTCCAAAAAAACCGACCTTGTCATTTACGGCGAGGCGGCTGGCAGCAAGCTGACAAAAGCGAATTCCCTCGGTGTCATGACGATGGATGAGGATACCTTTATGAAAGAGGTGAACGGAAATGAACAGGAAACCTAGAGCAGTACCGATTCTGCTTCTTTGCAGCTGTATGCTGGTACTCGGCGGCTGTAATAAGGAAGATAAAAACAAGGCGGACAATGATAAAAGCAGTGAGGAAACAAAGGCCATCAACGAAGGGGAATACTCTGCACTGCTGCCGTTTTCAGTGAGTGATGCGGGGCAGAAGCATGCCCAGATGCAAACCAATCTGAGTGATACCCTGACCATTGGTACAGGGCTGATGGAGCTTTCCAAGGAATATTTCTCCAGTAAGACGTATGCCTTTCGGGGTGGAAAATATCTGGATTACAATACACTGGATGCCTCCGCGGATAACAGCGGACTGCTGGGGAGAACGAGCAAGAAAAATGCAAACGGTTTAAATCCTGCAGTGGGTGATGTATTTCCAACCGATGACGGGGATAAAAAAATAACAGCCAATGATGTGCTGCTGCTGGATATCTTTGAATATGACTGGTATCAGAACAAGGAGCTGAAAGGGCTGTCACTGGCGCTCGTATTCAATGATAAAATCGGTACGGAACCAAAGGAGGCAACCATCGACAGCGATAAAATGAAGCTGTATGGCGAGGAATGTGCGCGTAAGCTGGTTAATTATCTGCGAAAGGCAAAGCCGGAAATCGGAAACAACACACCGATTTATGTAGCGCTGTATAATACCTCCAGCGATGATGCGACGCTGCCGGGAACGTACTTTGAGGAAGCCTATTTTGAATCCAAGACCAATGCGGAATTCAAGGCGATCAATGAGAAATGGGCATTGTTTCCGACAAGCACGGCAACCAAGCTGGACGGGACAAACGCAACCTATTTCGACCGCTACAAGGCAAGCTTTCAGGATTTTCTGGGACAGGATATCGACATGATCGGCAAAGGTCATTTCATGGATAATGAGCTGACAGATCTGCGCATCAATGTGAAGCTGCATGCCAAGAGTGCGGATGAGGTCATTGCGGCGGTGCAGCTGCTGGATGAGCGGCTTTCCATCTTTTCCAGCAATAATTTTAAAATCACGGTCGTAGTCAAGGCGGATGATGTAGATGTCGCCACCATTACGAGAAACAAGGGTACCAGCAGTACGGTTGCACAGACACTGCTGTATTAATCCGGAAATAGAAAAGAAGAATAAAATGAATTTCGTAGGAACTGTTGCTATGCCTTTTCAAGATTTTCATGCAACGGTATAAATAAAAAAGGGAAGATCGAAAAGAGATGTGACGGTATTGAACAAAACGCATTCTCTTTTTCAGAAACCTGAATCGCACAAGGCGAAGGAATGGAGGCAATCATGGAAGAATTTAGTGCAGAATATTTCAAGAAGCTGGCACATGACATCATGTTTGATCTGAATGATGAAGAGGTCAGTGAGCTGCAGGAGGAATTTAAGGTTTTGCTGCAGCAGATCGAGCTGCTGGACGGCATTGATACAGAGGGTGTTGAAGAAATGATCTACCCGTTTGAAGCAGAAACGACATTTCTGCGTGAGGACAGCGTAGATAATGTAATATCACAGGAAGCCGCGCTTCTGAATGTGAAAAGTGCAAAAGCAGGGCATGTACATGTGCCAAAGGTGGTGAAGTAAAATGGATTTTGAAAGAGCGAGAAAGCAGGACGTGGAGGGCCGCGTTTACGAGGCTTTGGAAAAAGCGAAGGAAGCACAGGCGCGTTTAAATGCTGCTGTTACCTTTGTAGACCCGAAAGAGCAGCTGAAGGAGCTGGAAGCAATCGGCGCAGATGCAGCGATGTATGGCATGCCAGTTGTTTTAAAGGACAACGTGAATACGAAGGGAATCCGTACCACGGCATCCTCCCGCATTCTGGATAATTATATCCCGGTATACAATGCGCATATCGTTGATAAGCTGCAAGCTGCAGGCGCAGTTGTAATAGCAAAGGCCAGTATGGATGAGCTGGGCATGGGCGGAACCAACCGCAATGCGTACACAGGACCAGTTAACAATGCCTGGGATGAAAGCAGAATTTCCGGAGGAAGCAGCGGCGGCAGTGCAGCACTTGTAGCGGCTGGAGTCGTTCCGTTTGCCATTGGTACGGATACCGGTGACAGTGTGCGCAAGCCGGCCGCATACCAGGGGATTATCGGCATGAAGCCAACCTATGGAAGGATCTCCCGCTATGGTATCATTCCGTATGCATCCAGTCTGGATCATGTGGGTTATTTTACCACATCCGTACAGGATACAGCGGTTGCACTGGAGGTGCTGGCTGGTCGCGATGACCGTGACATGACCTCATCCAACCGTGCAGTGGAGGCCTATGCTGCTAACCTGAATCATGACCTTCGCGGAAAGCGAATTGCTGTTTTGGATAATGTACAGGAGGCGGTTGCAAATCCTGCAATCCGTGAGAATTTTGACGCTTTGATGAAGAAGCTGGAGGCACGCGGTGCTACTGTTACACATGTGCGCATGGATGATAAGCTGATGAAGGCACTGATGCCTACCTACTATATTATTGCGAATGCCGAGGCTACAGCCAACCATTCCAATCTGGATGGAATCCGTTTTGGTATGCGTGAGGCTGGAGAAAACGTGGAGGATGTCATGATCAACACCCGGACAAAGGGCTTCTGTTCCTATGTACGCAAGCGTTTTGTCATCGGAAGCTATTCTCTGTTTGTGGAAAATCAGGATAAGATCTTCCGCAAGGCGCAGAAGGTTCGCCGCCTGATTGTGGAGGAGCTGAACCGTGTTCTTGCCAACAGCGATGTTGTCATTGCCTCTGCTGCAGGAACAATCGCGCCGCTGGCAGAGGAATCCAAGGATTCTCATCTTGGGGCAGATAACAATGTGGTTGAAAATCATATGGTGCTGGGCAACTTCACCGGATATCCGAGCATGACCATGCCGACCGGCTTTGCGGAAGGTATGCCGATCGGTATCAATATGACGGCGAAGGCATTTGATGAGCAGACATTGTTTAATATCGGACTGGCGATTGAAGAGGAAACAGGATTAAAAGGTAATGATGTGGAGGTAGACGCATGAAATACGAAACAGTCATAGGGATTGAAATCCACTGCGAGCTGAAAACCAAAACAAAAATGTTCTCAGGGGCACCGACATCCTTTGGAGAGGTAGCGAATACCTGTGTAAATGAAGTGGATCTGGGACATCCCGGAACACTCCCCTGTGTAAATAAGGATGCTGTGCGTCTGGCAATTCTGGCCGCAACGGCATTGAAGTGTGAAATCGATCCGCTGGTGAAGTTTGATCGCAAGAACTATTATTATTCCGATCTTCCAAAGGGCTTCCAGATAACCCAGCAGTTTCACCCGATTGGCTCCAACGGTGTCATCACCATTAAAACGGATGACGGGGAAAAGGATATCCGCATCAACCGTATTCATATGGAAGAGGATACCGCTAAGCAGTTTCACAGCGATGCGGGGACACTGGTAGACTACAACCGTGCGGGAACACCGCTGGTGGAAATCGTCAGTGAACCGGATATCCGAAACGGGGCAGAGGCAGCTGCCTATGTGGAAAAGCTGAGAAGTATGCTGTATTACCTTGGAGTCAGTGATGTTAAAATGGAAGAGGGAAGCATGCGCTGTGATGTCAATGTTTCCATACGTCCGCAGGGCAGTGAAGCTCTTGGTACCAAAACCGAGGTCAAAAATCTGAATTCCATTTCCAATGTACAGAAGGCGATTGATGCAGAGGTGGCACGTCAAAGGGAGCTGCTGGAAAACGGTGAGGAAGTCGTACAGGCAACCCGTCGTTATGATGAAACGCAGAAAACAACGATTCTGATGCGGAAAAAGGAAGGAAACGTGGACTACAAGTTCTTCCCGGAACCGAATATTCCACCGATTCGTCTGGATGCGGCATGGATCAAAGACATTCAGGATAATATGGAGGAGCTTCCGGATGAGCGTAAGGCACGCTATATGCACGATTATGCACTGAAGGAATACGATGCTGATGTACTCGTTGCCAATCGTGAGCTGAGCAACTTTTTCGATGAGGTATGTCAGTATACAAAGAACTATAAGAAGGCAGCAAACTGGGTGATCGTTGAGGTTACAGCTGCATTGAATAAGGCAAATATCAAGCTGGTGGATAATCCGTGTAATCCAAAGCATCTTGCGGATATGGTAAATATGGTGGATGCCGGTGAAATCAGCGGCAAGCAGGCAAAAATTGTGTTTGAGGACATCATGCAGGGCAAGGATCCGAAGAAGGTCGTGGAAGAAAAGGGTATGAAGCAGATGAGCGACAGCAGTGAGCTGCTTGCTATGGTCAGCGCTGTTCTGGATAACAACCCGCAATCCATTGAAGACTTCAAAAACGGTAGGGACCGTGCTGTCGGCTTCCTGATTGGTCAGGTAATGAAGGCCAGCAAGGGACAGGCGAATCCGGCGATGACGAATAAGCTGATTCAGGAGGAGTTGAAAAAGCGCTAGCATTCTGTTGCGCCAGCCGGTGATGAGGCCTGCGAGCGTAAGGCACGGATGCTATGCGAAACACCGGTTTATATATTGCAGGGTAGCTTTTGAAAAAGCCTGTCTGTGAAGCTGTCAATTTTAGGAAATCGTAAGAAGATTCCCGCTGTAATTCTCGCGGTTTTGTGTTATACTGGTAAATGTGCTATACTAGAAACACAATCGTGTAATCAGGCATGACTCCTAAGGAGTATGCTCATTGTCTATATAGTCAGGAGTGAACCCCATGAGTAAAAAGAAGAAAAAAACAAAAGCAGGCGGCGGAAAGAGCAAGATACTATACTGGATTGCCGGTATTGTTATTCTGATTCCTGTACTGCTGCTTGGATGGATTTATCTGAGTGCCAAGGAGAGCAGCGGAAGTCCTACGGTCGGCAGCCGTTTTGACAATTCACTGAATCCGGCCATAACAGAAGAGCAGCTGGACAAGGTGAAGTCCGCAATGAAGCTGGATGGTGTTGAAAGCGTTGAAGTCAATTTGATCAGTGCTACCTTGCGTATCAATATTGATACAAAGGATGATGCCAGCAGTGCCAAGGTGAAGAGTATTATGAATGAAGCCTATGATAAGGTGAATGATATTCTTCCTATCAAGAAGTATTTTACAAATAACGATTCCGATAAGATGTATGATCTGGAAGTGCATGTTTATAATTTCATTCCGGATGACAAGCATTCTGCGGATGATCAGATTTATAAGATCAAGACGAAGACAGCGGCAGCGAAGAAGCCGAATGTTTCTACACCTTCATCTCCGAAAAATAAATCCGTCGCAGAAAAGCTGTTAAAGCAGCAGGAAGAAGCAGCTAAGAAAAACAAGTAAAAGGGCGGCCTGCCCTTTTTTCAATGAGGTGAGAAGATGAAGAGAAATGATCAGGTATATGGTGTCTGCAGCGGATATACGCACGACGGGCACGGGGTTGTAAAGATAGACGGCTTTCCGCTGTTTGTGAAAGGCATGCTGGAGGGGGAAGCGGGAGAGCTGGTTGTCACGATGGCAAAAAAGAAATTTGGCTATGGCAGGCTGATGAAGAGAAGTAAAACATCCTCACAGCGTGTTGCTCCACCCTGTCCGATTGCAAAGCAGTGCGGAGGCTGTCAGCTTCAGCATATGTCCTATGCGGAGCAGCTGCGGTTTAAGAAGCAGAAGGTGCAGGATGTGATGCAGCGGATAGCACACCTTGATATTGAGGTGCGGGATGTGCTGGGGATGCAGGATTGCTATACCAATTATCGCAACAAAGGGCAGATTCCGGTCGGAGTTGAGAAAGGTAAAACGGTTACTGGCTTTTATCGTATCAATTCCAATGCCATCATTGATACGGATACGTGTCTGATTCAGAGTGAACGAATCAATGCGGTATTACAGGAAATGCGTAAATTATTTGAGAAGTATCAGAATGCGAAGCTGTTTCGTCATCTGTTGATCAAGCATGCATTTTCCAGTGATGAGGTAATGGTTGTCTGGATTGTGCGTTCCTTTCAGATTCCACATGGGAAGGAGATGGTACAGGAGCTGACTGCGGCATTGCCGTTTGTGAAGAGTGTCATATTAAATCTGAATGTGCGGGATGATAATGTCATTTTGGGGGATAAGGAACAGCTGCTGTTTGGGGAGCGTGCTATCACTGACAGTATTCATGATTTGAAGTTTTCCATATCCTCAAAGTCCTTTTATCAGGTGAATCCAAGACAGACGGAGATATTATATGGAAAGGCTCTGGAGTTTGCACAGCTTACGGGAAAGGAAACGGTGCTGGATCTGTATTGTGGAGTCGGGACGATTTCTATGTTTTTAGCACAGCGGGCAAAACATGTGACGGGAATTGAAATTGTACCGCAGGCGATTCGTGATGCGAGAAAGAATGCGGCATTAAATGGCATTGCGAATATTGAGTTTGTGTGCAGCGATGCGGCTGACTATGCGAAAAAGCTGTGTGAGCAGGGGGCACATCCGGATGTGATTGTGGTAGATCCGCCGCGCAAGGGGTGTGATGCGCAGACGATTGACAGTATGGTGATGATGCAGCCAAAACGGATTGTTTATGTGTCCTGTGATCCCGGGACACTGGCAAGGGATTTAAAGCTGCTGGAGGAGAAGGGGTATCGTACAGAAATTGTGCAGCCTCTGGATATGTTTCCGTTCACGCATCATGTTGAGTGCGTTTGTTTGCTCACCCGAAACAAGTAGAAAAAGTGCCGAAAAAGCGATAAAATGGGCATTTATCGGAAGTCGGTGCAGTGAGCAACCGAGCGGTAAATTTTAAAAGCGGGGCGAGATTGCAGAAATGACTTGGTGGAATTTTGTAATCTGCCCTATGACTTATTATTCAATTATGGATTGGTGAGTGTTTAGGACTGCTGGCATAGTGCGAGTGTGTGGGATTATTGACAGCAATCAGAGACACAAAAACGTATGTAAGAGAATAGATGAAAAGAGGTTTGAAAAGATATGCGAGGGAAAAGTATAAATTTATTTTTGATGGATGGAGAACCAAATGGCAGAATGAAATGCACTCTTGCTAATTGGACAGGAGTTGCTTATAAAATCCCACGAACAAAGCTTGATAGCTGTAAGGGACGTGATGACCTTTCGCAAAGTGGTGTGTATTTTCTCTTTGGTATATCTGATCAAACAGGTGAAAATGTAGTTTATATTGGACAGGCTGGCGTTCGTAAAAATGGCGAAGGGATACTATATCGCTTGCAAGAGCATAAACGCAATCCTGAGAAAGATTACTGGACGGAAACTGTGGTGTTTACCACTTCAAATAACTCTTTCGGACCCACAGAGATAAGCTATCTTGAAAATAGATTTACAAATATAGCTAAAGAGACAGAACGTTATGTTGTGAAAAATGGTAATGACCCTACACCCGGCAACATTACAGAGGAAAAGGAAAGCGAACTCGAGGAATTCATTGATTATGCAAAAATAATTATGGGTACGCTCGGGCATAAGGTGTTTGAACCCCTTACAGACTCTAAAACAATGGTTGCTCCAAATAGCGATAGTGCAGAAAGCGATAATAAGATTTTTTATATAAGACGTAGCGGTGCAGATGCAAAGGGCAAGTTAACTAGTGAAGGTTTTGTTGTTTTAGCTGGTAGCAAAATTAGAGCAGATATTGTTCCAAGTTGCCCAGATTATGTGAAAACTGAGAGGAAAAACAATAAGGATAATATAGACGAGAATAGTATTATTAAAAACGAGATATTATTCAAATCGCCATCAAGTTCAGCTGCTTTTGTACTTGGTGCATCAGCAAACGGAAATATCGAATGGAGAACGGATGAGGGT
This sequence comes from Erysipelatoclostridium sp. DFI.2.3, assembly GCF_019132535.1. Classification (NCBI taxonomy): domain Bacteria; kingdom Bacillati; phylum Bacillota; class Erysipelotrichia; order Erysipelotrichales; family Coprobacillaceae; genus Thomasclavelia; species Erysipelatoclostridium sp. DFI.2.3. The sequence continues at coordinate 11,032 of NZ_JAHOOJ010000019.1, read as the reverse complement.
AAGATTTTGAAGGATGTTGAAAATAGCTAAAATTAGATTGTGATTCACAAATAATAGAGAGTCGTAGATTTTTTATACTCCAGAAAATCTGCGACTTTTTTGTTGGAAATAAATGGTTTTATTTTATAGTCACTTTATGCATATGAAGAATTTGTTCTGCAAAAGCATTTGTAGAGAGTTTTATCACCTTGTCAAATAGGTTCAAGTTCAGAATTACACCTATACCATCGAACAATTAAAGTTGTTTTACAATATGAATTTATAAATGTTATCGTAATAATTTAAAAAAACAAGCCCGAAATAATACTTTTTTGGAATGCATTGAAAAAGCTAAAGAAGTATGGTATAATAAATTATCTGATTTGTGTAATTTAGTAAAGGGAATGCAGACAGAGGAGATTTAAATGCTGAAAAATAATATAGAAGTAGACGTAAAAGTAAAATGTATAGAAAGCGGTATGACGCAGGCACAGCTTGCAGAGAAGATTAAAACAACAAGCCCGTATGTCAACCGCATCATCAAAAAGCAAGATGGTGTTGTGAACAAGACCTTTGTACAAATGCTGGAAGCCCTTGGGTATGATATTGAACTAACCTATGTAAAGCGAGAGGATTAGGAGGACACCACAGTGGATAATTATGGAGAAATTCTTATATATCAGTCTGATGATGGATTAACAAATATTGAGGTTAAAGTCCAGGATGAAACGGTGTGGCTTACACAGCAACAGATGGCAGATTTATTTCGGACATCTCGTACTAATGTTGTGGAACACATAAAACATATTTATGATGAAGGTGAGCTTGATGAAAATTCAACCTGTCGGAAATTCCGACAAGTTCGGAAAGAAGGAAATCGTGAAGTTGCAAGAGAGATGCCGTTTTACAACCTTGATATGATTATTTCCCTTGGATACAGAGTAAAATCTTCCATTGCAACTAATTTTAGACGATGGGCAACAGAACGCTTGAAAGAATATATGATTAAGGGATTTACAATGGATGATAACCGCCTAAAGGAACTGGGCGGTGGCGGATATTTCAAAGAACTGCTGGAACGGATTCGTGATATCCGGGCATCAGAAAAGGTATTTTATCGTCAGGTATTAGAAATCTATGCAACAAGCATTGACTATGATCCCAAAGCAGAGGTTTCTATTCAGTTTTTTAAGAAAGTGCAGAATAAAATTCACTATGCTGTTTCCGGAGAAACAGCGGCAGAGGTAATCTATCATCGTGCGGATGCCGAAAAAGACTTCATGGGATTGATGTCATTTTCAGGAGAACAACCGACTTTAAAGGAAGCGAAAATTGCAAAGAATTATTTGGATGAGAAAGAACTGCGTTCAATGGGTCAACTGGTTTCGGGGTATTTGGATTTTGCTGAAAGACAGGCAGAACGAGAAGTGCCTATGACAATGGAGGATTGGGCAAAGCATCTGGACGGGATTTTGACTTCTACAGGAGAAAATCTTCTCACTGGAAATGGCACGGTTAGTCATTTACAGGCGATGGAAAAGGCTAAGACGGAGTATAAAAAGTATAAGGCAAAAACACTTAGCAGTGTGGAAAAGGACTATTTGGAAAGTATAAAGTTACTGGAACAAAAAGGGAAACAACAAAAGTAAGTTGTTCGGAAAATTTGAGTAACTGCTCCGTTGAACTGTTCGGTAATTTCGAACAGTTCAAGGTTATGGATGCTTAATATGAAGTTAGGAGAAAATAGGATGGAATATACAAACAATGAAAAACACGTTCTCTCACTTATGGATAGGACAGATTTTAAAAATTTATCAAAAATTGATATATTAAGTTATGCATCAAAACTGAACGAACTTCGCCCAGAAGTAGCACAGCAGGTACTTGCTCAATTTCCCGAACTGGCAAAATTAATTCAAGCGACAATGGTCGAGTATCAAGGCATTCTTGAAAAAATTGTTGCAAGTGATGATGAAAGCACTAAACAGGTTTATGCCATTTTAAATAAAGAAATTGATGCCGCATCTGAAAGCAGAAGAGAGTTCATTGAATATGCTGATAAAGTACGTGCAGATTTAAGTAAGTGTCTTGATAATCCTAATTTGACTCCAGAACAACAGAAGGATGTTATTGACCGCCAAATGGAAATTTTTCATGCGGTAGATAAAAAAGATACCGAGATACGAGAGCAGGAAATGAAATCTGCTTGCATGGCTGACAAGAAGGACACTGAAAAGAAAGAGTTTAACTGGAAGATCATTAGTGCTGCAAGTTTTGTTTTAATGACAGCGGTCGGAATAGGCACAGCGGCATTGGGCGGTAAATTTGACATTAAATTATTGAAGAAACAATAGAAATTAAGTTGCCGGTTCCCCTATGAACAGACCTCAATTCCCCAAATGCTGTTGACCGATTGCTAACTGGAGAACGCCCAGAACTATGAAAAAGCCATAAATCTCCTTTGACCTATTTACTGAAATACAGGAATTTTCTAGGGATTTAGGCATTGACTTGTTCGTTAATACTCAGTGGATTTGGTGGACTTATTACCCACTATAATGAGCGGTTAGGCTCCAAGATTGCTATCAAGACTACCCGCTCAAGCCATGTTGAGTCCATTGTTCTGTTGCGAAAAAGATAAAAAATTAAATCAGTTTTATAGAGATGTAAGTTGTTGATGATAACTTGCATCTTTTTCATATGTTAAGATTGGAGTGATAAGGATAATAAAAAATGATACATGTAGAGAAGATACCAGTTAAAAATAAAAAGAAAGAAGTAGTAAGAATTGCAGTATATTGTAGAGTAAGTAAAAATGTAGAAGAACAACGTTCGAGTTTAAATATTCAAATTGCATATTTTAAAGAACTTTCTAATAAAGTAATAGAAATCGATTAAGTTGAAGTGTATTACGATGTTGGAAGAAGCGGGTTAAGAAAGAATGGAAGAACAAGCTATAAAAAAATGATCGAAGATGGATTAGAAGGCAAATTTGATTACATTATTACAAAATCAGTTAGTAAGTTTGCAAGAAATACATTGGATATTTTGAAAGATGTGAGGGAACTACGTAAACATAATGTGTATTTTGATAAAGAGAAAATAGATACAGCAAGAGCAGACTCTTTCGAAAAGTATAAATGTGAAATAGGGCATGAGAGTAAAGATGAAACGAGGTGAATTACCTGTGAAGACAGTGTATGGATATAGAAAAATTAATAATGAATTAACCATATTTGATAAAGAAGCCAATGTAGTAAAGTGAATTCTTCATGAATATTTAAGAGGAAGAACTTTGAAGCAAATAAAAGAACTATTAGAAAATTTCAATATTAAATCACCATCAGGAAAAGATAAATGGGATTGCAAAACAATAAACAATCTACTATCAAATGAAAAATATATTGGAAATGTATTTCAACAAAAAACATTTGTATCAGATGCTTTGACTGGGAAAAGGGAAGCAAATATTGGACAAATCGAAAAAGTCTATATTAAGAATAATCATGATTTCAAAAGAATATTTTGAAAAGGTTCAAAAATTTAAGAAGATGAGATCAAGATGTATTTTTGATGAAAAAGGAAACAAAGTAATAAGACATAATCAATACAGAAGTAAGTCGATTTATTCTAATGTGCTTGTTTGTGGATATTGTGGAGCACCATATAGAAGAAGAACTGAGAGAGGTGAGATTGTTTATAGATGTGCAACAAGAATGGATAAAGGAAGAGGTAAATGCCCTTATTCAATAACATTAAAAGAGAATGATGTAAATGAAATTATTGCGCAAGAAAAAAATAGTAGAAATTTTGATGAAGACTTTGAACATATTGGAAGAGTAGAGGTTTAGAAAATAAACTAATTTTTAGTATCAATGAAAGTAATAAATGAAAAATGATGTTTATCCTTATTTCAGATTAGTAAAGAATTTGTATACTTGAAAAAAACTAAATGCTTTACCAAAGAAGATCATACAGTTTTATAATAAAGCATTGTAGTAAAATAAAAAAATATGATATATTTAGATTAGTGATAATAAAAAAAATAAGGAGCTAAAAATATGAGTTGTCATAGTATTGGGCATGGATTAAATTCAGTGTCTAAAAAGGTATTAGAGTTGTATGATGAAGGGAAATTTGAATTTAGTGTTGCGAAAGATTTATTATACACCACAAGAAATGCTGTACATTATTGTGATGGAAATACGTATGAAGCGATTGGATGTTTTGATGGATGTAGATGTGCTAGATGTTTAAAGAAAACAAATGATTTATATGGTCTTTATGATGTATTAGATGAGTGTAGCGAGTATTATGATATTTTTAGCAATAAAGAAGATGGAGTGTTATCTGGTGATCTTTGTAAGGATTGTTTTGATGAAATTTCTGAAAAATACCATTCGATTATCAGAGAAGATGAAGTTGTATATTAAAAAAGTTTTACTCGATAATGGGTAAATCTTCAACTTTTAGCGGAATTATTAGCAGATAGAAATAATATACCTATGATATTTGTGAAGCTTAATCTAATATTTTCAACAAGGGATTACTATACACATTGCTTATCTCTTTTAATCGTTCGAGTCACGTTGAGAGTGTTGTCTTGATGTCAAGGGTTCAGAAGTAACATGTGAAAAAGGCTTGAAAATAGGTTGTTTCAAAAATAGATTGTAATTTTTGAGTACATTGAAATCACGATAATGCTTGTAAATCAGGGCATGGAACATATCAATACGGATAGTGGAGTAGGACACATTATCGCTTGCCTATGCGAGTGGAGAATCCCCGTGAATTTTAACGAATAAATTTACTCCACCATTATGTAATGAAAATACTTTTGTCATGTTGTATAAGGCCTTTATTTTACTGTATGTGGAGTTAAAGCCTGATAAAAAAGGCTTTTTTTTATTTATGTCTATTCAAAAATACTGCTTTCATTTGTATTTTAATAAAAAATTATGTTATGCTCGATATGGAATAGAAAACACATTTAAAATGGAATAGGAGAATGTCAAGATGAAGATTAATATAAGTACCATTATAGAAGCGATTGAAATGGCAGATGATAATTTTACATTTTTTTTAGATTTAGAAACTGGAAAAAGTGTGCTGCTTGCTGATGAATTAAGTACCGGTATGGATAATGAGGGGTTGGAAAATGAAATTGAAGATAACCCTGAGCGTTTTTTTAGGCTTCCAACAAAATTTGAAATCCATGAGTATAATATTATGGAAGAGTTTATTCAGACATTAAAAGGTGAAGATGCTGATAAACTGGAACAAGTCATACAGGGACGTGGAGCGTTTCGAAGATTCAAGGATATGGTAAACAGAAGGGGAATTACTAAGCAATGGTATGATTTTCAGGCAGATTATTACAGAAATCTGGCAATTGCATGGTGCCAGGAGCATGGCATTGAATATGTGGAGAACTGCATGTAATTGCAAATCCATGTGGTAAAAGGCAGAAGACCATATATCTATGTACCCCTAGACTGTCTTTAAAAATCGGTTATGGGAAAACATGGCTTATGTCACTTACATAAAGGACTTAGGCCGTTTTCTCTTCTCCTGCAGAACCTTGTGTCTTCCATTTGATGGATAAGATGTTCTGAAAACCAGCAATTTTCTCCTTGCTCTGTTATAGTCGATAATTCATGTAGCCTAAGACACCACTGTTACCGCATGTATTCTGTGAAATATCTCCCTCTTGATTTGCATATACTGCACTGAAGCATGCATTTTGTAAAGGGGGAATATCATGGAGACAAGTATCCGCGTTGAGCAGCTCTGTAAATCCTATCAGGGAACAACGGTTGTCAAAAACATCAGCTTTCAGGTGAATAAAGGGGAAATCTTTGCCTTTCTGGGTCCAAACGGCGCAGGAAAATCCACAACGATCTCCATTCTCAGCACCTTGCTGAAAAAGGACAGCGGGACGGTTATAATCAATGGCTTCCGTTTGGGACAGGAGGATGAACGTATTCGATCAGGTATCGGCATCGTCTTTCAGAACAGTGTCCTTGATGAGTTGCTGTCAGTCAAACAGAATCTGATTCTGCGCAGTGCCCTCTATCATCTGCCGTATAAACAGGCGTGCCGGCGTGTACAGAAGCTATGTGACATATGTGATCTGCACGATATTATGCATCAGCCGGTAGGAACCCTTTCCGGCGGTCAGCGAAGACGCTGCGATATAGCCAGAGCACTGATTCCGGAACCGGAAATACTCATATTGGATGAACCGAGCACCGGTCTTGACCCCAAGGCGAGAAAGCAGCTGTGGGACACAATCAGCGCATTGCATAAGGAACGTCATATGACCGTATTTATGACCACACATTATATGGAAGAGGCTGAAATTGCTGATCATTTATGCATTATCAAGCAGGGAAACATCATCTTTGATAAGCCTATGAAGGAGGTACATAAACAGTATGCCGCAGAGCAGCTGCTGCTTTATCCGGCCAGTAAAGCACAGCTGATTGCAGAACTAAACCGACACCATATACCATTTCATGAGCAAAACGAGGCTCTCTGCATACACACGGGAGGCATGCTGAAAACGATGTCTGTCCTGCGCCTCTGCGAACGCTATATTCAGCGCTTTGAAAACCATCCCGGTAATATTGAAGAACTTTATCTGCAAATGCTTCAGGAGGAACAGGTATGATTTCTTTAATAAAACGGAATATGCTGCTGTTTTTCAAGGATAAGACTTCGGTATTTTTTTCCTTTATGGCAGTATTTGTTGTACTGGGACTGTATGTATGCTTTCTAGGTGACATGATGATCCAGCCGTTAAAGCAGGATTTCCCGGATACGGCAAGAGAACTGAGTGATACCTGGATCATGGCAGGAACTCTGGGAATTGTTTCGCTGACAACCTCTTTAAGTGTACTTGGAATTATTATCGAGGATAAAAGCAGGTCCATACTCAATGACTTTTATATTGCGCCCATTTCGCAAATGAAGGTCACCGGTGCCTATCTCATCTCTACCATATGTATAACATTTCTGGTATCCGTTGTAACGTTGATAATCGGAGAGCTTTATATCGTTGCTTATGGAGGCTCCTTCTTAACACTGTCCGCACTGTTAAAGGTGCTTGCATGCATGGTGCTGTCTATCCTGGCCTGTACGGCAATGCTTTTTTTCTTCATGTCATTTTTTAAAAGTGCAACATCCTTCAGCAATGTCACGACCATTATCGGCACACTATCCGGATTTCTCATGGGGATTTATGTGCCGGTAGGAGCACTTCCCAAGCTGCTTCAAACCGTGATATCGCTGTTTCCACCGAGTCATTGTGCCGCGTTGTTTCGCAATATCATGATGGATGATGTCTTAACGAAAACCTTTCAGTCAATACCGCCGGAGCATTTGACTGCATTCAAAAAGCAGTTTGGCCTTGTCTACAGCTATGGCGGACATACGACCGATACACTGGATCATATCCTGATCATCGCAGGAATGGGACTGCTGTTTTTCCTATTGCAGTATGTAAGGCAGAACAGGAAATAATGCATTCAATACGTTTATAAGAATTATGATTGCTATGTTTTCCATGATTCTTTATATATTTGCATGCCTTTTCCTCGCATCGGCTCCTGTACTTTTCTATTAGAATCTGCTAAGCTTTTGAATATATCCGATAGATACCATAAAAAAAGGATGCATATTAGATAACAGATTTGAAATGAGGCTGAATCTGTGCAATACAGCCCGGTATAAGAAAGGAGTCAGTGTATGGAAAGCAGAAATCATGTAAAGCTGCGTACATTTCAAGAAAAAGATTTTGCAGAGGTGCTGCGGCTGTTTTATGATACCGTGAGAAATATTAACAGCAGGGATTATACGACTGAACAGATTTCGGCCTGGGTACTGGGTGTCAAGGAGAAGCGAATGAAAAGTGCGCTGTTGGCGCATACCACTCTTGTTGCCACAAGCAATCAGAAAATGGTAGGATTTGCGGATATGGATGAAACCGGTTATCTGGATCACCTCTATGTTCACCATCAGCATCAGAAGCAGGGAATCGCCACGATGCTTTGCGATTTGCTGGAAACGGAAACCTCATCACCTACTCTTTCAGTGCATGCATCGATAACGGCAAGGAATTTTTTCCTGCAGCGTGGCTATCGGCTGATTTATGCACAGCAGGTGGAGCGGCAGGGACAGCTGTTGACAAATTTCTATATGAAAAAAGAAAAATAGAGTCATTTCTTTTGGAATAGGACAGGCTGCTGTCATATTTCTCATGATATCATGTGGGCATATAAAGGAGGACATATCATGGAAGAGAGATATTGTCAGTGCTGTGGAATGCCAATGGGAGATACAAAGGAGTTATATGGAACGGAAAAGGACGGATCAAGGTCTGTGGACTATTGTAAATACTGTTATGAACATGGTGCATTTACATCAGATTGTACAATGGAGGAAATGATTGAATTCTGTGTTCCTGTCATGGTTAAGGAAAATCCGGGGATGAGTGAAGATAAAGCGCGGGAAATGATGACGCAGTATTTTCCAACACTGAAGCGGTGGATGAAATAACTGATATAAAATTCAGAATTTACCAAACGACAGTGCACAGCTGTCGTTTTCTGCATACGATATACAGAGGTGATGAATTTGAAACAAAACATAGGATTTATCGGATTTGGAAATATGGCACAGGCCATGGCAGATGGAATGCTTGCGAGTGGAATTGTAAAGGGAGAGCAGCTGTATGCCTGTGCCAGGCAATGGGATAAGCTGTGCAGAAATACAGAAGTGCGTGGGATGCATGCATGCAAACATGCAATTGATATGGTACGGCAGTGTGACATCATCCTGCTCGCAGTGAAGCCTGCACAGATGAGTGAGGCGATTTCCACAGTGAAAGAGCACCTGCAGGGAAAAGCCGTAGTTTCTATTGCGGCCGGTATGTTCTTTGAAACGTATGAACAACTGCTTCCACCACATACACAACATTTGAGCGTGATCCCCAATATGCCGGTATCCGTTTGTGAAGGTGTCATGTTATGGGAACAAAGGAATTCTCTGCAAACAGAGGAGGCTGTGGCCGTTGAACAGCTTTTCTCCGCGATTGCCTTCATAGAAAAGCTGGAAAGTGATCAAATGACAATTGGTGCAACCGTGGCAGGCTGCGGTCCTGCCTTTGCGGCCATGTTTATAGAAGCGCTGGGGGATGGCGCAGTGGCATATGGGCTTGGACGTGAGGCTGCTTACCGGCTTTGTGCGCAGATGATGGCTGGCACTGCAAAGCAGCTACTGGTTCATCCACAGCATCCGGGACAGCTGAAGGATCGCGTAAGCTCTCCGAAGGGAACGACGATTCAGGGAGTTGCAGAGCTGGAGCGTCTTGGTTTTCGCAATGCCCTGATTTCTGCAATCGAACGGATTGAGCAATTTCGGCTGAAGTAGCAGCTTCCTTTATCTGAACAAACAGGTGTTCTTATCGTATTTTTCTTACTTTCAGGCATTTACAAAGGGAGACTATGAATTCTGTTGATAAATATAAGTATGTTGAATTCTCCATAGTTTGAATTTACCACGGTTATGTAAGAATCTCCTTATCTTCCGCTGTCTATTTTTTGAAATATACAATTAAACAAAGGCTACCAATGAATATTATGAATGTCAAAGTTACGTGTGCTTTGTTATTTGGTATGAATTCTCATAGCAGCTCTTTCTGTGTCTGTTCCTTCTGCCGATTGCTTGTCATTAAAAAGGAATCTGGTATAATATAGAGAATTATAGAAAAGAGGGAGATTATGCTGGAAACAAAACGACTTATCCTTCGACCATGGCAGGTTGAGGATGCGGAAAGCTGCTATCGGTATGCGAAAAATCCAAACATCGGGCCCAAAGCGGGATGGCCGGTGCATGAAAGTGTGGAAAACAGCCGGGAAATCATACGGACTGTGCTGTCTGCACCGAATACCTTTGCCGTTGTGCTGAAGCAGAATATGGAGCCCATTGGCAATATCAGTTTAATGATCGGAAAGCAGTGTAATCTGACAAATGCAGCTGATGAGGGTGAAATCGGCTACTGGCTGGGGGAACCGTACTGGGGACAGGGATTTATTCCGGAGGCAGTTCAATGTCTGATACGATATGCCTTTGAAGACTGCTGTTTGAAAAAACTGTGGTGCGGTTCCTTTGAAGGAAATCATAATTCCAGACGTGTACAGGAGAAATGCGGCTTTCATTATGCAGGGTCAGAGGTAAGAGAATGGCCGTTGCTTCAAAAAACACTTACCGGGCATATTATGAGTCTTACCATAGAGGAATGGAAACATTCTACCGGCACGGAAACTAATTAAGCATGCTTTATATATTGTTTAAAGAGAATATTTGACATTTTTCAAAGGGCTGTTCAGCAGCGGAATGGAATATGTCTTTATATTTATGGCAGGCTGCAGGATTCAAATTGCTAGTAAAAACAGACCGCAATAGGTTTTCCTTATCTGCTTCGAAACGAGAGCCTTCATTTTCACAGTCTGAATGATTTTAATACCCGTGAAATTCTCAGAGAATAGCAGGCATCAGGACATGCTGTAACAGATATGCAGCGTATGCAGGCAATATAGGATAGAAGGCACCGGCTTTTGAATTCCTCGATTTTATGGAAGCTGCAGGTGTATCCTTGTTTTGCATGCGTTAGCGCTGAGCGATAACAAGCCCTGCTAATAGGCTTCGGAATCACCTAAAACAAAGGTACTGATTAAACAAAGCAGGAAGTGAAAAATTGATAGCGGAAATGAAGCTGAATATAGAAAAAGAATCCCACATCTGAATATATCCCTTGAAGGAAATTCTTATTTCCGCTCATTTCTTCCTATAAGTCATCTGAAAATATAGGAAGGTATCTCTTGCATGAATACATAATACAGATGGATGCGTAAGGGCTGTTGTATTGCTGAAGTGAAAAGTTAAATTCCACTTTCAAAAGGCGAATAAAAAATGTGGAACTTTCTTCTACAAAAGTCTATACAGAGCATAAATATAGCGTTAGAAAGGGTTTCAAATAGGTAGAAGTAAG